>DASXJG010000001.1:0-2831 GCA_036497525.1 Gaiellaceae bacterium
GAAGCAGGCGTGCTCGTCGACCCGCTCGACGTCGACGACCTCGCGCGGGCACTCGTGCAGGCGGCGTCGCTGCCCTGCCCGAACGACGCGGCGCGAGAGGCGACCGCGGAGCACGACGTCAGGCGCCAGGCGGAACGGATCGAAGCGATCCTCAGCCGGGCGGCTGCTCGAGATCCGCGAGCCTGACCTCGACGAGCGGGCGGATCTTCTCTTCGAGCCCGGCCTCCCGCGCGAGCGCGAGCGCCTGCTCCCAGCTCTCGCGCGCCTTGGCCGGATCGACGCCCTGCTTGAGGCGGTTGTCGCCTGTCACCAGCAGCTTCTGGATTCGTTCCCGGACGTCCCCTTCCACAATTCGACGCTAACAACGAAGATGGTGGAGTGCGCAAGCGCAAGCAGAAGCCGGTCCGTGTCCTCATCGCGGACGACCACCGGCTGTTCGCGGAGGCACTCGAGGCGATCCTGGGCGCGGACGACCGGATCGAGATCGCCGGCCAGGCGAGCGACGGCGGCCAGGCGGTCGAGCTCGCGCGGTCGCTCGTGCCGGACGTCGTTCTGATGGACGTGAGCATGCCGGTGCTCGACGGCTTCGAGGCGACCCGCGAGATCCGCGCCGAGAGCGACGAGGTCCAGGTCCTCATGCTCACCGGCTCGAACTCGCGCGCCGACGTCGACCGCTCGCGCGAGGTGGGCGCGGTCGGGTACGTCACGAAGGACCGCATCGCCTCGGAGCTCGTCGACACGATCCTCGAAGTGCGCGGACGGCGGCTACGCTAGGCGCGTGCTCCAGGTTCTGGCAGTCCTGCAGGTGCTCATCGTGGTCTCCCTGATCACGACCATCCTCATGCACTCTGGCCGCGACGCCGGCATGGGCGGGCTGGGCTTCACGCCCGCGTCTCAGGGCGGGACGCACATCGTCGAGCGCAACCTCACGCGCGTAACCGCCGTGCTCGGCACGCTCTTCTTCGCCAACAGCATCGCTCTCTTCCACTACCTGTAGCGGCGCTACACTGCGCGGGCTCTCGCGCTGGTGGCGGAATTGGTAGACGCGCTAGGTTGAGGGCCTAGTGGCCGCATAGGCCGTGGAGGTTCAAGTCCTCTCCAGCGCATCGCCCGGGACGAAGCCGTTTCGGGCCTCCTCCAGAAACGACAGAGGCCCCGAAACGGGGCCTCGTGTCAGTCAAATGCAAAAACCATGCTGTCGATGTTCCGCCAGTCGTCCCTGGATATCGGTGCACCGGTCAGGCTCGATGCGACGACGAACTCGATGCGGTCGGGGTCCGTTCCCAGGATCGCCTCCCACGTTTCCCTACGAAGCTCTGTGATTGGCGCTTGCCGTTGCTCCAAGCGCTGCTCGATCAGCTCGAGGTTCTCCGGCGAGGCAACCTCGAACCCGACCAATCGTGGCCCGATCGTGCCCCGCCCTGGATGGAGCGCGTTCCCTCCTACCTCTCGGAGCACAACGACCTGCCTGCCCTCGTCCTCGTGGACGAGCAGCGCGGTGGCCCGTCCTCGCTGCCCGATAACGGGGAACTCGAAGACGCCTCGATAGAACTCGACCGATTTCTCCAGGTCCGCAACGTTGAGTACGACGGTATGAAGGTTGACGTCCATCTCGCGCTCAGCGCTCCTTTCCCGGAAGAGGACGCTAGCGACGATCGTATGCGCGGCCTGCGCGCGCCGACGATCGTGCCTCACCCGCTCGATCCGGCGACATCGGATTGACGCCGTCCGGAGGAGTCCGTACTCTGCTGTCGAACACGTGTTCGCCACCGTACCCGACCCCCGGAGCGTGAGATGCAGACCACAGCCGAGCTGACCGGCCGCCAGCGCGAGATCTGGAGCTTCCTCCTCGAGTACGTCGACCGGCACGGCTATCCCCCGACCGTGCGCGAGATCGGCGACGCGGTCGGGCTCGCCTCGCCCTCCACCGTCCATGCGCACCTGGCGAACCTCGAGCGCGCAGGGCTGCTCCGCCGCGACCCGACGAAGCCGAGGGCGCTCGAGCTCGTCGGCCGGGAGAAGAGCGCCCAGACGGTCGTCGCCGAGCTGCCGAAGCTGCCGCTGCTCGGGCAGATCGCCGCGGGCGGACCGCTGCTGGCGGAGGAGAACGTCGAAGACGAGATCGCGGTGCCCGAGAGCCTGCGCGGCGACTTCCTGCTGCGCGTCAAGGGCGACTCGATGATCGAGGCGGGCATCCTCGACGGCGACGTCGTCGTCGTGCGCCGTGCCCAGGAGGCGCGCGACGGAGAGATCGTCGTGGCCCTCGCCGGCGACGACGAGACGGCAGACGAGGCGACCGTGAAGCGGTTCTTCCGCGAGAACGGGCGGATTCGCTTGCAGCCGGAGAACTCGACGCTCGAGCCGATCTACGCGCCGCACGTCCAGATCCTCGGCAAGGTCGTGGGGGTGTTCCGGGAGCTGTGAGTGAGCTCACGCCCCTCCACCGGACCCTCGAGCAAGAGCTCTTCGCCGTGCTGCGTGGGGCGTCGCTCGAGTGCCCGGTCTGCGGCGAGTTCGTCCTCCACGAGGGCGCGCTCGTCCGCTGTCCGGAGTGCGAGATGCGCCTGCACGGGAGGATCGACGGCGTCGGAACCGGGGTACAATCCGGGACGCAGGCCGGGTGACCGCGGCGCCTCTCGCGAGGCGTCGAGGAAAGTCCGGACACCACAGGGCAGGACGCTCCCAACAGGGAGGCGGCGAAAGCCGACGGAAAGTGGCACAGAAAACAGACCGCCGGTCGCGGATCTCCGGAGTCGCGGCCGGTAAGGGTGAAACGGTGGGGTAAGAGCCCACCAGCGGCCCTGGCGACAGGGCCGGCTCGCTAAACCCCG
>DASXJG010000002.1:0-5113 GCA_036497525.1 Gaiellaceae bacterium
CCCAAGCCAGGTTCCTGGCACACGGAGGTCCGTTGAAGCACACTCTCGGCATGTCGCGCCTTGCGAGTGTCCGGGCGCGGTTTGCGCAGTGGCGGCAGTGCCACCGAGCGATGTACGTCGCCAGATTGGCGCGACGGGAACAGGCCGGGGACAGAGCGCGCCAGGACGCTGGTCCCCCGCAGCCGCCCACGGGGCCCCGCGCCTGATTTCGAGGGTCATTCCGGAGCTGTGGTCCGGGCGAGCAACAACCACCCCCCATGAACCCGGTGAGGCTCCGTGGCGCCCGGCCGCATGAGTGATTAGCGTCCTGCCCATGTTCCGAAAGGTCCGACTGTGGTGGACGGAGCGGAAGAAACGCGAGCAGCAGCTCGACCGTGACTACGCCGCCGAGGAGAGGGCTTTGGTCGACGACCCGGATGAGCTTGGAGCCGAGCTCGATCGGGCTGAGGGGGCTGCCTGGTTCCGCGGGAGGCTTTTCAGGCGGCCTGATGAGCGGAAAGATCCCGGTAAGTGAATCGGGTCAGTGCGCGAACGTCAGGGGCCGAGGTGTCTTTGCCCCCATTCGACGAGCGCGTCTGAGTCAGCCGGGTCTGGATAGTCGCTGGGCAGATCGTCGTCTTCCGGCGAGTACATGTGTCCCGGCCAATCGGGTTCGCCGAAGTCCGGATCATCGTCAGCGACTTCCCGCTAGCTCGCACGAGGTAGAACAGGTTCACTTCAGGCATGGCCGCCGTCGCACCTCCTCCCGTTGCGGAGCAGACCGACTCGGCTCGCCTGCACGCAGCGGCACGCGAGGCCCGTAACGACGCCGCCCCCTTTGCGCTCGTCGCAGCCGCGATTCTGATCGCGCTCGCGTGGGCATCGAAACACGCTGGCTGGGAGACGCTCGGACAGCCGCTCTGGTGGATGTGGCTCGTCGTCGCGGCGCCCTACATCGCTCTCGCGGCCACGCTGCTCCTGGGCCTGAAGCGCCTCGTTCGTCACGACCACAGGCGGGAGATCGTCATCGGCCTCCTTTCCGTCGTCTGGCTCTTCAACGTGCTCGGCGTAGTCGTGCTGGTCGCCTCGCTGATTGCGCACTCGGCGACCCGCATCACGGGAGCTCAGCTACTGGCCAGCGGGGGCGTGGTGTGGTTCACGAACACGATCGCGTTCGGTCTCGCCTTCTGGGAGCTCGATATCGGCGGCCCTGTCGCGCGAGCGCTCTCGACCGAGCCGCGTAAGCCCGACTTCCAGTTCCCGCAGGACGAGAACCCGCAGCTTGCGCGAGACGGCTGGGCTCCCCGTCTCTGGGACTACTTCTACATCTCCCTCACGAACGCAACGGCGTTCAGCCCGACGGACGCATTGCCGCTGACCCGGCTGGCCAAGGCGTTGATGGCCGCCGAGTCCATGCTCTCCGTCGTGACCGTGCTCCTGGTCGCCGCGCGGGCAGTCAACATTCTCGCGTAGGGAAGCTTGCGAGAGAAGTCGTCTAGGCGGGGGACAAGGCCCAGACGCCGCTCGTCCCGCCGCCGGTCACGACGATGCGCCGGCCGACCGTGGTGGCCGTCGGGTCGGAGAGCGAAGCCGGCAGCTGCGCCGCGAGCGAGACCTTCCCCGAGGCCGGATCGATCGCGAGGACGAAGCCGCCGCCCACCAGGTAGAGGCGGCCGCCGAGCGCGGCAAGCGCGGCGTGGTCCTCCGGAGCGGGCAGGGTCGCCACCTGTCGCACGCGGCCGTGCAGCGAGACCGCGTAGACGGCGTTCGTCGCCCCGCCCGGCGTCAGGCCGCCGGCGACGTAGATCGTCCGGCCGAGCTTCGCCACGCCCGCGTAGCGCGTGGGCTGCGGCAGGCGGCCGACCGTCGACGTCCCGCCGTGCCGGTTGTAGCGGAGGATCGCCGACGCGAACTGGGCGCCGGTGAAGCCCCCGACGAGGTAGATGTGGCGGTGGATCGTCACGGCGCCGAGGTCCGAGAGCGGCTCGTCGAGGGCCGGCGCCTCCTTCGCCTGGCTGGTGATCGGGTCGATGCGTACGACGCTGGGCATCGAGAAGCTCGCGCCGCCGCCGAAGAGGTAGACCGAGCCGTGGACGACGGCAGCTGCCGCGTCGTGCGTCGGGAGCGGAAGGCGGCCGAACCGCCGGAGCCGACTCGGGCGTCCGGCGAGGATCGTCTTGAGCGACCGTCCGCCCGCGTAGCCGCCGAGCACCATCAGCCGCCCGCCGGGTAGCGCCACGGCGGCCGACTTGGCCACCGCCTGAGGGAGCGAGCCGATCCGCTTCACTTGCAGTGTCTCGGTCTGCGACGGCTGTGCCTTTCCTACGCCGCCGCCGACGGCGGCGGCGAGCACGACGACAATGAGGGCGGCGGCGGTCTTACCCATTCAGCTGGATCTGGCCGACTACGCCGGTCTGGTCCTCGGTCGGCTGCCAGCTCGCGTCGATCGTCCGGCTGGTCCCGTTCGGGAGGCGGCACGTCCCGCTGAAGCTCGTGCCGCCGACGTTGGTCACCCGGCCGCGGCAGACGTCGCCGCTCGGGAGATATTCGAGCTGAAGCGACGTGTTCTGGAGCCGGCCCGGCGCGACGAGCAGGTCGGCGCGGACGAGCAGCTTCTGCGGCCGGCGCGCCTGTCCCACGAAGGACACGATCTGCTGCACCTCTGTTCCGTTCCGGATCACCTTCCCGGTCAGCTGCTCGTTCACCTGCGCAGCGTCCCATGCCGGCGGCGAGTGGCGCAGCGGCCCCAGGATGAGCAGCGGGAGCGCGACCACGGTGACGAGGCCGGCGGTCGCCACCCGCGGCGAGCGGAGCACGTGGCCGCCGAACCGCCAGACGAGGAGCGTGGCGACGGCTGCGACCGAGAGGCCGTAGAGGATCGCGAGCCAGGCGGCGCCGCGGTCGGTGCCGGCCATGAGCCCGTGCAGCGAGGCGAGCCCCCAGACCGCGAAGTTGAGGTAATGCGCCTTCCGCCAGAAGGCGTACGGCAGCCGGCGACGGTAATGGTTCGTGATCGCGAGCGCGACGAGGATTTCGGCTGCGGCGATCCCGAGGCCGGTCCAGAGCGGGCGGTAGGCAGACGTGAACGGGACGAGCAGCTGGGTGAGCGAGAAGGGCAGGAACGAGTCGGCCGCGATGGCGAGGACGTGGACGCCGATCAGCGAGCCGACGAGCAGTCCGCCGAAGCGGTGGATCTCCTCGACCGAGAAGCGCGGCCAGCGCCGGGTCTGCGCCTTGCCGCCGAGCGCGAGGCCGAGGCAGACGACGAGGCTGAGGACGACGTACGCCGCGACGCCGGAGGCGCGGGCCGCGTACCAGATCGCGGGGCTCGAGCTCACGTGCATGTCACGCGCTCCTTCGTCGCGCGCGACCAGCAGGCGTTCTCGAGCACCTCGCCGTCCGGCGAGACGAACCGTCCCGGGATCCCGCGCGACTCGAGCCACTCCGGCCCGTGTTCTCCGAGCAGGAATCCCGCCTTCGCGGCGACGTCCGCCGCGAGACACGTCGCGCCCGACGCGGTCACCTGCTCCCAGCACGACTCGCTCGGCTCACCGGTCGCCGGATCGACGAGGTGCGCGCCGCGCGACGCTGTGCCGCTCGTCGCGAGACCGCCTGCGACCACGCGGACGGCGCCGCCGGCGGGAAGCGCGACGTCGACCGGACCGCGCACGGCGATGTCCCCGCCGACCGACACGAAGCCGGGCTCGGCGAGCGTCGCCGCGGCTTCGTCCACGGCGAGCGCCTTGACCACGCCGTTCAGGTCGAGCGCGAGCCCGGGCGGCCGCGAGAGCAGCCGTCCCGAGACGGCGACCTCCGTCCAGCGGCCGCAGAGCGTCGGCTCGACGAGCCCCTCGGTGTCGGAGGCGACGTCGAGCGCAATCTGCAGCGTGCTCGAGAAGAACCGCGAAACGGTGACAACCAGCGCAGGCGAGGCGTTGACGCCGGAGAGCTCCGACCCAGGCCGGAAGAGGCTGAACGCGTCCTCCCAGCGCTCGAGGGCGTCGGCCACAGTCGCCGGATCGCCGCCCGCCACGGCGACGTCGCAGCCCATCGCGCGGAACCGCTCCACCGTCTCGGCGCTCACGACGTCGAGGAGGAGACTGCGGGAGGCTGCACGGCCGGAGCGATCTGCCCGCTCTGGAGGGCGCTGCTGTGAACGGCCCGCTCGAAGGAAGAGGGAGCGCCGAGCGGCTTCGACTGTCCCTTCGCGTGGCCGGGCGCGTGCGTCTTCGCGCCGACGAACGCGACGCCGAACACGAGCGCGGTCACCGCGCCGAGCCAGACCTTCGCGGTGCGTGCGCGGTGCCGTGCCCGTTCGATCCGCGAGTTGCCGGCCATGACGATCGCAGTGTGCGGACGGGCGATTAGAGGTCGATGTGAAGATGCTCGTTACCATCTGAGAGTGGCCGTGACAGCCGGAAAGAAGCTCGATGCGCGCACGCTGCGCGCCGACTTCCCGATCTTCCAGCAGGAGTTCCACGGAAAGCCGCTCGCCTTCCTCGACTCGGCAGCGAGCTCCCAGAAGCCGCGGCAGATGCTGGAGGCGATGGATCACTTCTACGAGACGTCGTACGCGAACGTGCATCGCGGCGTCTATGAGCTGGCGGAGCGGGCGACCGAAGCGCTGGAGCACGCGCGCGAGCGGATGCGCGCCTTCCTCAACGCGCCGCACGCGCACGAGGTCATCTTCGTCCGCAACGCGACCGAGGCGATCAACCTCGTCGCCTACGCCTGGGGCCTCTGGAACCTCGGGCCCGGCGACATCGTCGTCGTCAGCGAGCTCGAGCATCACTCGAACTTCGTGCCCTGGCAGTACATCGGCGGCAAGCGCGGCGCCGAGCTCCGCATGGTGCCGCTCGACGATCACGGCGAGCTCGACCTCTCCGGCCTCGACGAGCTCGCGCGCGGGGGGAACGTGAAGGTCGTCGCCACGAACCTCGTCTCGAACTCGCTCGGCACGATCAACCCGGTCGACCGGCTCGTCGCGTGGGCGCACGAGCAGGGCGCGATCTTCGTCTGTGACGCGGCCCAGGCGGCGCCGCACATGAAGCTCGACGTGCAGGCGCTCGGCGCCGACTTCGTCGCTGTCTCGGGCCACAAGATGTGCGGGCCGAGCGGCGCAGGCGCGCTCTGG
>DASXJG010000003.1:0-2551 GCA_036497525.1 Gaiellaceae bacterium
CGACCTCGACCACGGCACGTATCCCTTCGTGACCTCCTCCAACCCGGTGGCCGCCAGCGCCGCGACCGGCGTCGGCATCGGGCCGCAGCTGATCGACCACGTCGTCGGCGTGGCGAAGGCATACGTGACGCGCGTCGGCGAAGGCCCGTTCCCGTCCGAGATCGAAGGCGAGGAGCAGTCGCGGATGCGCGAGCTCGGCGGCGAGTACGGAACCGTGACCGGCCGCGAGCGGCGCTGCGGCTGGCTCGATCTCGTCGCCCTCCGGTACGCGGTGCGCGTGAACGGGATCGACCAGCTCGCGCTCACGAAGCTCGACGTGCTCTCCCACTTCGCCGAGCTGCCCGTCTGCATCCGCTACCGCACGCGCGACGGGCACGAGACGCGCGACTTCCCGGCCCACCAGAGCGACTTCCACGCGGCTCGGCCCGTCTACGAGCTGCTCGAGGGCTGGAGCGAGCCACTCGACGACTGCTCGTCGGTCGCGGAGCTGCCGGGCGCAGCGCGCGCCTACGTCGAGTTCGTCGAGCGCGAGCTCGACGTCGAGGTCACTCTCGTCGGCACCGGCGCCGAGCGCTCTTCCGTGCTCACGCGGGCGTGACCGCGACCGCGAATGCGCGCGCCCCGAGCTCGAACGGCCCGCTCGGACTGCCGAGCTGGCGAAAGAGCTCCTCGTGCGCGCGCTCGCGCGCGTCGGCGTCGAGCGAGGCGAGCCAGTGGCCGGCGGGGCCGACGAGGCGGTCCATGGCGTTCCAGAACTCCTCGAAGTTGCCGTAGCCGGCGGTCACGTCCAGCTCCGCGGACTCGACCTCGCCGAGCGGTGCGAGTAGGTCCTGGAGCTCCTGCGCCGTCCTGTACTTGCGGGGCTCGCCGGCACGCGACGCGCCGATCGCCTCTGCCGCGCGGTCGATGGCCGCGAACATGTCGACCTCCGCGACGCCCCACATGCAGACCGCGACGCGGCGTGCGACCCTCGCCATCTCCGCGACCGCCGCCGGCGCATCCGACACGAAGGCAACCACGAGTTGCGCCAGTGCCACGTCGAACACGTCTGTTCCGAACGGAAGAGACTCGGCCGGAGCCTCCTCGACCTCGAGGTTCGGGAAGCGCTTGCGCAGGACGTCGACGAACTCGGGTGACGGGTCGGCCGCTGCGACCGATGCGCCGCGAGAGAGGAGCTCGGCGGTGAGTGCGCCGGTGCCCGCGCCGACGTCGAGCGCGCGCATCCCCGAACGCACGTCGGCGAAGTCCGCAAACAGCGTCGCGAGGACGGTCGAGTAGCGGCCCATGAAGTCGTCGTAGGCGTCTCCGTCGACGCGGAACTGCGAGTTCACGACGCGAGCGTATCGAGGTCCGCACGTGTGTTCACGTTCGCGAGCATCCGCTCCTCGAGCTGGATGCGTGCAATGTCGAGGCCGTCGAGGACGGCGCTGAGTCGGCGCTCGCCGGTCTCGAACGCGGGCAGCATGCGAGTCGCCACCGCGCAGGGGAGCGGGCCGCGCTGGGCGACTGCCGCCTCGCGACAGGCGTCCGCCAGCAAGCGGAGAGCGCCCGACATCAGGAGCGGCATGTCGACGGGGACCACGACGGCGACCTCGCAGGTCGCTCTTCGGAGGCCGGCGGCGATTGCCGCGACGGGGCCGGTGCCGGGGTCGTCCAGTGTCTCGAACGGGAGCCCTTCGGGGTCGCCGACGGCGATGCGCTCGGTGCACGCCTCGCGGAGAAGACGCCACGCACGCTCGGCGAGCGTCTCCCCCTCGAACCGAGCGAGCGCCTTGGGCGAGCCGAAGCGGCTGCTCGCGCCGCCGACGAGGAGAATCCCCGTCAGGTTTCGATTCGCCACGGCTCCGTGTACACGTTGGCGGAGCCGCCGCGGACGAAGCCGCAGAGAGTGACGCCGCGGTCCGCCGCCAGGTCGACGGCGAGGCTCGACGGCGCGCCGACCGCGACGAGTACCGGGCAGCCGGCGACCGCCGCCTTCTGGACGAGCTCGAAGGAGAGCCGGCCGCTCACGCACAACAGGTGGTCGGCGAGCGGCAGCAACTGCTGCCGAAAGGCCCAGCCCACGACCTTGTCCAGCGCGTTGTGCCGGCCGACGTCCTCGCGGACGCACAGGGCCTCGCCCCCGGCGGTGAAGAGTCCCGTCGCGTGCAGGCCGCCCGTGACGGCGAACGCCGCCTGCGCCTCTCGCAGCTGCTCGGGGAGGGCCGCGACGAGGGTGAGCGACACCCGAAGCTGCGACTCGACGCGCGGGGCCTCCACCGCGACCGCCTCGAGCGCACCCTTGCCGCAGACCCCGCAGGACGAGGAGGTGTAGAAGCTCCGCTGTAGCCGGGCCGGGTCGAATCCGGGCGCGTCGACGTCGACGGTGTTGGCAGCGAGGTCCTCGGGCAGACGCGCCCCGCGCGGCTGTAGCCCCTCCGAGAGGCAGAAGCCGAGCGCGAGCTCCTCGTCGTGCCCCGGCGTCCGCATCGTGACGGCGACCGGCGTCCCGCCGATCCGGATCTCGAGCGGCTCCTCGACCGCGACGCGGTCGCGCTCGGTCGCGCCGGCC
>DASXJG010000004.1:0-5178 GCA_036497525.1 Gaiellaceae bacterium
GGCGACGAAGTCGGGCGTCTCCTCGCTCCGGCGCGGGACGACGACGACGTTGGCGGGCAGTCCGGCGAACGGGTCGCCGGCGAGGTTGGCAGCGCAGCCGGTGACGTAGACGCGCCGATGCGTGCGCGCCGCGCGGGCGGCCTCCTTGCGCGACTTCGCCACCGCCTCGTGTGTGATGCAGCACGTGTTGACGACCGCGACGTCGGCGTCCCTGTCCAGTTCCTCGTGGCCGTCGGCCAGCAGCCGCTTGCGCACCGCGTGTGCGTCGACGTGCGAGACCTTGCAGCCAAGGAAGCGGATCGAGAAGCTCGCCATGGCCGCGATCGTAATGAGCTACGGCTGCTCGAGCTCCTGGTGCGGCTCGCGTCGAAGCAGGTCCGCGGCCCAGCCGTCGCGGACATGCCGTTCTCTGCGCCGCCAACCCTCGGCGCGCGGCTCGTCCCGCTCGATGTACCCGGATGTGATCGCCCGGTCGACGGCGAGCTTCGGCAGCATCGCCTCGACGACGTCGAGCGCGATGTTCATCACCGCGAGCCCGGCGGGCCGCAGCTCGCCGAGGATCTCGACGTCGACGCCGTTCGCGCTCGCGTTCGCCTCGGTCGTCTCGAGCGCCACCTCGTCGATGTCGAACGCGCCCACGGGCGCGAACCCGAGCTTCGCGGCCGCAATCGAGAGGACGCCCGAGCCGCAGCCGACGTCGAGCAGGCTTCCCGGCTCGACGTCCTGGAGCAGCTCGAGGCAGAGCCTGGTGGTCGCGTGCGCGCCGGTGCCGAAGGCCCGGCCCGGGTCGATCACGACGGCGATCGCGTCCGCAGATCGGCGCTCCCAGGGAGGCCCGACCCAGAGCGCGCCGACGCGCACGCCGTGGTGGAAGTCGCGCCAGGCGTCCGGCCAGCGCTCGTCCACCTCGCCCACCGCGACGACGTCGAAGCCGAGCGGCGGCTCGTCGGCATAGACCGCGTAGCCGCCGTCCAGCTCCTCGACGCCTTCGGGGAAGATGTGGAGCAGGAGCGCGAGCTCGGGCTCCCCGCCGACGACGACGTACCGCCTCAGCGGAACGCGCTCTTGAGCTTGCCGAACAGGCCCTCGGACTTGCCGTACGTGCTCTCGTCGGCGTGCTCGTCGAACTCGTGCAACAGGCGCCGCTGCTCGTCCGTCAGCCGGCGGGGCACCAGGACGTTGACGAGGACGCGCTGGTCGCCGCGGCCACGGCCCTGCAGGACCGGCATGCCGCGCCCATGCAGGACGACGATCTCCCCGGGCTGCGTCCCGGGCGCCAACTCGACCTCTTCTTCGCCGTCGAGCGTCGGGATCGAGAGGGTGGCGCCGAGCGCCGCCTGCGTGAAGGTCAGGTCGGCAGTCGCGTAGATGTCGTCTCCCTCGCGCACGAAACGCTCGTCGGGACGAATGTGAACCTCGAGATAGACGTCTCCCGCCTGGCCGCCTGCGAGCCCAGCGTGGCCCTCGCCGCCCAGCCGGATCCGCTGGCCGTGGTGGATTCCGGGCGGAATCTCGACCGGGAGCGTGCGCTCCTCGACGACACGTCCCGCGCCGCGGCATTCGGTGCACGGGTGATCGATGCGACGGCCGGTTCCGGCGCAGGTCGGACAGGTCTGGGTGCGGACGAACTCGCCGAACACGCTTCGGGACACCTGCTGGAGCCGCCCTGCTCCGTCGCACGTGGGGCAGGTCGTCAGCTCGGTGCCGGGCTCGGCGCCGTTCCCACCGCAGCGGCTGCACGTGACCGCAGCCTCGAACGGCACCTGGCGCGTGACGCCGTGCGCCGCCTCGACAAGGTCGATCTCGACGATCGCCGCAAGGTCGGCGCCGCGGGCGCTCCCGCCTTGGCCCCGGCCGCCGAACAGGATTTCGTCGCCGAAGAAGGCGGAAAAGAGATCGGCGAGACTGCCGAAGTCGACGTGGCCCGGGTCGAAGCCGCCGCTGCGCAGTCCCGCGTGGCCGTAGCGGTCGTACAGGTCGCGCGTCTCGGTCTTCGACAGCACCTCGTACGCCTCGACGACCTCACGGAACCGCTCTTCCGCGTCCGGTTCCTCGGAGACGTCGGGATGAAGCTCGCGGGCGAGCCGCCGGAAAGCGCCCTTGATCTCCCCTTCGCTCGCGTCGCGCCCGACTCCGAGCAGCTCGTAGTAGTCGCGGTCGGTCGTCGCCATGGCTCCGGAATGTAGCGACGGCGTCTGCGGCCGCAGCTCGGGCGGCCCGGCCTAGCCCTCGTCGTAGATGGACTCGACGAAGCGCGACAGCTCGAGCGCCGCCGAGCGCACCGCGCCGAGGGCCTTCTCGTAGTCCATGCGGACGGGACCGACGAGGCTGACCGCGCCGAGCGCCCGGTGGACGAGCCCGTAGCACGCGCCGACGAGCGCGATCTCGGCGAGACCGGGATGGGCGAGCTCCTGGCCGAGGCGAACGAACGGCCGTTGCGACGAGCTGGGCCGGCCGAGCACGTCGATGAGATCGGCACGGCGCTCGACAAGCTCGAACAGGCTGCGGTAGGCGTCGAGCTCCTCCGCGCGCACCTCGCCGAGCAGGTCGGCGGCGCCGCCGACGTACAGACGCTGCTCGGCCGAGACGAGCTCGATGAAGGCCGGCCGGAGCGCCGCGAGGAACGCGCGCTCGGACGGGCGAAGGCCTTCGTCCTCGAAACGCCGTTGCAGCAGCCCTGTGCCGAGGTGGAGGCCGGAGACGGCTTCGTTCAGGTAGTCCCCCGCCCACAGGGCGAGCCCGGGATCGACGGGATCGTCGAAATGGAAGAGCCGCTTGGAGACGCCGCCGGCGGAGGTGATGACGACCACCATCACGAGCTGCGGCTGCAGGAGCAGCACCTCCACGTGGCGCACGTGCGTCGCCTCGAGCGGCGGCGCGGAGACGAGCGCGAGCAGGCGCGTCACCTGGGAGAGCATCTCCGTCGTCGCCTGCAACGCCGACTCGACCTCGGTATTGGTCGACGTGAGGTCGAGCGGGAATGCCGCCGGTTGAGGCTCGAGCCGTCCGAGCAGCTCGTCGGCGTACATGCGGTACCCGCGTTCGGTCGGCACACGGCCCGCGGAGGTGTGCGGGTGCGTGAGGAAGCCACGGCTCTCGAGCTCCGCGAGTTCCGACCGGACAGTCGACGGCGAGACCCGCAGGTCCGAGCGCTCGACGAGCGTTTTCGAGCCGACGGGCTGGCCGGTGCCGACGAACTCCTCGACGACGCCCCGCAGGATCGCCTGCTGCCGCTCGCTCAGCTGCTCCGTTGCCTGCATTTGCAGGAGATTTTAGCCGCAGCCCGTCGGCGATCCCCGCAGCGCTCAGGCGAGGATGTCGGCGGTGACCGCGCCGCCGAGGAAACGGCCGCGCCGGGTCAGCGCGAGCGTGTCGCCCCCGTCCACGGCGAGCCCGAGCTGCTCGGCGCGCGCAACTGCCTCCGCGTCGAGTGCCGGCCGGAGGCCCCCGAGCGGCAACGGCTCGTCGAGCCGGAGCCCGAGCATTACGCGCTCGCGGGCCTGCACGTCCGGTTCGAGCGGCTCATGCTCGCGCTCGGGCGGGCGTCCGGCTGCAAGCGCTGCCAGGTAGCGCCCGAGCCGCGGCGTGTTGCGCCAGCGCCGGTTCTCGATTGTGCTGACCGCGCCGATCCCGAGCCCGAGGTAGTCGCGGCCGAGCCAGTAGGCGAGGTTGTGGCGCGCACGGAGGTCCCGCCCGTCGGCGTCCGCGCGGCAGAAGTTCGCCGTCTCGTACCAGCGGTAGCCGGCGCCGGTCAGGCGGGCTACGACGCGTTCGAAGTAGTCCTCCATCGCGTCGGCCTGCCGGGCGAGCTCGGCTCCCCAGGCATGGGTGAAGCGCGTCCCCGGCTTCGCCTCGAGCTCGTAGCAGGAAAGGTGCTCGAGCTCGAGCTCGAGCGCGTCGTCGAGGTCGGCCTCGAGATCGGAGGCGCTCTGGCTGGGAATCCCGTAGACGAGATCGAGCGAGATGTTGTCGAATCCGGCATCACGAAGATGATGCACAGCGCGCCGGACGTCGTCAGGGCCGGCAACACGCTCAAGGACGTCGAGGAGTTGCGGGCGGAAGGTCTGGGCGCCGACAGAAACGCGCGACACGCCGACACGACGCAGCGCGCAGGCGAGCTCCGGCGACACGGTCTCGGGGTTCGCCTCGACGGTCACCTCCTCGGCCGCCGGGAGCACCTCGAGGAGGCGTCGAAGATCCGGCAGCGAGGTGAAGGTGGGCGTCCCGCCCCCGAGAAAGACCGTCTGGAGCGGCTCCGCGAGCCGGCCGCGCTCCAGCTCGAGCTCCCGCAGCAGCGCGTCGACGTAGGGGGCGTGCTGCCCGCTCCGGCCGACGACGGTGACGAAGTCGCAGTAGCCGCAGCGGTGCGCGCAGAACGGCAGATGGACGTAGAGGTGCCGAGCGCTGCTCATCGCGCCTCGCCCGCCTCGTACAGGACCGTTTCGTCGGATTCAGCGTCCTGCGGACGACGGAGCTCGCCGCCGTTGTGCTCGATGCCTGCCGCACGCGCGGCGTCGAGGACGAGCCGGAGCGGTCCCGGCGGCGCTCCACGCTCGAAGTCCCAGACGATGCAGAGAGTGGTGTCGTCCGTGATCTCGGCCTCGCCCTTCCACAGCTTTGACCGTCTCGCCGTGACGCGGACGACGCCGGGCGCGACCTCGCGCACCAACGTCTGGAACGCCGAGAGCGCCTCGGCGGGAAACGTGACCGGCTCACGCGTGTAGCGAAAGTCGAGTTGGTCGAGGTCGTCCCCAGGTTCGCCGGACCGTTCCCAGAGCACGGTGCCGAACGTGCGCAGCGCCTCGACCTCCGAGAGCGGGAAGAGATCGATCCATGTCGGTTCGCCGAGCCCAAGCGCCGGGACGCGCATTCCGTCATCGAGGGCACGCATGTCGCCCGTCTCCCAGTCGTGGTCGTCGACGCCGAGCACCAGGTGGTGGTCGTAGAGCGGGCCGTCGGCGCCCTGCTGCTCGTGCCGCACCCACACTGCGAGCGCGATCCGCGACTGGCCGTCGAGGAACGCGCGGATCTCGTCGACGTTCTCCGCCGGAAGCTGCAGCGTCGGCGCGTCCAGCCCCTCCCGCATCAGCTCTTCCCGCTTTGCCCGATGTTGAGGACGGCGAGGAACGCCTCCTGCGGCACCTCGACGGCGCCGACCTGCTTCATCCGCTTCTTGCC
>DASXJG010000005.1:0-4000 GCA_036497525.1 Gaiellaceae bacterium
GGACAGAGGCCCTTGTACGTGCTGCCCGCCTTGCGGAGACGGACGACGTCCTCGACGAGCGGGAGGATCTCCATCGTCGCCTTGACGCGCTCGACCGATTCGTCCTTGATCCGGGCCACGCTCTAGTCCAGCTCCGCCGCGTACGCGAGCGCAAAGCGGTCGGTCATGCCGGCGAGGTAGTCGGTCGCGTCCTCGACGTCCATCCCGCGCTCGTCGACGAGCTGCTCGAAGATGCTCCGCACGGCCAGGCGAGCAGGCTCGTGATCCTGCGCGAGGTACACGCGCTCGAACATGAACGAGCGCAGCGCGAGCATCGCCTCGCCGACCTCCTCGCTCTGGACGATGTCACCGGCTCGCGCGGAGCCTTCGACGACGTCGTGGACGAGCGTGTCGGTGCGCCGAGAACCCGTGTCGCCGAGCAGCTCGATCGGCCCTGCGGGCAGGTCGCCCGGCTCGAGGTGCCCGGCGCGCACCGCGTCGTCGATGTCGTGGTTGATGTACGCGAAGCGGTCGACGAGCCGCACGATGCGACCCTCGAGCGTCTCCGGCTCCTGCGGACCGGTGTGCGTGAGGATGCCGTCGCGCACCTCCCACGTCAGGTTGAGGCCGCGTCCGTCGCGCTCGAGGCGCTCCACGACCCGGAGCGAGTGCTCGTTGTGGCGAAAGCCGGCGAGGCCTCGCTCCCGCAGCAGCTCGTCGAGCGCCTGCTCCCCCGCGTGGCCGAACGGCGGATGTCCGACGTCGTGACCGACCGCGATCGCCTCGGTCAGGTCCTCGTTCAGCCGCAGCGCCCGCGCGACGCCGCGCGCGATGCCGGCGGCCTCCAGCGTGTGCGTGAGGCGCGTGCGGAAGTGGTCGCCCTCGGGATCGACGAAGACCTGCGTCTTGTGGCGCAGCCGGCGGAACGCCTTCGAGTGGACGATCCGGTCCCGGTCGCGCTGGAACGGCGTGCGCAGCCGGCACTCCTCCTCCGGCGCCTCGCGGCCGCGCGTCTCGTACGAGCGCACGGCGAGTGGTGAGAGCCACTGTTCCTCGTGCTCGCGAACCGCGTCCGCAAAGCCGTCGGCGACCTGTCCGGCGATCTCGGGCATCGTCAGGCCAGCGTAGCCCCGTTGCCGGATCCCGACTAGAGGATGATCGGGACAGTGCCGCCGTCTGCGCTCCACGCGGCGCCGGTGACGTAGCTCGCGCGGGGCGAGCACAGGAATACGACGACCGCCGCGATCTCCTCGGGCTCGGCGAGCCGGCCCAGCGGACGGCCGGCGGCTACCTTCGCGAGGACCTCGTTCCGCTCTCCCTGCTGGTCGGCGAGGCCTCCCTCGCCGAGCCACGCCTGCGTCGCTGTCGGGCCGGGAGTGACGGCGTTGCAGCGGATCCCGTCCTTCGCGTACAGGTCGGCGACGAGCCGGGAGAAGGAGAGCAGCGCCGCCTTCATCACGGAGTAGTCCGGCATGCCGGTCGACGGGCGCTTCGCCGCGGTCGACGAGACGTTCACGACCGTCCCCGAGCCGCGCTCGCGCATCCCCGGCACTGCGGCCCGCGTCGCCCGCACCGCGCTCATGAGGTTGAGGTCGAAGGACGCCTGCCAGACGTCGTCGGTCACGTCCTCGAGCTTCCGGATCTCGCTGTAGCCGACGTTGTTCACGAGCACGTCGAGCCGGCCGTGGCGCTCGATCGTCTCTCGGACGACACGCTCGGGCTCGCCCGGCTGCGCGAGGTCGGCGCGAACCTCGCCGCCGCTGCGGCCCGTGGTCACCACGGTCGCCCCCTCGGCGCTGAGGAGCTTCGCCGTCTCGAGGCCGATCCCACCGGTGGAGCCGGTGACGAGGCAGATGCTGTCGGCGAGGCCGAGATCCATGGCTGGCTAGCGTAGTCAGTCATGGCCACGCTGCTGCTCGTTCGCCACGGCGAGACCGACTGGAATGCCGACGGGCGCCTGCAGGGGCACACCGACCGGCCCCTCAGCGACTTCGGGCGGAGGCAGGCGCGGCGGCTCGCCGAGGAACTGTCGGAGGAGAAGCTCGACGCGATCTACGCGAGCGATCTCTCCCGGGCGCGCGAGACCGCGGAGATCGTCGGCGCGCGGCTCGGGCTCGCGGTCGACCTCGACCCCGACCTGCGCGAGAAGGACTGGGGAACCTGGGAGGGGCTGACCGCGGTCGAGCGAGAACGGGTCGAGCTCGCCGGCGAGACGACGGAGGCTCACGAGGAACGCATACTGGGCGCGCTGAGGCGGATCGCGGACCGGCATCCCGGCGGGCGCGTACTGGTCGTCACCCACGGCGGCTCGATGCGCCGCGTGCAGACGGCGGCGCTCGGAATGGCGCTGCCCGTCGTCGAGAACTGCGGCCGCTGGCTCTGCGCCTGCGAAAACGGCGCCTTCAGTCCGATCGTGCCCTCGGGATGAGGACAAGCACCGAGACCGGTGCGGAACATGATCCTCAGCCTGCCTGGCCCACCGGCCACGAACGGCTACGCTCGGCTCGGTGGAGGACTACACGAGCAAGTACAAGGGCGAGCAGGTCGAGGTCGCGCTCTTCGGCGGCGAGTACCAGGAAGGCGTGCTGACCGCGTACTGCTACGTCGACGAGGTTGCGCACATCGAGCTCAACGGGCACATCCTCGTTCCCCTCCAGAACATCGCGTCGCTTCACTGCTCGAGCCGCTGCGACGCGCCGCAGAACGAAGACTGGCCGCCCCGCGGCCTGCTCGAAGACGACGGGCAGGACGACGGCGGCGACGACCGCTGAGGCGTCGTAGGCGTGATCGTCGCGCTCCGCAACATCGTCAAGGCGTGGCTGCTCGTCCTCGCGCTCGCCGGCTTGTTCGGGCTCGTCGGCTGGGCGCTCGGCGGCGTACGGCTCTCCTCGGTCTTCGTCTTCTGCGGGCTCCTGCTCGCGGCCGGCGCGTACTGGACGTTCGACCGCGTCGTGCTCGGGATGCTCGGGGCGCGAGAGCTTCCGCTCGGCGAAGCGCCGCTGCTGCACTCCACCGTCGAGCGTCTCGCGGCCCGGGCAAGGATCGCCAAGCCGCGCCTCTATCTGATCTCGGACGGCCTGCCGATCGCGGCGGCCACCGGGCGCGGCATCCGCAGCTCGTCGCTGGCCCTGACCACCGGCTGCGTCGCGGCATGTACGCCTGCCGAGTTGGAGGGAGTGCTGGCGCACGAGATCGCCCATGTGCGGCTCCACGACGTCCAGGTGCAAACGGCGGCGGCGGTCACTGCGGCCGTGATGCTCGAGACGAGCCGCATCGGCGGTTGGCTGGAGCGGGCGCTGCTGTTCGTGCTCGGGCCCGTGGCGGCGGCCTGCGTCCATCTCCTCGTGTCGCCCAAGCGCGAGTTTGCGGCGGATCGTCTCGCCGCGGAGCTCTGCGACTCCCCCCACGGCCTCGCCGACGCGCTCACGCGCCTGGAGCAGGCAGCGGAGCTGATCGAGTTCGAGGGGAGCCCCGCCACCGAGCCGCTATTCACGATCAATCCGTTCGCGGAGCGCGGGCTCGGGGCGCTGTTCGTCACGCACCCGCCGGTCGCGGAGCGGGTGCGCCGGCTGCGCGAGCTCGATCCCGCCTGGCGGGACAAGATGCGCAGCGAAGCGGTGGCCTAAGCCTCCTACACCCATGGAAAAGAGCCCCTTTCGGGGCTCCTTTTCGCTACATAATCGGCGGCGACCTACTCTCCCGGGAGGTTGCCCTCCGAGTACCATCGGCCCTGGCAGGCTTAACTTCTCTGTTCGGAATGGGAAGAGGTGTCTCCCTACCGGTATGACCGCCGAACTGTCAAGGGCGCGCACCCGCGTACGCTTGCGGGAGCGGGCGACAACACGGCCCGCGCAGCACCCTCAAAACTCCATAGCGACTCCGACCGGCGTTCAAATCAAGACCTCGGGCAATTAGTACGGGTCCGCTGAACGCATTGCTGCGATTACACGTCCCGCCTATCAAGGTCGTAGTCTCCGACCGCCCTTACTCCCTCGAGGGGATGGGAGCTCTCATCTCGAGG
>DASXJG010000006.1:0-4532 GCA_036497525.1 Gaiellaceae bacterium
TCTCCGTCCTTGCCGACGACGACGACGGTCGCGTTGGTCGAGCGCTCGGTTCCCAGCATCTTGCGGGTGAACGACTCCCGGGCCTCGCGGGCCTGCTCCGGGGCGACGACGGACGACTGCTGCCGGCCGCGGACGTCGCCCACGAGATCGCGGGTCGCGTGGTTGATCCAGCGGATCACCCCGAAGCGGTCGACGAAGTAGCACGGGACCTTCACGTGATGGAGCGCCCCCTGCAGGTCTCCGGGAATCCTGTGCTTCGGGTCCGGTACGGGCTCTTCTTGCGCCGGGCGGGCGCTGGATTCACGCACGGACGCCATCGCGGCTCCTTCCATCAGGAGCGCCGCCGGGGCCGCGCCGGCCGCTTGGCGCGCCCCGGCTTGCACTCCACGGCGCTTACGAGGAAGCGCCTACCGGCTCCGTCGGCGTGAGCGCCTCCTGGAGCTTCTTCGTGTCCTCTTCCGAGAGCGAGGTCTTGATCACAGTGCCGCCGTAACCCTTGAGCGCGTCGATCGCCTTGTCGGGCGTGGCCTTCTCGATGATCATGAACAGCGCGGAGGTGCCCGGCTGCACCTGGTCGCGGACCTGATTCTGGAACTCCTTGTCGATCGCCTTCTCGCCGAGGTGCCCGAAGAGTGCGCCGAACCCGGCGCCGAGCGCGAGCCCGGCGAAGGGGACGAAGAAAATCAGGCCGAACAGGAAACCCCAGAAGCCTCCCCACACCGCACCGCCGCCGGCCGAGCTGCCGCCGTGCGTCGTCGTGATGTGGTACTTGCCATCCCTGTCGCGCCGGATCGAAGCCACCTGGTCTGCCTGGATGACGAGATCCTCCTCGAGGCCGGCGACCGTCTGGCGCGCCGCCTCGGCTGTCACCTCGTCGGGGTAGCCGATCGCGACGAGTGTTGCCATGACGTCTCCCTTCTCGGTCCTGCGCTGCGGGAAGTCCCGCTCCGTACCACGATGCCCGCGGCAGCCGCGGCGAGCATCATCCCGTTCGGATGAGTGGGTCCTCCGCGGCCTGCGGCGGCGGGTTCGGCCGCGCGGCGAGCGGCCCGCTCAGCTCCTTTGCGATCCGGACCGCGGCGGAGGTGAGCGGAGCCGCGAGCACGAGCCCGAGCATTCCGAACAGGCAGCCTCCGCCGATCGTCACGATGAGGACCACGAGCGGGTTGAGGTCGAGTGCCGACCCCATCGCGAACGGCTGCACGAGGTTCTGGAGCAGGCCGTTGGCGAGCAGGACGATCACGAGCATGGCGATCGCGACGCCGGTTCCCTTGGCGCCGAGGGCGATCAGCACCGCGAACGCGCCGGCGACGACCGCTCCGAGGTACGGGATATACGCAGTGACGAAGGTGACCACGGCGATCGTCCCCGCGAGAGGGACGTCGAGGAGGAGTGCGGCGAGCCCCACGACGACGCCGTTGAAGCCTGCGACGAGGGTGACCCCCCGGAAGTAGCCCCGCAACGACTTGATCACGGAGCCGGTGATCGTGGTCGCGACCGCCTCGGGAACGCCCAGGTGGCGGTCGACCCAGCGCCGCATCCCGGGCCCGTCCTTGAGGAGGAAGAACGTGCCGAGACCGGCGAGGGAGAGCCCGAACAGGATCGAGGCGAGCCCGGCGATGCCGGTGACGATGCCGTGCACGAGCGTCGAGATCATCTGCGGCGCCGCCTTCTTCACGGCCGACGCGGCACCGGCCGCGCTCGAGGAGTCGACCCCGCTGCTCGTCAGCCAGCTCTGGAGCTTGTCGACGCCGGCAGACGTCTCCGCCGAGATCGACGCCGACTGCCCGGTGATGCCGGCGACGACCACCACGACCACGAGCAGGACGATGGCCCCGATCACGAGCAGGACGATCACCGCCGCCAGCGCGCGCGGCATGTGCCGGGCGAGCCGCCCGACAATGGGCGCCGCAACGACCGACACGATCAGCGCGCCGACGATCGGCCCCACGATCGTGTACGTCTCGGCGAGCAGCCAGATCAGACCGCCGAGAAGCGCCAACAGGCCGACGAGCAGCCAGGAGCTGCGGCCGAGGTCTCGCAGCCAGCGCGGCGTGTCGAACGCCTCGGTCAGCTGCGCGCGTCCGGTGCCGGCCGTGGTGTCGTCGACCGAGTCCATCTCGCGGGCAAGTGTCGTTCATGCGGGGGACGGACACCTCATCCCGGCAGGGTGACGCGGACCCGGGCCGGCTCCCGGACGATCAGAAGATGCGGACGGGCCGGCGTCGTGAGCGATAGCGGGACGACCGCACAGGGCGGCGCGCGGCGCGCCGCGCGCTCGGCGCGCTCGTGGGGTGGCTACGCCTGGTTCATGAGCTTCGGCACGATCCTGCCGCTCCCGGTGTTCCTGGCCGGCTATGTCGCGCAGCTGACGTTCGTCGGTGCGCCGCTCGCGCGACGCGCGTACCGCTTCGGGATCTTCCTCTCCACGCTAGGACAGAAGCCACCGGGAGCGGACAAGCTCGAGGCGCGTCATCACGAAGACGATGAGGGGGCGGAGGAGAAGAAGAAGCCGTTCGCAGAGCGAGTCCGCGCGCACGCACCCCCGGGCTGGGTCGAGCGGCGCGACGAGCCGTTCCCGACCCGCACGCGGGCGCTCTGGTTCGTCTTCGTCGGCTGGTGGCTCGGCGCCCTCTGGACCGGGCTCGCGTGGAGCGTCCTGCTCCTCCCGTACCCGTTCCCCGACCTGATCCGGAAGCTGCTAGCCGACCTGCCGAGCGTGATGACGCTCGAAAGCCCTAAGAGCTAAAGCCCTTCCTGCACCGTGATCCGGCCCTCGTCCGCGGCCTGCCGGAGCGCCGCGTGGTCGCGCTCGTTCTGGTCGGCGTACGCGACCGCGAACTCGTGCAAGGCGCGGTCGAAGACGTCGGACTTGCCGAGGTACGAGGACATCGCGATCCGGTCGCCGGAGCGCGCATGCGCACGGGCGAGGAGGAAGCCGCAGGCCTCGCCGTACAGCTCGAGCCCTTTCGGCAGGATGACGTCGAGGTCGATCGACGTCTTCCAGTCCCAGAGCTGGCGAACGTAGAAGTCGCGCTCGGCGCCGTCGAGGCTGTCCTTGGTGTGGATCCAGCCGAGGAAGATGTCGCTCGTCGCCTGCATCAGCCGCTGGCCCATGACGACCCGCTCGCCGTGGTTCGCGTACTCGCTCTTGCCGAGATACGGCTCGAGCACCGACACCTGCGCCTCCTTGACCTGGAGGAAGAGAGGGTCGCTGTCGTCCCGGCCGAGGAGCAGGAGGATCCAGCAGCGTGTGCCGACGCTGCCGACGCCGACGACCTTCCGGGCGAGGTCGACCATGCGAAACTCCTCGAGCAGGTGCCGGCGGTCCGGCTGGAGCGTGTGGCGGTACTCGCGGAAGAGCTGGCCGATCACACCCTCGAGCCGCTCCAACGGAATCCCCGCCTCTTCGGCGAGCTCGGCGGCGGGCACGATCAGCGGCGGGTCGGAGACGATGCGCCGCTCGCCGTCGACCTCGTGGGTCAGCTTGGAGAACGCCTTGAGGCTGTCCTTGGTCCGCGCCTTGACCGCGGCCTTTGCCACGCTGCCGGCCTGCTTCTTCGCCTGCTGCGCCTGAAGCTGCGTCACGACGGTCTCGACGTCGAGGTGCGCGTACCAGACGTCGAGGTTGGTCGCCTCGGCGAGCGTGCGCATCCACCCGCGATACGAGCGCACCGCCGCAAGGACCGCCGCGCTTCGCTGGGCGTCGGAGAAGTCACGGTCGCGGCCCGCGATCTCGAAGCTCGCCGCGAGCCGCTTCACGTCCCACTCGAACGGGCCGGGGAGCGTCTCGTCGAAGTCGTTGAGGTCGAACACGAGGGTTCGCTCGGGTGAGGCGAAGCCACCGGCGTTGGCGAGGTGGGCGTCGCCGCAGAGCTGGGCGCGAAGGCCCGCGCGCGGCGTCGAGGAAAGGTCGTGGGCCATGACCGCCGCCGCGCCGCGGTAGAAGGTGAAGGGGGAGACGAGCATGCGCCCGTAGCGGAGCGGGACGAGGTCGGGGACACGCGAAGGCGCCTGCGCCTCGAGAATCGCCACCGGGTCGCGGTCCTCGCTGAGCTCGAATCCCGCATGGTTCGAGCGTGGACACTCGGCGCGGACCGCGCGGCCGTGCGCGGCGCGCTCCTCGACCGTGAAGTGCGGTACGACCGGTGCGACGGCCGTGTTCGCCGCCTTGCTCGTGGTCTTCTTCTCGGCGGTGGCCATCAGGCTCTCCTTTCGCAGCCGAAACGGGGCCCGTCGGGGCGCCGTTCACCCGATCGTCCCATTCCTGCCCGGCGGGGGCCAGGGGGACCGCAGCCCGGTTACCGGCGTGTCCCCACCACCCCGCCTGTTCATGCGGATCGGGTGAGGTCGCGGCAAAGGACAGCGTGGATCGTGGTCTCGTGAGCGCAGCGCCGGACACCGCGCCGGCGACCGGCGCCGCCGATACCGCGACGCGCTGGATCGGCGTGCTCTTTGCGATCGGCTCGGCGTGCTTCCTCGTCGGGCCGCTTCCCGGCTTCGTCGAGCTCGTGGGCTCGGAGGTGGACGCA
>DASXJG010000007.1:0-18480 GCA_036497525.1 Gaiellaceae bacterium
TCCTCCGCTGCCCGCTTCTGAGCGGTCATCTCCAGCTGTTGCGTGGTGAGCGGAAGGTGGGGATCGGTGTCGTGCGCGGCTTTCCACGCGGTGTCGTCGGCCTGCGCCAGGCCGGCCGACACGAACAAGGCGATTGCGAGAACGAACGCTGAGGCGACGAAACGACGGGCGATGCGCATAGCCGGCTCCTTTGGACGCGAGATTTGACGACCGCCAATCGGTGTACGTCGGAGCGCTCCCAAGCGCAAGGCGTTCCGGAGAATTGCGGCACATTTGTTGCGCTGTCGTCAACGCGGGCAACGGGGATAGGATGGCGCAGCGATGGAGCCGACGCGCGAACAAGCCTGGGAGACCCTGACGCGCTACACGAAAAGCGAGCCGCTGCTGCGGCACGCGCTCGCTGTCGAGGCCTCGACGGCCGCCTACGCGCAGAAGTTCGGCGAGGACGAGGAGCTCTGGCGGGTCGCCGCGTTGCTGCACGACTTCGACTACGAGATGCACCCGACGCTCGACAAGCATCCGCAGGACGGCGCCCCGATCCTGCGCGAGGAGGGCTATCCCGAGGAGGTCATCGAGACCGTGCTCTCGCACGCCGAGCACCTCGGGCTCCCTCGCGACACGCCGTTGAAGAAGGCGCTCTTCGCCTGCGACGAGCTGAGCGGCTTCGTGCACGCCTGCGCGCTCGTGCGCCCGACCGGGCTTCAGGGGCTCGAGCCGAAGTCGGTCAAGAAGAAGCTCAAGCAGCCGTCCTTCGCGGCCGGCGTCCACCGTGAGGACGTCTACAAGGGAGCGGAGGAGCTCGACGTCGACCTCGACGACCACATCCGCACCGTCGTCGCGGCGATGCAGCCGCTTTCCGCTGAGCTCGGCTTGCCGACCTCAGCCTGACCAGCAGAGTCGAGCTCGGGCTACCCGGCTAGGCCTTCGACCAGCCGGCGCAGGTCGTCGTCGCTCGTCCACCAGCCGCACGAGACACGCACGAGGTTGCGCCCCGGGAGCTCCCTGACGAGCACGCCAAGCTCGGTGAGCGACGCCACGAGCTCCGGCGGATCGCGGTCAGGGCGGAACGAGACGAGCGTCGAGTCGCCGGGCGGCGTCACGACGTCCACGAGCGGCGTGAGCAGCTCGCGGCAGCGGCCGGCTGCGGCCGCTGCGCCCTCGTAGCGCCACTCCGGATGCACACCGAGCGCTGCCTCGATGCCCGCGAGCGCAGGCGCTCCGATCCAACCCGAGTCGAACCGCCTCGCGCCGTCCTTTGGGACGAACGAGCCGTCGGCCTCGTAGCTCAGCTGCGAGAACATGCTCGGCAGCGTCAGACCGAGCCGCTCGGGATCGCGGACGAAGAGGGCTCCCGCCGGGTCGGGCGCGCACAGCCATTTCTGCGCCGAAACGGTGTAGAAGTCGGCGCCCGTGAGGTCGACCTCGATCGCTCCCGCCGACTGCGCGCCGTCGACGAGAAGGGGCGGCCCGTCCGGTCTCCGCAGCCGAGCGAGATCGATCCGGCTCCCCGTCGTCCAGAGAACATGCGAGAGCGCAATCAGCCGTGTCCGAGACGTCACGGCGGCGGCGACCGCGTCCTCGTCGGCCTCGACCACGACGACCCGTGCGCCGCTCGCGTGGAGCGGGCCCAGGAGGCCGAAATGCTCCTGGTCGGTCGTCACGACCTCGTCGCCCGTGGCGAGCCCGAGCCCGGCGATCACGATCTGGCAGGCGCGCGACGTCGAGTCGGTGAGCGCGACGAGCTCCGGATCGGTCCCGAGCACTGTCGCGACTCCGCTGCGGACTCGCTCGCGCGTCTCGACCAGCTCCTCGATGTACCGCATCCCGCCTCGGCCCTCGGCGAGCTCGCGCTCGAGGCGCGCCTCGATGGCCTCCGCCGCTGCCCGCGGCAAGGGCCCGATCGAGCCGGTGTTGAGGTACGCGAGCCGCTCGAGCACCGGGAACTGCGCCCTTGCCTCCTCGAAGGTCACTCGACGACCGCCTCGACCGGCGCGTGGTCCGAGAGGACCCGCCCGTCGAACGTCCTCCGCTCGACCGGCCATGCTGACGGCCCGTCGACCAGGGTCAGCCCGCGCACGAAGATCTGGTCGATGCTCGCGGCCAGCGGCGCCGAGAACCCGTCGGCTAGGGGAGCGACGAGATTCGAGTCGCCGGCGACGACCGACCGCTCGCTCGCGAGCGCGAGGACGCGGTCGAGCTGCGCGCGGTCACCGTCGATGTGGAAGTTCACGACTTGCACGCCGTCGAGGTCGACCGCGTGGGCGATCCGCCGCAGCTTCGTATGGCCGACAACGGTCGCACCGAGGTCGCGCGCGGGGCGCGTCGTCAGGATCGCGTCCCCCTCCCCGGTCACCGCCGAGCGCAGCAGGCCATGATTCAGCGCCGTGACGGCCCGCGCGCCGACCGGGAGCAGCGGCCGCCGCGCGACGGCCGTGGTCGCGTGCATCCCGCTCCACTCCTCGAGGTGCCCGAGCGCCCAGACCGGCAGCTCCTGCAGGCAGACGACGTCGGGCCGGTCGCGCGTCACCAGCTCGATCATCTGGCGGAGAAACGCCCGGCGCCCCGGAGGAGACGGTCTCCCGTGGAAGAGGTTCCAGGTCCGCACGAGCATGGCCACGGCGTAGCGTACGGAGCCGTGCGCGTGCTGCTCGCCGATCCCCCGGCCTTCACCCCGCCGTACGACCACGAGCTCGCCGCAGCGCTCGCGCGCGAAGGCGCGGACGTCGAGCTCGTCACCTCCCGCTTCCGCTTCGGAACCGCGCCGGAGCCGGACGGATACCGCCGCCGAGAGCTCTTCTACCCCCTCTCGTCGCGCCTCTTCGGCCGCTCGCGGCTGCGCTTGCCGCTCAAGGTGGCCGAGCACCCCGTCGGGCTCGCGGCCCTCCACCGCCTGCAGGCGGACGTCCTCCACATGCAGTGGCTACCGGTGCCCGAGCTCGACGCATTCCTCTTTCGACCGCACCTGCCGTCCGTCTTCACTGCGCACGACCTTCTTCCCCGCCGCACCGGGCACAAGACCGACCTGTGGCTGAGGCTCTTCGATCGCTTCGACCGGATCGTGGTCCACAGCGAGAACGGCCGCGACGCGCTCGCCGAGGTGGGGGTCGATCCCGAGCAGCTGCGGGTCATCCCCCACCCCGTCTTCCCGAGTGAGCCAGAGCGGCAGGACGACGGCCGCACCGTGCTCGCCTTCGGGATGATCCGGCCGTACAAGGGGCTCGGCGACGCAATCGAGGCCGTGCGCCAAGCGGGCGACGCGCGGCTCCTCGTCGTCGGCGACCCGCTGGAGCCGATCCAGCCGTATCGCGCCGCGGCGAACGGGCTCGAGGTGGAATGGCGGCTCGGCTACCTCCCGCGGACGGAGATCGACCGGGCCTTCGGCGACGCGACGGTCGCGGTGTTCCCGTACCGGCCGGAGCTCGACCAGAGCGGCGCGCTGCTGCGCGCGCTCGGCGCCGGTGTTCCGGCCGTCGCGTACGACGTCGGCGGAATCGCCGAGCCGGTGCGCCACTACGAGGCCGGCCGTGTCGTACCTGCGGGCGACGTTGCGGCGCTCGCGGACGCCGTCCACGAGCTCCTCGACGACGACGCCGCACTCGCGCGGGCGCGCGAGGGCGCCCGCCGCGCCCGCGAAGAGCTGACCTGGGACGCGGCGGCGCGCGCGCATCTCGCGCTCTACGAGGAGATCACATGAGGCTGCGCCGCGGGCCGTTCGGCGAGGTGATCGCGCGCCAGCTCGATCTCTTCGTCGAGGACGAGGAGGATCTGCTCGAGGAGTGCCGCGAGAAGTTCCGCGCCTACGAGCAGGCACCCCGGGAGGACACCGAGGACGCGTACGGCGACTATGCGGACGTGATCGAGACGGCGACGGAGGCGCTCGCCGACATGCGCGACCGCTTCGCCCGCACCCTCGACGAGGACGCCGCGGAGGCGTACCAGGACGCCTTCAATCGCGCCGTCCGGAAGCGCTGGCCGGAGCTCGGCCTGGAGATCGAGAACCGCTGATGGCGCGCATCGAGGACTACGCCCTGCTGGGGGACCTCCAGACGGCGGCCCTCGTCGACCGGAGCGGCTCGATCGACTGGCTCTGCGTCCCGCGCTTCGATTCGGACGCCTGCTTCGCCGCGCTGCTCGGCACCCCGGACAACGGCCGCTGGCTCCTCGCGCCGGCGACGACGCCCGCGACGAACACACGCCGCTACCTCCACGACACGCTCGTCCTCGAGACGACCTGGCACGCCGAGGACGGCTCCGTCGCGCGCGTCCTCGACTTCATGCCGCCGCGCGGGAAGGCGCCGGACATCGTGCGCATCGTCGAGGGGGTCAAAGGCAGCGTCCACATGCGCTCGGAGCTCACGATCCGCTTCGACTACGGCCGGGTCATCCCCTGGGTGCGCAAGCGCACGCACGAGGAGAACACGCGCGTCGCCCTCGCGGGCCCGAACGCCCTCTGCTTCCGAACTCCCGCCCAGACCCGCGGTGAGGACTACCGCACGATCTCCGAGTTCTCCGTGGACGAGGGCGAGCGCATCCCCTTCGTCCTCACGTGGTTCCCCTCCAACGAGGACGTGCCCGAGGCGATCGATCCGGAACAGTCGCTCGCCGAGACGGAGAGCTTCTGGCGCGAGTGGAGCGACATGTGCGACTCCGACCTGCCGCCCGAGTGGGCCGCGATCGTGCGCCGCTCGCTCATCGTGCTCAAGACCTTGACCTACGAGCCGACGGGAGGCATCGTGGCGGCGGCCACGACGTCGCTGCCCGAGTGGATCGGCTCCGTCCGCAACTGGGACTACCGCTACTGCTGGCTTCGCGACGCGACCCTCACGCTGCTCTCCCTGCTCCAGGGCAATCACGTGGAGGAGGCGGCCGCGTGGCGCCGCTGGTTGCTGCGGGCGATCGCGGGCGATCCGGCGGACATCCAGATCATGTACGGCGTCGCCGGCGAGCGGCGCCTGACGGAGCTCGAGCTTCCGTGGCTCGACGGCTACGAGGGCTCGCGTCCCGTGCGGATCGGGAACGCGGCGAGCGAGCAGCTCCAGCTCGACGTCTACGGCGAGGTCATCGACGCGCTCTACCAGGCGCGAGTGCGAGGGATCGGCATCGACCCACAGGCGTGGCGGATCCAGCTCGCGATGCTCGACCACCTCGCGGAAGCCTGGCGCGACCCGGACGAGGGAATCTGGGAGATCCGCGGCGAGCGACGCCACTTCACCCACTCTAAGGTGATGGCCTGGGTCGCCTTCGACCGCGCCGTGCGGACGGTCGAGCAGCAGGGGCTGGACGGGCCCGAGGACCGCTGGCGCGAGCTGCGCGACGAGATCCACCAGGAGGTCTGCGAGCGCGGCTTCGACGAGGAGCTCGGCTCGTTCACGCAGTCGTACGGTTCCAAGGAGCTCGACGCGAGCCTGCTTCTGCTGCCGCTCGTCGGCTTCCTACCGGCCGGCGATTCGCGCATCCGCGGCACGATCGAGGCGATCGAGCGCGAGCTGCTGCAGGACGGGTTCGTGCTGCGCTACCGGACGCAGGAGGCCGGTGTCGACGGGCTGCCGCCGGGCGAGGGTGCCTTCCTCCCGTGCTCGTTCTGGCTCGCCAACTGCTACGAGCTGCTCGACCGGCACGAGGAGGCGCTGGCGCTCTTCGAACGGCTCGTCGGCCTTGCGAACGACCTCGGGTTGCTGTCGGAGGAGTACGACCCGAAGGCGAAGCGCATGCTCGGCAACTTCCCCCAGGCGTTCACGCACCTCACAGTCGTGGGCACCGCGTTCAACGTTGCCCCACACCTGCCTTCGCAGATGCATCTGCGGATGGCGCGGCGGCAGAGCCCCGAATAACTACCGGTCGTTGTCCGCGATCTCCTCGAGCGCCTGGAAGAGGGCTGCGAGGTCGCGGCGCTCGTAGCCGAGCGCCTCTGCCTTCTCCAGCACCTCGTCGGCTCGCTCGGCGGTCGGCAAGGGGATCTGCAGCTTCCTCGCGGTCTCGAGCGCAAGCTCGACGTCCTTGTGCATGAAGCCCAGGTCGAACCACGCCTCTTCCGGCGGGTCGAGGATGATCGAGGCGCGTGCCCGCAGCATCGGCGAGCCGATCGGGCTCTCTTCCATGATGTCCAGGGCCCGCTGCCGGTCGACGCCGGACCGCTCCGCGAGCAGGAGCCCCTCGGCGAACGCGAGCATCTGCACCGCCAGGCTGATGTTGATCGCGAGCTTGAGCGCCAGGCCCTGGCCGTTGTCTCCGACGTAGTTCGGCGTGCCGAGCTCGCGGAGGAGCGGCTCGACCTCACGGTAGGAGGCCTCGTCGCCGCCGACCATGATCGTGAGCGTCCCCGTTTGCACCTGCGGAACGCTTCCCGAGACGGGCGCGTCGAGCATCGACGCCCCCTGGTCCCGCGCACGGGCCGCGAGCTTCCGGCTCGCCTCCGGGCTGACGGTGCTCACGTCGACCCAGGTCTTGCCGGCGCCCAGGCCGGCCAGGATTCCGTCCGCGCCCGAGGCGACGGTCTCGAGCGCCTCGTCGTCGGGCACCGAAGTGAAGACGACGTCGCTCGCCTCGGCGACGGCCAGCGGCGTGTCGCACCAGCGCAATCCCTGCTCGATCAGCTCCTCGGCGCCTTCGCGCGTTCGCTGCTCGCCGTAGACCGGGTACCCAGCGGCGAGGAACCGCGCCGCCATGTTCCCGCCCATGTGTCCGAGGCCGACGAAGCCGACGCTGGTGCTCTCGGCGGACATCTCACGCCGGACCCTATGCAACGAGAAGGGCCCCGCGAAGGGGCCCTCCTCGTTCGTGCAGATGTGACGCTCGGGCTTAGCTCTTCTTGCCCTTGCTCACGGTCACGTTGACCTTGGCGCCGTGCTTGAGGTGCTTGCCCGCCTTCGGCCTCTGCGAGATGACCTTCCCCTTCTTCACCTTCGAGGAGAAGGCCTTCTTGACCTTGCCGAGCGAGCAGTGGTGCGCCTTGAGCGAGCGCTTGGCCGCCTTGAGCGTCTTGCCCTTGAGTTTCGGCACCACGCACGCCTTCGGCTGCGGCGGAGGCTTCGTCCCTACGTTGAAGGTCGCCGTCACCGCGGTGGCGGAATTCATCGTCACGATGCACGTGCCGGTGCCCGAGCAGCCGCCACCCGACCAGCCGGCGAAGACCGAGTTGCTCCCGGAGCCGATCGTCGCCGTCAGGGTGACCGACGTCCCGAACGTGAACCCGCTCGAGCACGTCGTCCCGCAGTTGATGCCCGCGGGTGAGCTCGTGACCGTGCCGGTGCCCGCTCCCGCCGTGGAGACGGTGAGCGTCTCGGAGGCGAGGGTGAAGGTCGCAGTCGCCGCCTTGGCGCTGTTCGTCGTGACGGTGCAGGTACCGGTGCCCGAGCACGCGCCCGACCAGCCGGTGAACGTCGAGCCGGTGGCCGGCGTCGCCGTCAGGGTCACGGACGTCCCGTACGCGAACTGGTGCGCGCAGGTTCCTCCGCAGCTGACTCCCGCCGGCGAGCTCGTCACCGTCCCGGAGCCCGAGCCCGCCTTGGTGACGGTCAGCGTCTGCGCCGGCGGCGTCGTGTACGTGAACGACGCGTCGGTCGTCGGCGTGTCCCCGGTGAAGTCGCTCTCGATGGTCGAGACGGTGACCGGGACGGTGTCCCCGATCGTGCCGGGCGGCGCCGTCACGGTGATGCTGTTCGTGGCCCCACAGTCGAGGAACGCCTGGGCGTTGGAGAACGTCTCTGCCGCGGTGCTGCCGAAGAAGACTCCGGTCGCGCAGCCCAGGTTCTCACCGGTGACCGTCACCTCGGTTCCGCCCGTCGAGGGGCCGGAGGTCGGCGTGATCGAGTCGACCTTCGGAGCGCCCGGCGGGAACAGGATGAACTCGTCCGACGGGTCGTCGTTGAACGAAGTCGGGAACGAGCAGTCCGTGACGGTGCAGACCTGGGTGTCGACGATGGCCGGGTTCTGCGAGACCGTCGTCGTGCTCAGGTTGTTGTCGTCGCTTGCGTCGAAGTTGTACTGCGTGCCGAACGAGAACGGCGTCGCGACGTCGTTGAACGTCACGACGAGCGGCTGATCCTGGAACCCGTCGCCGGTCAGGGCGATCGGCGTGCCGCCGCTGTCCGGGCCGCCGGGCAGGCCGGCGGTCGGGCCGGCAGTCGCCACGACGCTCGAGACGTCCGGGACGCCGGCGTAGGTCGCTTCGCCCTGGTTCGTCGCACTCGGGTCGCCGAGGGTCTGGATGTTGATCGGAACCGTGCTCGGATCGGTCGTTTCGGCGATTCCCGGGGCGAAGATCTGGATCTCCGTCCCGGTCACGTTGACGAGGTCGAAGTTCGCCTGCGAGAACTCCGACGTCGGGTCGCCGAAGCTGATCGAAGAGATGCCCGCGAGGTTGAACCCGGTTCCCTCGATCGTGATGATCGAATCCCCGAACTCGCTCGCGAGCGAGGCCGGGTCGCCGAGGTCGGTCGAGACCGACGTGATCGTCGGCTCCGGGAAGTAGTCGTACTCGGTCGACGCGGGAGCCGCCTCCTCGCCCGAAGGAGCCGGGATCGCGCCGTGCTCGTTGAACGCGAAGGCGCCCTCGTACAGCGGGAGGATCGTGGAGGTGGCACTCGACCCGCCCGGGCCCGTCACCACGACCTGCGTCTGGCAGATGTCGTTCGTCGCGTTCTGGCTCGCATCGAAGGACGAGCCGTCCTGGTCGCAGGTGGTGCCGATCCCGCTGTACGCCGGGACCGTCGCGGTGATCTTCCAGTCGCTGTCGACCGTGAAGTTGCCTGCGCCGACAGTGACACCGCCGAAGGTCACGTCGGTGGCTCCCGTGAAGCCCGCCCCGAAGATGCTGACGGTGTTTCCGCCCGACTCTGGCCCGCCGTAGGTGTGGACGCTGGTGACGGACGGGACCGGCTGAGACGAGCCGTTCTCGTCCACGAACGAGAACCAGCTGTTTGCACTCGGCGCGGTCGTCTCGCCGTTGGTGAGCGTCACCGTCACCTGGTACCGGCCGGCGCCGTCCGTCTGGTCATTCGGCGGAGTGACATCGGCCGCATCCGGCGGGAACAGCGCGTCGATCGTCGTCGGGCTCGTGACATTCACGAACGCCGAGGGGACGACAAAGCTGCCGACGGCGACGCTGGCGACCTGGGGAACCCCGCTGTCCTCGAAGTTGCTCCCCGTGATCGTCACGTCCGTGTTGTTGTTCGTCGGCCCGAACCCCGGTGAGATGCTGCTTATCGTCGGTCTCGTGATGGAAGGCGCCTCGTCACACAGGTAGTTGGCCAGCCCGGGTTGATTGCCCGGCTGGGTCAGCTCCGGCGTCCCGAGGCCCGAGGCCATGTCGTATCCGGTGCCGGCTCCGAACAGCGCCGGCCCGCCGAGCGGCGAGATTCCGTACTGGTCGTTGTTGCCTGCCGTGACGTCGTTGAACGAGGCCGCGTACGCAGTCGGATCCGAGGCGACCGCGTAGAGGAGCGGGCTCACGAATCCGACGCCGGCGTGGCCCAGACCGTTGTTCTGGCAGGTGGACGACTCGTTGATGTCCGCCAGCAAGGCGGCCCACATAGGGGCCGACGACGAGGTGCCGCCGATCGTCGTCCAGCCGAAGCCGAGCTCTCCGACGAAGATCGTGATTGCGCCGGTGAACTCGTCCGCCTGCGAGCTGACGTCCGGCAGCTGGCGGCACGCGTCTTGGAAGAGCCCCCCGGGGCTGTCCTCCAGGCAGAAGCCGGTGCCCATGAAGTTCTCCGCGGCATTGACGGTGTCCTGGTTGTTCGAATCGGTGATGCCGCCCGGAACGAGCGAGCCGAGCTGCCAGCTCGGGGCCGACCAGGACTCGGAGATGCCGCCGCCGGTCGAGCCCCACGCGGCGCCGTCGTTCCACACGTGCTCCTGCGGAGTCTGCGTGGCGTTGTCGATCGTCGTTCCGCCGACCGCGACGACGTACGGCTGGCTGGAAGGATCGTCGACCGACAGCACCGGGTCGACGGGCGACGTTGTGCGGAACGCGTTGCAGTCGTTGTCGCCGTTGTCCCCGGCCGCCGAGAAGACGGACTGCCCCTGCGCAGCCGCCTGCTGGAAGACGAGGTTCTCCGCCTGCTGGACGCCGGGGGAGCCTTCCTGCACGGCCTGCTCGCACAGCCCCCAGCTCGTGCTGATGATCTTGTCGACGTTGTCATTGACCATCTGGGCGTACATGTCGAAGGAGCCGAACGTCGTGTTCGGCGCCTCGTAGACGTCGATGTTCGCTCCGGGCGCGAACGCGGAGACGTTCTGGATGTCGAGCGTGGCCTCGCCCTCGCCGGGGCCTTGCGGCTGGCCGCCGTCCACGGCGATCGTGTTGAGGCGGCTGATCATGTCGTCGGCCTGGGTCGTGCCGAAGTAGCACTCGTCGAATGTCTGGATGTCGTCCGTGGCGAACGGCTCGAGCTCGAAGATGCCGACGTGCTGGCCGGCGCCGAAGTCGCCCTCGCCGTAGAGACCGAAGGCCCCGTAGGCGTTGGCGATCTGGTCGTCGGTCAGACCCCCGAACTCCTGGGCCGCCTGCTGGGCGTCGGAGCACGGCTGCGGCGAGCCGGCCGGGTGGATGAACGAGGAGGCCTTCGCGGCCGGGTGCGTCGCCGCTGCCGCCTTGGTCGGGCGGAGCACGGACGCGGCGTGGTAGCGCACGACGTTGTCGAGGCCGACGACTGCGGCGACCTTGCCGGCGATCGTGGCCGGCAGGCGGATCGCGCCCGTGCGTGCCTGACCGACCGAGCCGTTGGCGAGCCGGATCTTCTCCAGCCCGGTGCGGAAGGCGGTTTCGACCTTCCCGGCCGGGGCGCTGAAGTGGACGATCATCCCGTCGCGCGCGACCTGGACGTTCAGCCCGTCGGCCTGCAGCTGCGAGGTCACCGACTTGATGCTCTCCGGCGTCGGGCCGTACTTCGACGCGAACTGGTCGGGAGTGAGGTAGTGGTGGAACTGCGAAGACTTTCTGTCGGTCACCTGGGCGATGAAGTGCGTCAAGGCGCTCTGGTCACGTGGGCGCAGCACCACCACGCCGGAGACGGTCTTGGCGGTGGACACCGCCCCCAGAGACTTCGCGCCGTGTGGCAGCCGGGGCGCGGCTGTCACGGCCCTCGTGCCGGTAGGTGCTGCGGCGCCGGCACCCGACGCCGAGATCGTGAAGCAGGCAAGCGCCAATAGCGCTGCTGCCAGAAGCGCGCGAGCGCTCAGATACCGCTTCATGCAGACCCTCCTCTTAGCCCGGTCTTGCCGCCCCCCTGAAGCGGCCCTATCGGATTGCGACCTTATCGCACCCCTGAGACGTACGCCATGCCCCGAACTAGCGATGTCCGAAATGGTGAGCGCGCGGCAGGACCTCGTGAATATCCGCTCCGTCGGTCAGCGACCTGGCGAGCGGCGCGAGCGAGACGAGCTCGCGGACGAGGACGTTCCGGTTGCGGTCCGAGTGCTCGTAGCGGCCGCGGACGAGCAGGAGCGGCTCGCCGCGGACGACCGCACGGAAGCGCTCGTACACCTGCGGCGCGATCACGAGGTTCACCTGTGCGTGCTCATCCTCGAGGAGCATGAAGACGACGCCGTTCGCGGTCGACGGCCGCTGACGCGCCACGACGAGCCCGGCGAACTGCGCATTCGCTCCGTGTTGAAGACCACGTAGCTGCGTGCTGGAAAGCGTCCCGCTCGGCAGGTGCGGCCGCAACAGCTCGAGCGGATGGACGCCGACCGAGAGGCTCGTCGTCCGGTAGTCGCTGAGCATCCGCTCCCACACCGTCGGCTCGGGCAGCTCCGGCGTCTCGACCGTCGGCTCGAGCGGCAGCGCGAGCTGCTTCGCCTCCCCGCCTGTGCCGGGCACGCTCGCAGGACGGGGCACGAGGCCGAGCTGCCAGAGGAGCTCGCGGCGGCGCAGCCCAAATCCGTCGCAGGCGCCGGACTCGGCGAGCGCGCGCAGCCCGTCCTCCGAGAGCCCCGTCCGCTGTGCGAGCTCCCGGATCGAGGCATAGGGACGGTTCGCGGCGACGGCCTCGGCGTCGTCCTCCCCCAGCCCGGTCACGTACTTCAGCCCGACGCGCACGGCCCCGTCCTCGATCACACACCCGGCCTCGCTGCGGTTGACGTCCGGCGGCCGCGTCTCGACCCCGCGCTTCTGGCCGTCTCGCACGAGCGTCGCCGGCGGGTAGAAGCCCATCGGCTGCGCGTTGAGGAGGGAGGCGAGGAACTCCGGCGCGTAGTGGTGCCGCAGCCACGCCGACTGGTACGCGAGCAGCCCGAACGCAGCCGCATGCGACTTCGGGAAGCCGAAGCCCGAGAACGCGACGAGCTTGTCGTAGAGCTCGTGCGCCTTCGGCTCGTCCACTCTCTGCTCGAGCGCGCCGGCGACGAACCGCTCCCGCCACGCCTCGAGCGCGGCGTGCGAGCGTTTGCGGCTCATCGCGCGGCGCAGGCCCTCTGCTTCACCGACGGAGAACCCCGCCAAGTGGACGGCGACGTCGAGCACCTGGTCCTGGAAGACGACGACCCCGAGCGTGTCGCGCAGCGGCTCCTCGAGCAACGGATGGTCGGCCGGCGCCCGGTAGGTCGGGTCGTCGCGCAGCAGCTGCCGCCGCTCGACGTACGGGTGGACGGCCTTCCCCTGGATCGGCCCCGGCCGCACGAGCGCGACCTGCACCGTGATGTCGTCGAGCGTCTCCGGACGCGTGCGGAGGATGACCTGCATCTGGGCGCGGCTCTCGATCTGGAAGCAGCCGACCGTGTCTGCCTGCTGGATCTCCTCGAACACGTCGGGATCGTCGAGCGGTACGCGCGAGAGGTCGATCCGCTCGCCCCGGTTGCGCGCGATCAGGTCGACGCACTCCTCGACCGCCGACAGCATCCCCAGCCCGAGCAGGTCGATCTTGAGGAAGCCGGCGTCGGCGCAGGAGTCCTTGTCCCACTGGCACATCTGCCGACCCTCCATCGCCGCCGGCTGCACGGGAACGAGCTCGACGAGCGGCCGGGACGAGATGACCATGCCGCCCGGGTGCTGGGCGATGTTGCGCGGGAGGCCGGCGATCTCGGCGCAGAGGGCGCCGAAGGCGCGCCAGCGCGGTGAGCGGAGCTTCGTCGCCGCGTCCGGCAGCGCGGCGATCTCGTCGGCGACGCGCTCCGCGTTCCAGCCGTCGGTCAGCCGCGCGAGCCGCTCGAGGTCGGCGTACGGGAGGCCGAGTGCCTTGCCGACGTCCCGGATCGCGCCGCGCGAGCGGTACGTCGCGAAGCTCGCGACGAGCGCGGCGTGCTCGGATCCGTAGCGCTCGACGACACGGACGATGAGCTTCTCGCGGATGTCGCGCGGGAAGTCGAGGTCGATGTCCGGCACCGACGCGAGCTCGCGGTTGAGGAAGCGGCCGAGCGACAGCTTGTTCGCGACCGGGTCGACGTGCGAGAGGCCGGTCAGGTAGCACACGAGCGACCCGACGGACGAGCCGCGCCCCCGCCCCGGCGGCAGGACGTGGCGCATCGAGCCGGAGCCGCGCACCTCGAGCGCGACCTCGCGGGCGAGCTCGAGCACCTCCCAGTGGAGGAGGAAGAAGCCGGCGAGGCCGAGCTCGTCGATGAGCGCGAGCTCCTCCTCCAGCCGCTTGCGGACCCGCCGCTTGTGCCCGTTGAGGCCGCCGTACCGCTCGGCGAACGCCTGCTCGCAGACGCGGCGCAGCTGGACGATCGCCGGCTCCTCGCCGTCGGAGAAGTCCGGATAGCGGTAGCCGAGCTCCTCCGTCAGGTCGAACTCGAGCCGCTCGGCGAGCTCAGTGGTCTGGTGAACAGCCCTCCGATCATCTGCAAAGCGGTCTTCGATCTCGGCGGGAGGCAGCAGGACGGACTCGTGGTTGCCGCGACGTTCCCTTTCGCAGCCCTCGAGCGAGGTGTGGCAGCGAACGGCGACCAGCACGTCCTGGAGCACGGCCCGCCGGCGGTCGTGCGCGTGGACGTCGCCGGTCGCGACCGTCCGCACGCCGAGCGTCTCCGCAAGCTCGCGCAGCCGCGCGTTCCGGCCTGCGTCGCCGCGCTCGTAGGGACGCTGCAGCTCGACGTAGAAGCGGTCGCGCCCGAAGGCGCGTGCAAGGCGCGCAGCAGCGTTCGGGTCGCGGACGGCGAGCCCATCGCGGGCGCAGCCTGAGAGGCAGACGAGCCCCTCGTTCAGCTCCTCGAGCAGCGCCTGGTCGAGCCGCGGCGGCACCGGCTCGCGGTTCGTCGAGTCGCGCGTGTGCGCATGCGCGGCGGTCAGCAGTCGGCAGAGGTTCGCGTAGCCGCTCTGCGACTCGACGAGCAACGTGACGTGCGAGCCGTCCGCGAGCGTTACCTCGGTGCCGGTGATCGAGCGGATGCCGAAGTGCTTCGCCGCGTGCGCGAACTCGAGCGACCCGTAGACGCCGTCGTGGTCGGTGAGCGCGAGCGCCTCGTAGCCGAGCTCCGCCGCCCGCGCCGCGAGCTCCTCCGGTTGCGAGGCGCCGTCGAGAAACGAGTACGCACTGTGCGCGTGGAGTTCTACGTATGTCATGGTGCGTGGCGATGGAGGATCCGTTCTTCACGCGACTGGGCGAAGGCGAGCGGGTGGGGAAGTACGGGCACCGCGTCCTTGCCGAGCTGCCGCAGATCGAGGCGCTCGAGCTCTCTTTTCCAGCCGACTTCGAGGGAGTCGATCCGCACACCCACCCCGACCACACCGACTCCTTCTACGTGCTCGAGGGCGAGATCGAGTTCTTCCTCGACGGCGCCTGGCACCGCGCCGGCCCGGGCACGTTCCTTTCGGTGCCCCCGAACGTCGAGCACGGCTTCCGTCCCGCCGGCGTCCCCATTCGCCTGCTCAACTTCCACACGCCGCCGCACGTCGGCTTCGTCGATCGGATACGGGACGGCTAGTGGCACACCCGTAGCTTAGGCGAACGTCTGTTCGTGCGCTATGGGTGGTGGACGAGCTGCCAGAGCGGCTTTTCGTCCGGCCCGAGCGGGACGTAGTCCATCCCGTCCGGGATCTTGAGCGCGTCGCGGCCGGTGCCTGGACGATCGAGGTGACCGTACTGCCAGACGATCCGCTTGCGGCCCGGGTCGACGACGACGACGCGGTCGTTGAAGTCGTCGTTGATCGCGATGTCGCCGTTCGGGAGCATGATCGCGAGCGATGGGTGGTTCAGCTCTCCCCAGCCCGACAGCGGCCGGTAGCGCCAGAGAATCGCGCCACGCCGGTTGACGATGACCGCTGCGCCGGGCTGCGAGTAGTCGGCGAGGAGGATGCGCCCGCCCGGCAGCGGCTGCGGATCGGACGGGTACGACACGGGAGCCTGGAACGACCAGAGAAGCCTCCCCGTCCTCGTGAAGGCGTCGATCCAGGAGCCGTTGATCTCCGAGACGAGCACACCGCCGCCGGGCATCGGCGTGTCGCCGTTGACCGAGCCGAGCGTCCGCGGCGGGTCGTGCACACAGCCGCCGGTGCGGCCGATCTGGCGCACGATCCGGTGCGCTCGGATGAAGAGGATGCGGCAGTTGTAGGCGTCCGCCACGGTCATCGTCCCGTCAGGCAAGACGTAGGCGTCGTCGGGCCAGTTGAGCTGGCTCGGGCCTCCGCCCCTGACCCCCGGCGTTCCGTAGAGCCGCGTAACGGCGTGAGAGGCGATGTCGATCGAGACGATGTCCTGGTGATCCTCCTCGTTGGAGATCATCGCCTTGCCCCCGGGCTCGACGAACGTGTCGTCGTCGAAGACGAGCCGCCGGCCGAGACGCCGGTCACGCGCGGTCGGGAAGCGCCAGAGGATGCGGCGGTGCGCGTCGACGAGCAGGATCCGGTCGTTGCCGCGGTCGGCGATCAGAAGTGCGCCGGGAAGCGGTCCGTCGCTCGCGACGACACGGTTCGGGTCCGGTTTGGGCCTGGTCGTCGTGTTGGTAGTCGCCTTTCCGGCGCTGGACCGGTGGACGAGGGCGCCGACGAGCGCGACAGCCGCGAGCACGGCGAAGACGACGGCGACTCGCGAGCGCATGCAGCCGACAGTATCCGCCCGGGCGTGAGCCGGCCGTGAGCACTCAGTACGCTCGGCGCATCGACCGTTCCGACCGCCTCGCGCGCTCCCGCCTGTACCTCGTCCTCGAGGCTCGGCCGCACGGACAGGACCCACGTCCGCTGCTCGACGCCGCGCTGCGCGGCGGTGTCGACGTCGTTCAGCTGCGCGACAAGGATCTCGGCGACGAGGCGCTCGTCGAGGCGGCAGCGCCGTTCCGGGCGGCGTGCGTGGAGCACGGTGCGCTCTTTGTCCTCAACGACCGGCCGGATCTCGTCGAGGCATGCGGAGCCGACGGCGTCCATGTCGGCCGGAGCGACACGCCTGTTGCGGAGGCGCGGGCACATGTCGGGCCCGGCCGCCTCGTCGGGCTGTCGGCGTCGACGCTCGAGGAGCTCGCCGACACCGGCGGAGCGGACTACGTCGGCGTCACCGCGTTCGCGACGCCGACCAAGCGGGACGCGGTCGTGGGTGGTCTCGAGCTCGTCCACGCTGCGGCGGAGACACTCACTGTCCCATGGTTCGCAATCGGCGGAATCGACCTGTCGAACGTCGAGGAGGTCGCGGCCGCGGGCGCGCCGGGCGTTGCGGTCGTCCGGGCCATCCGGAACGCCGACGATCCCGAGTCGGCGGCGCGAAAGCTCCGCGCGGCGCTAGATCGGTAGGAGGAGATCGATCTCGTCGAGCCGGCGATACCACTCGAGGCTCGGACGTGTCTCGTCCGGCTTCGTGTGCCGCGTCAGTTCCTGAAAGGTCGGCCCGATCCGCTCGTAAATCCCCGGCGGGTCGCCGCGCAGCCGGGCGCGGAGGTAGCGGCCGCCGGGCAAGGTGCCGGACTCCAGCCCGGGCGCGAGCTCGTCGCCTTCCCTCACCTCGACGCAAGCGCGGTAGTCGTCCGCGACCGGGTCGAAGGCGCCGTAGAAGTGGCGCCCGTGCAGGTCGACCACGGCCTCGAGCTCGTCCCAGGCCCGGCGGATGTGAGGCAGCCCGTCGGGTACGCGGACGCACTGCACCGCAATCTCTTCGCGCTCGACCTCGGAAAGGTCCGTCATGCGCCTCGCTGGATATACCAGCCGCCTCTCGCGCCATCGTGGAAGACCACAGTGTTCTCGCCGCTTTCGAGCACGAGCTCGAAGTAGTCGCGGACGACGGGCTCCTCTGTCCACCACCGGTCGACGACGCGCCATTCCTCGCGCACGAGCGCGACGGCGCGGTGGTTGACGTCGAGCGGCCTTCCGTTCGCGTTCGCCTCCACACGCGCCGCGCGCGGGGCGTTGAAGCGTGCGGCTACTCGTCCTTCGGCACCAGCAGTGCCCGCGATTCCGGCACGCGCGACCAAGGAGCCACCTCCACGACGGTGCAGACGGAGCCGGAGCCGGTGCTCGCCCGCACCTGGCGCAGCCCGTCCCGCAGGCGGGCGCGGTCCTCGGCGCCGGCCGCGAGCAGCTCGAGCTGGTGGCCCGTCGGCTCGGTCAGCTCGACGAGCTCGAGGCGAAGCTCGACGACGGGTGCGGGAAGCTCGGCGAGCCGAGGCGAGAGTGCGATGCGGATCCGGTCGGGATCGGCAGTCGGGTCGCGGAGAGTCAGCGTTCGCCGCCACGAGCCTCCGCTCTCGAGCCTGGCTGCAAGCGCGACCTTGCGGACGAAGCGGTCGCGCCGCTCAGGGTGCGCGAGTGCTGTGTCGACGAGGCCCGCCAGCGCGCGCCTCAGCGTCAGCTCGTTGCCAACCGCCTCCGGGAACTCGAGCGAGGCAGCGACGGCAGCGGGCGGGCGACGGCCGCGCACCCGCGCGGCCACCCCGCCTCTCGCCAGGCCCCAGGCGCGCCGGCCGTCCGGCCCCAAACGTTCGGCCACGGCGCCACCCGGAAGCCCGGCAAGCTGTCCCAGCTTTCGGACTCCAAGCGCTTCGAGCTCCTCATAGCGATTGCGCTCGAGCGGGAGGAGCGTGAGCGGCAGCGGCGCGAGGAACTGCGGCAGCTCCTCGTCGGCGACGACGACCGTCTGCCCCGGACGCGCGACGGATGCGGCGGCGAGGGCGGCGAAACGCCGTCCGGCCGCGCCGATCCGCGCGTCCCATTCCGTCCCGACGGCGGTGAGCGCGCGCCGGAGCGCCGGCTCGAGGCCGCCGTAGAGCCGCTCGACTCCCCGCGTCTCGAAATACGCGACGCCGAGCGAGGCCGTCTCGACGGAAAAGCCCGCGTCCTCGAGCGAGCGGACGATTTCCTCCCAGGCGCGCTCCGCACCGGCCGCGTCGGGCTCGACGAGCACGAGCGACGGGCACGTGGCGAGCGCCTCCCCCAGCCGCATCCCCGGCCTCACGCCTGCGGCCTCGGCGGCAGCCGTGACCGGGCCGATCAGCGGCTCGCCCTGCGGCTCGGGAGCGAGCGCGGCGGGACGCAGCGCCAGCGTCGGCGTCCGCAGCAGTGCCGCCTTCAGCTCGAGCCCTGGGATGGAGAGACAAGCGATCACGGGAACGTATGTTCTA
>DASXJG010000008.1:0-5540 GCA_036497525.1 Gaiellaceae bacterium
CGCACGGCCGAGCTCGAAGCCGTCGTCGCCCCGGAACCCGCATGAGCTTTTTCGGGGCGCGCCGGCACCCCGGCGTCACTCCGCTGCCGGTGGAGGGCCGCCTGCCCGGCTTCGGCGGCGCCGCCGGCTGGCTCAACTCCGAGCCGCTGACCTCCGGCGACCTGCGCGGCAAGGTCGTCCTCGCCGATTTCTGGACGTACACCTGCATCAACTGGCTGCGCACGCTCACCTGGGTGCGCGCCTGGCACGACCGCTTCCACGAACAGGGACTCGTCGTCGTGGGCGTTCACACGCCCGAGTTCTGGTTCGAGCACGACCCGGAGAACGTCCGCTGGGCGGCGCAGGAGATGCGCGTCGAGTATCCGGTCGCGCTCGACCCCGACTACCGGGTCTGGAACGACTTCGGCAACCGCTACTGGCCGGCCGTCTACCTCGCGGACGCGGAAGGCAGGATCCGCTACCACCACTTCGGCGAGGGTGACTACGACGAGGGTGAGCGCGCGATCCAGATGCTGCTGCGGGAGGCGGGCGTCGAAGGCGTCCCCGACGACCTGGTGTCCGTCGCTCCGGAGGGGTTCGAGGTCCAGGCCGACTGGGGGAACCTCCAGTCGCCGGAGACGTATCTCGGCTCCGAGCAGTCCCGGGGCTTCGCCTCTTCGGGAGGCGCAGAGTCGCTGCGGCTCAACCAGTGGGCCCTCGGCGGCGAGTGGACGACCGAGCCCGGCGCCGTCGTCTCCGCCGGGCCTGGCGCCTCGATCGCGTTCCGCTTCCATGCGCGCGACGTCAACCTCGTCCTCCGCGCCCGGGAGGAAGGGGCGTCCGTTCCCTTCCAGGTGCGCCTCGACGGGGAGCCGCCCGGCGACGCCGGCGGCGGCGACCTCGACGACGCCGGACGCGGGACGCTCACGCGACCCCGGCTGTACCAGCTGATCCGCCGGCCCGGGCCGGCCGGCGACCGCACGTTCGAGATCGAGTTCGCCGCCCAGGGAGTTGAGGCGTACGTCTTCACCTTCGGCTGAGCCGCACCGCGTCGTCGTCGTGGGCGGTGGCTTCGGCGGCTTGCAGGCCGTCTCGAAGCTGGCGTCTGCGCCCGTCGAGGTCACCCTCGTCGACCGCCGTAACTTTCACCTCTTCCAGCCGCTCACCTACCAGGTCGCGACCGGCGCGCTCTCACCCGGCGAGATCGCCTATCCCCTCCGCTCGATCTTCAGGCGGTACCCCACCGTGCGCGTGCTGCTCGCCGAGGTCGCCGACTTCGACCTCGAGGCGCGCGAGCTGGCCCTGTCCTCGGTCGACGGCGTGCCGGCCCCCAAGAGCCTCGCCTACGACACGTTGATCGTCGCGGGCGGGTCGAGCTACGCGTACTTCGGGCACGAGGAGTGGAGGGAGCACGCCGCTGAGGTGAAGTCGCTCGTGAGCGCGACCGTCGTCCGCAGCCGCCTCCTCGGCGCCTTCGAGGCGGCGGAGGCGGAGCCGAACCGGGCGCACGTCGAAGCCTGGCTGACGTTCGTCGTCGTCGGTGCGGGGCCGACCGGCGTCGAGATGGCCGGTCAGATCGGCGAGCTCGCACGCGACACGCTCCGTCACGACTTCCGCACCATCGACCCGACGCGCGCCCGCATCCTGCTCGTCGAGGCGGCCGACCGAGTGCTGACCTCGTTTCCGCCGAAGCTGTCGGCGAAGGCCGAGCGCTCCCTTCGCAAGCTCGGCGTAACCGTCCTCACCTCGAGCACAGTCACGGGCATCGACGCCGAGGGAGTGACGGTCGGCGGCGAGCGGATCGCCACCCGCACCGTGGTTTGGGCCGCCGGGGTTACCGCCTCGGCCCTCGCCGGCAGGCTTGCCGAGCTGAGCGGCGCCGAGGTCGACCGCGTCGGACGAATCACCGTCGAGCCCGACCTGACTCTGCCCGGGCATCCCGAGGTGCTCGCGATCGGCGACATGGTCAGAGTCCGCAGCCCGGACGGGGCGACAACCTTTCCCGGCGTCGCGCCGGTCGCCATGCAGCAGGGCCGCCACGCCGCACGAGTCGTGCGGGAGCGGCTGGAGGGGCGCCAGAGCAGCCCGTTCGCCTACCGCGACAAAGGGAACCTCGCCACGATCGGGCGCGGAACCGCGGTCGCCGACATCAAGGGCCTCCAGCTCAGCGGCCTGGTCGCCTGGCTGACCTGGCTGGTCGTTCACCTCTTCTATCTGATCGGGTTCCAGAACAAGGTGGTCGTCCTGATCCGCTGGTCGATCAGCTTCGTCACGCACGGACGCGGCGCGCGCCTGATCACGGCTCGCGTCGCCGACGAGGTGGAAGACAACCGCCCTTACTCCAGGTAAGGGCTACGACCGTTCGAGCAGCGATCCCCACCGCTGCTCGAAGCGCCCCGCTTTCCAGAGCACGACGGAGAAGAGCCAGGTCGCGACGAACAGGGCCACGACGACGTAGCCGAGGTGGTTGAGGTCGAGGCTCGCGAGCAGGCTCCAGAACGTCCCGTGGAGCTCGAACTTCGCGGCCAGGACCTGCAGCAGCTCGATCCCTCCCACCAGCCAGGCGACCGCGATCGAGAGGCTGGTGACGCTGATGTTGTAGTAGACCTTGCGGATCGGCTTGGAGAAGGCCCAGCCGTAGGCGTGGCACATGAAGGCGCCGTCGGCGGTGTCCATCAGGCTCATCCCCGCCGCGAAGATCAGCGGGAGTGAGATCACCGCGAGGAACGGGACATGATGCGTCGCGACGCCGGCGGCGAGTGCGAGCAGGCCGATCTCCGTGGCCGTGTCGAAGCCGAGCCCGAACAGCAGGCCGAGCGGGTACATCTTCCGGCTGGAGTCGATGCGGTCGCCGATGCGCTTGAGGAAGAAACGGCTCATCAGCCCCTGGTTCTGCAGCGCCTCCTCGAGCTTCTGCTCGTTGTAGCGCCCGTGCTTCATCTGCCGGAAGACGCCGACGATGTCGAGCAGCACGACGAGGTTGAGCAGCCCGATCAGGAGCAGGAACGTTCCCGAGACCGAGGTGCCGAGGGCGCCGCCGTACTTCTGGAACCCGGGAACCTGCGAATTGACCGTCTTGGCGGCCACGGCAAGCGCGGCCGTGAGCGAGAAGACGATCGTCGAGTGGCCGAGCGAGAAGAAGAAGCCCGTGCCGAGCGGGCGCTTGCCGTCCTGAAGCAGCTTGCGCGTCGTGTTGTCGATCGCCGCGATGTGGTCGGCGTCGAAGGCGTGCCTCAGGCCGAACGTGTACGCGAGCGTGGCGAGGCCGGCGAGCTCGGGGTGGCCGGGCAGGTAGTAGAAGAAGAGCCCGAAGCCCAGGACGTGCAGGAACAGGATCGCGCCCGACAATCCTCCGAGCCTCGTCCACTCCTGCCTCGTCATGCCGGCGTCCCCACGAGCGACAGCTTCGCAGCCCGCCGCTCGACGAGCACCGCCAGCCAGATCGAGCCCTCGAACAGCGCCCACATGGGCAGCAGCTCGAGCAGCGTCGTCACGGGATCGGGCCCCGGCAACGCGAGCGCGATGATGGCGACGATGAAGTAGCCCTTCCGCCGGTTCCTCCGCAGCGCCGCCGAGCTGAGCACGCCGAGCCGCACGAGTACGACCACGACGAGCGGCAACTCGAACACGCAGGCGACGCCCACGAGCACCGAGACGATGAACGAGTAGTAGCTGCTCGCCCGCACCAGGAGATGGAAGTGGACGTTGTCGTAGCCGGTGAGCCAGTGGACGGCCCGCGGAAGCAAGACCGTGTAACCGAACACGAGCCCCGCAGCAGCGAGTGCGGCGCCGAAGAGGGCGAAGCCGAGGATCTGGCGCTCGGCCGCGGCGTCGACCGCCGGCGCGAGGAAGGACCACATCTGCGAAAGGATCACCGGCAGGGCGAGGAGGATGCCCGCGTACAGGCTCACCGTCACCGAGACCGAGAAGGGCTCGGTGACGCTGAACGCCGCGACGGGCCGGTGCTCCGGCGGCAACGGCCGGGCGAGCAGGTCGAGGATCCTGTTGTGGAAGACAAATGCGACGGCGGTTCCCACCACGACCGCAGCCAGTGCGGTGAGAACGCGCCGCCGCAACTCCTCGAGGTGCTCGACGAGCGTTGCCTCGTCTTCGCGCGAGAGTCGGTGCGTCCGCATCAGTCGGTGGTGTCGTGCTCCGTCGTCTCCGGCAGGCTCTGGTGGGTGACGGACTCCTTGAACTCGCGCATGCCCGAGCCGAGCGAGCGCCCGATCTCAGGGACGCGCTTGGCGCCGAAGAGCAGGAGCGCGATCAGGAGCAGGAGTGCGAGATGCGTGGGACTGGTCAGGCCGATCATGTGTTCTCCTTCTGGATCGAGATGTCGGTGACGGTCTCGCCGGCCACGGCGACGCGCCGCCGCAGGGGCGCGCCGTCGAGCCAGAGCGTGTACTCGCCCTCGGGCACGCTGTCGAACACCGCCGCGTAGAGAGGCCGGCCGCTCGCGGGGCGCTGGTGGACCTGCTTGTGCGACCGGGCGTCGTCCGAGCCCATGGGGCTGATCTCGATCTCCTCGCCGTGCAGCTCTGCGCCGGTGTGGAGGACGAGGGCCCCGACCCCCGGCCCGAGATCGAGCATCACGTGCTCGGGCCGGGGGTCCTTGGAGTGATGGTGGTTCGGGGTCACGACGAAGGCGTGCTGTACCCGTCGTGTGGCGTGCCGAGGTAGGGGAAGTCCGACTGGTAGCGGTCGAGTCCCGGCGTCAGGTACGACGAGACATCCGCGACGTGGGTGTCCACCGAGTAGCTCGGATCGACGAGCGGGATCGTCGCGCCTGCGAACGCCTTCAGCTCGATCGAAACGACGTCGTCGAACACGCGACGCCCGTTCGGGAAGCCGGCGAGATCGCCGCCCACCACGCCAAGTGCGTTCGGGTCGTCCGTGTTCGGCTGGATGGCGACGTTCAGCCGCAGCATGTCCGCCGGCCTTGGCCCGGTGAAGTTCTGGAACCCGTCGACGATGCCGCCCGGGATGCCGGTGAGCAGGATCGCGTGCAGGTCCGCCCGATTGGCGGAGTACCCCGCCAGGTTCGGGAACACACCCGGATAGAGGATCGGCAGGAGCTTCGAAAGCTCCGGCTGGTTCACGTACTTCTCGAACTGGTCGTCGTTGATCGGGTCGAGTGCGTTCCAGCGGTCCTTGTCGCCGACCGGCACCACGACCTCGTTGAAGAGCGGATTGCCGAGGCGCGAGACCTGCACCCACGGCCCGCTCCCCTTGGTGCCCTTCCCGTGGTCGTCGAGCACCCGCACCTTGCGGCGGCTCGCGCCGCCCCAGATGCCGAGCACGGACTTCGCGGCCATCGGGTCGCTCGGCATTGAGCCGTCCCGCGTCAGCTTCCAGATCGGGATCTTGATCGCGATCGTGTGGATGTTCAGCGTCTTCAGCGGGTCGACGCTCGTCGACGCAGCCGAGGAGATCAGGTGGAACGGCTGGAGCTCCCGGATGTCGCCGAGGTCGAAGATCGCCCCGAGGTCGACGAAGAAGCCGTCGTTGCGCTGGCCGGCGAACACCCACTCGCCGGACGGCAGGTGATGCCTGGCCGC
>DASXJG010000009.1:0-5435 GCA_036497525.1 Gaiellaceae bacterium
GGGTCGGTCGACCGCGTCCCGGAGTACATCGAGCGCGTGAAGAAGCACGAGGTGCTGCTCTACGGGTTCGGGCATCGCGTGTACAAGAACTACGACCCGCGCGCGACGGTGATCAAGGGCGTCGTCGACGGTGTGCTCGCCGTCGCGGGCGAAAACCCGCTGCTCGCGATCGCGCAGGAGCTCGAGCGGATCGCGCTCGAGGACGAGTACTTCGTGTCGCGCAAGCTCTACCCGAACGTCGACTTCTACTCGGGGCTCATCTACCAGGCGATGGGCTATCCGACCGATTACTTCACGGTGCTGTTCGCTCTGGGGCGCCTGCCGGGCTGGCTCGCGCAGTGGGAGGAAATGCTCTCCGACCCCGAGCAGAAGATCGCGCGCCCGCGGCAGATCTACACGGGCTACGACGAGCGCGAGTTCGTGCCGCTGGAACAGCGCGGCTAGAGCGCCCGTCGATCCGACGGCCGCTGCGGCCGTGGCTCTTGCGGCCATGGCCCGGTGCCAGGCACCGGGACGTGGCCTGAAGAGACACGTCCCGCTGCCAACGGAAGCGGGCGAGCGGCTTCGCCACCCGGACGTGGCCGTTCCGGACCAGGCCCGGTGCCTGGCACCGGGACGCGTCCGGTCAGGACGGGTGTGGCGCGCTGTCGAAGAGAGCCGACAGCTCGTTCCGTTCGGACGGCGCGAGGGGATGCGTCAGCGCGGCGAGCGCCGGCTTCAGGTGCTCCGCGCGGCGCGGACCGATGACGACGGAGACGCGCTCGTCCGCGAGCAGCCACGCCAGCGCGAGCGTGGCCGGGTCGCCGCGCGCCTCGAGCGCCTCGAGCGCGTCGAAGACGGCGTCGGTGCGGAGGAACTCGTACGGGCCGGGCCGCAGCGTCATCCGCGAGCCCTCGGGCGCCGGCTCGTCCCGCCGGTACTTGCCGGTCAGCCAGCCACCCATGAGCGGGGAATGCACCTGGAACCAGACGCCGTGCTCCGCGCAGAGCGGCAGCACCTCGTCCTCCACCTCGCGGTCGAGGAGCGAATACGAGTCCTGGACGGCTGCAAGAGGGCCGGCCGTGAGCGCCTCCCGCAGCCGGGCGCCGTCGACGTTGCTGAGCCCGTAGGCGCCGATCTTGCCGGCGGCGACGAGCTCCTCGAAGACGCCCGCGACCTCCGCCACGGGAACGTCCGGATCCCACGCATGCGCGAGGTAGAGGTCGACCCGCTCGACACCAAGGCGCTGAAGGCTCGTGTCGATCTGCCTGCGCACCCGCGCCGGCGCGAGCCCCCGATCCTCCCCCTCGTCCATCGGGTTGAAGGTCTTCGTGGTGATGCGCAGGCCCTCGGGACGGCGGGTGCGGATCCACTCCCCGATGTACGTCTCGCTGCGGCCGCCGCCGTACGCGTCGGCCGTATCGAACCAGTCCATGCCCGCTTCCCAGGCAGCGTCCATGAGCTCCAGCGCCTGCTCGAGCGTCTCACCCTTCTCGAAGGTGGTGGGCGCCGAGCCGATGCCGCCGAAGTTGCCACAGCCGAGGATCACGCGGGGGTAGGCTCGCTCCATGGCGGCGACCGTACTGGACGTGCATGCCGCGCGTGCCCGCTTCTCGTCGCTACGCGACGACGGCTTCGTCTTCCTCGATGCGCCCGGCGGCTCGCAGGTACCCGACGAGGTCGGCGACGCGATCGCGCGCACGCTGCGCGACGCATCGGCGAACATCGGCGCCCTCTACGAGACGAGCCACCGGGTCGAGGGGATCCTCGCCACGGCCCGCGACGACGCGGCCCGCTTCCTCAGCTGCTCGGCCGACGACGTGATCTTCGGCCAGAACATGACGGTCCTCGACTTCGCGCTGTCCCGGACGGCCGCACGCGACTGGAGCGAGGGCGACCGCATCCTCGTCTCGCGGCTCGACCATGACGGCGGCGTGTCGCCGTGGGTGGAGCTCGCCGCCGACCGCGGCTTCGAGCTCGATTGGGTCGATGTGACGCCTGACTTGCGTCTCGACTACGACGACCTCGAGCGGAAGCTGGACGAACGCGTCCGCGTCGTTGCGTGCGTCGCCTCGTCGAACGCGGTCGGGACAATCGTCGACGTCGCTCGTGTCTCCGAGCTCGCGCATTCCGTCGGCGCGCTGGGCTGGGTCGACGCGGTGCAGTACTCGGCGCACGTGCCGACCGACGTGCAGGCGCTCGGCTGCGACGTCTTCATCTGCTCGGCGTACAAGTTCTGCGGCCCGCACCTCGGCCTCGCGTACGGCAGGCACGAGCTGCTCGAGTCGTGGCGCCCGTACAAGGCGCGGCCGGCGTCGTCCCATCCCGTCGGGCGGAGTTTCGAGCCGGGCACCGCGCCGTACGAGCTGCTCACGGGCTTCTCCGCCACGATCGCCTACCTCGAGTCGCTCGGCGGCATGCCCGCGATCGCGGAGTACGAACGCGAGCTCGGGCAGCGGTTCCTCGACGGGCTGCCCGAGTCGGTCACCGTCTACGGGCTGCAGTCGATGGACGGGAGAGTGCCGACGTTCCTGCTCAACGTGGACGGCGTCCCCGCGGCCGACGTCGCGGCGCGGATGGCCGAGCAGGGCTTCGGCGTCTGGGCGCACGACAACTGGTACTCGCTCGGACTGCGCGAGAAGCTCCCGTATCCGGACAGCGCGGTTCGGGTCGGGCTCATCCACTACAACACCGCCGACGAGATCGACCGCTTCAACGCCGCTCTCGCACAGCTGTAGCATTCCGAACATATGTTCGTGCTGCACGCGGATGCGGACGCGTTCTTCGCGTCGGTCGAGCAGCGGGACGACCCGCGGCTCCGCGGTCGGCCGGTCATCGTCGGCGGCGGTGTCGTGCTGGCGGCGAGCTACGAGGCGAAGGCATACGGGATCCGCACGGCCATGGGCGGACGGCAGGCGCGTCGCCTCTGCCCCGAGGCGGTCGTCGTCCCGCCGCGCCACACGGCCTACGTCGAGGCGAGCCGCGCGATGTTCGCCGTCTTCGAGGACGCGTCGCCCGTCGTCGAGGGCCTGTCGATCGACGAGGCCTTCCTCGACGTGCGCGGGATGGAGCGGATCGCCGGCACGCCGGTCGAGATCGCGGTGCGGCTGCGTGCGGCGGTGCACGAACGCGTGGGGCTGCCGGTCACGGTCGGAGTGGCGCGGACGAAGTTCCTCGCCAAGGTGGCGAGCGGCGTCGCCAAGCCGGACGGCCTGATCGCCGTGCCCACGGACCGCGAGCTCGAGTTCCTCCACCCCCTGCCGGTCGAGTGCGTGTGGGGCGTCGGCCCGGCGACGGCGCGGCGGCTGCAGGCGTGGAACGTCCAGACCGTCGGCGAGCTCGCCGCCCTCTCGGAATCGACGCTCGTCGCGATGCTCGGCCGGGCGATGGGCCGCCAGCTGCACGCGCTCGCGCGCAACCGCGACTTCCGGCGTGTCGAGCCCGGCCGGCGCCGCGGCTCGATCGGGTCCCAGCGCGCCCTCGGGCTCGGCCGTCACTCGGCGGAGGCGATCGACGCGACGCTCGTCGGGATCGTCGACCGGATCGCGCGGCGGCTGCGGGCCGCCGGGCGCGTCGGCCGGACGGTCGTGCTTCGCCTCCGTTTCGGCGACTTCGAGCGGGCGACGCGCTCGCACACCCTCCCGTTCGCGACCGCGAGCACGCAGGTGATCCTCGTCACGGCGCGTGCGCTGCTCGCAACCACGATGCCCCTGATCGAGCGACGCGGGATCACGCTGGTCGGGTGCTCCGTCGCGACGCTCGAGGACGACCGGATGCGCCAGCTCCTGCTCGGGCCGGACGAGGCGGTCGACGCCGCCGTGGACGCGATCCGCGACCGTTACGGCAGCGCGGCGATCACGCGCGCCGTCCTGATCGGACGCGACCCCGGCTTCTCTATACCGATGCTGCCGGACTGACGATCCGGGCGTACAGGTCGAGGTCGATGTTCCCACCGCTGACGATGCAGACGCAACGGTCGTCGCGCCTCAGCGCAACCGCGAGCGCGAGCGCGCCGGCGCCCTCGGCTACGACGTGAGCACGGGAAGCGAGGAGGCGCACGGCCTCTTCGACCTCCACGAGCGGCACCGCGACCGCCTCGTCGACGAGCTCCTGCGCCCGCTCCCACATGCCGGGCAGGAGCCCCCGCCCGCCGGCGCCGTCGACCCATGAGGGCTCGAACTCGATCTCGCGCGGCTCGCCCGCCGCGAACGCGGCAGCGAGCGGCGCCCCGGTTTCGGGCTCGGCCGTCACGACGCGTACCTGCGGCCGCAGCGCCTTCAGGGCGCTGGCGATGCCCGTCGTCAGCCCGCCGCCGCCCCAGGGGATGACGACCGAGTCGAACTCCGGAGCGTCCTCTGCGATCTCGAGACCGATCGTGCCGTTGCCCGCCATCACCGCCTCCTCGGCGGCGGGAGCGACGAACAGCCCGTCGACGCCCGCGCGCCCACGATCGACCATCGCCTGCCACCACTCCTCGTGGGTGACCGGGACGAGCTCGGCGCCGAGCGCCTCGACGCGGTCGAGCTTCGCGCGCGGGGCGTCGGCTGGAACGATCACCCGCGCAGACACGCCGGCTTCCCGCGCGGCCCAGGCGAGACCCTGCGCCATGTTGCCGGCGCTCGCGGTGACCACGCCCTCCGCGAGCTCGCTCGCAGAGGCTGCCCGGATCGCGGAGAACGCGCCGCGCAACTTGAAGGAGCCGATCGGGTGGAGGCACTCGAGCTTGAGCCGGATCCGATCGTCGACTCCGAGCGGCACGAGAGGCGTACGGAGGACGTCGTCGCCGATCCGCTCGCGCGCCCGGCGGATCTCCTCGAGCGGGATCAGGTCGGGTCGCTCTCCTTGGCGAGCTCGGTCAGGTCGGTGCGCACCGTCCAGAGCTCCGGGAACATCTTGTGCTTGATCAGCCCGGCGAGCAGCTCGACCGGCGTTCCCTGCGTCCCCACGACGTCCTCGCCGATCACGCGGCCGACCATCTTCACGTGGCGGAAGCGCCAGATGCCGACCTGCTCGTCCCAGTCGATCAGCGCCTCGGCGAGCTGGTAGAGGTCTTCGTGCTCGCGGCCCTGGGTGTAGACCTCGAGCAGCGACAGCCCGCGCTCACGCCGAAGCGCGTCGAAGGCGGCGTAGACGCCGGGTGAGACCTGCCGGATCCCGCGGAAGCCCGGCGAGTCGAAGCCCGAGCCGTGGCCGAGCACGCGCCGCACCTCCTGGTACTCCCACGGCGACATCAGCTCGAGGTGCTCGAGAAACGAGATGACGTAGCGGACGGCGTGGTTGGCACGCCAGAGCAGCCGCAGCGCGCCGGCGACGTCGCGCGTCTCGATCAGCCGCGTCGCCTCCTCGACCTCCATCCACGCGTGCTTGAGCCAGAGCTCCGACGACTGGTGGACGGTCTGGAAGAGGAGCTCGTCGCGGTGCACCCACTCGTCCGGCGTCTTCTGGAGCGCGAGCAG
>DASXJG010000010.1:0-40585 GCA_036497525.1 Gaiellaceae bacterium
CGGCAACTCGTGCACCTTGAGCCGGTAGACCTTGCCGACGTTCGTGAAGAAGAGGATGTAGTCGTGAGTCGAGGCGACGAAGAGGTGCTCGATGTAGTCGTCCTCCTTGAGCTCCATCCCCATCACGCCGATGCCGCCGCGCCTCTGTTCGCGGTACGTCGTCACGGGTAGCCGCTTGATGTAGCCCGACCGCGTGATCGCGATGACCATGTCCTCCTCGGCGATCAGGTCCTCGAGCTCGAGCTCCTCCTCGGCGGCGACGATCTCGGTGCGGCGGTCGTCGTTCCGCCCGTACACGGACTTGACCTCGAGCAGCTCCTCGCGGATGACGGCGTCGATCTTCGCCGGGTCGCCGAGGATCTCCCGCAGCTCGGCGATCTTCTCCATCAGGTCGCGATGCTCGGACTCGACCTCCTTGCGCGCGAGCCCGGTGAGACGCGCGAGCCGCATGTCGAGGATTGCCTGCGCCTGGATCTCGCTCAGCGAGAACTGCTCCATCAGGCCGGTGCGCGCCGCGTCGGTGTCGTCCGCGGCCCGGATCAGCGCGACGACCGCGTCGATGTTGTCGAGCGCGATCAGGTAGCCGGCCAGGACGTGCGCACGGGCCTCGGCCTTGCGCAGCTCGTCCTTCGCGCGGCGGGTGACGACCTCGCGCTGGAACTCGAGGTAGTGGCGGACGAGCTCGAGCAGCGAGAGCGTGCGCGGAACGCCGTCGACGAGTGCGACTCCGTTGTAGCCGAACGTCGACTGCAGGGGCGTGTGCTTGAAGAGCTTGTTGAGAGCGACCTGCGGAATGGCGTCGCGCTTGAGCTCGATCTGGATCCGCATGCCGGTGCGGTCGGAGTGGTCGGCGAGATCGGCAACCTCGGTGAGCACCTTGTCGCGCACCAGGTCGGCGATCTTGACGATGACGCCCGTGTCGCCGCCCTTCTTCACGCCGTACGGCAGCTCCGTGACGACGATCGCCGAGCGGCCGCCGCGCAACTCCTCGATGTGCGCGCGGGCCCGCATGACGATCCGGCCACGCCCGGTGCGGTAGGCGTCCCGGATGCCGCTGCGACCGACGACGATTGCACCGGTCGGGAAGTCGGGGCCCTTGACGTGCTTCATCAGTCCCTCGACCGAGATGTTCGGGTCGTCGATCATCGCGACGACCGCGTCGATCGTCTCGCCGAGGTGATGCGGCGGCATGTTCGTCGCCATTCCGACCGCGATACCGGTCGACCCGTTGACGAGCAGGTTCGGGAACCGGGACGGGAGGACGGACGGTTGTCGCCGCGACTCGTCGTAGTTCGGCTCGAAGTCGACGGTGTTCGCGTCGATGTCGCGCAGCAGCTCGGTCGCGATCCGAGAAAGCCGCGCCTCGGTGTATCTCATGGCCGCCGCCGGGTCGTCGTCGATTGAGCCGAAGTTGCCCTGGCCGTCGACGAGCGGGTAGCGCAGCGAGAACGGCTGCGCCATCCGGACGAGCGTGTCGTAGATCGCCGAGTCGCTGTGCGGGTGGTAGTTCGCCATCACCGCGCCGACCGTGGACGCCGACTTCTTGTAGGGCCGGTTCGGCTGCAGGCCGGCCTCGTGCATCCCGTAGAGCACGCGCCGGTGCACCGGCTTCAGCCCGTCGCGCACGTCCGGCAGCGCGCGCGAGACGATCACGCTCATTGCGTAGTCGAGGAAGCTCGAGCGCATCTCCTGCTCGAGCTCGCGGGGCTCGATCCGGCCCCGTCCGAGTGCGCCCGTCTCTACCTCAGACATCCAGGAACGTGACGTCCTTCGCGTTCTCCTCGATGAAGAGCCGACGCGGCTCGACCTGGTCGCCCATCAGCATCGAGAAGAGCTGGTCGGCGGCGCTTGCGTCCTCGACGTCGACGCGGACCATCAGCCGCTTCGTGGGATCCATCGTGGTCTCCCAGAGCTGCTCGGGATTCATCTCGCCGAGCCCCTTGTAGCGCGAGAGCTGAATGCCCGCCTCCTTGGAGAGGTCGAGCGCGCCCGTGCGCAGCTCGGAGAAGCTATCCGCCTCGCTGCGGTTCTTGCCGAGCGCGAGTGTGAACGGCGGAGAGCCTACGACCTCGGCGAGCTTCTGGTAGGTGCGCCGCAGGTTCGCGTAGATCGGAGAGGCGAGCAGCTCGGCCGAGAGACCGACGGTCTGGGCCGCGGAGGTCTCCTCCTCGACGACCTTGACCTGCAGGCCGTTCTCGTCACGCTCGAGGACCGAGAGCTTGTAGCCGTTCGGGGGCAGGGAGCCGATCGCGGCCTCGAGCTCGGCGGGGGTCGCGGCGTCCAGCTCGACGAGCCGGTGCGACACGGCGAGGTCGGCCGCGTGCTGGCCGAAGTCCGAGCGCAACCGCGCGGACCAGCCCTCGAGCTCGGCGAGCGCGCCCGTGAACCGCTTCCAGCGTGCCTCCGTCAGCTTGACATCGGTGCCGCCGCGATCGCGGACCTCGAGGTCGCCGAAGCGCTCGCGCACGAGCAGGTCCTCGAGCTGCGACTCCTTCTCGAAGTAGAACTCCTGGTTGCCGAGCCTCACCTTGTAGAGCGGCGGCACGGCGATGTAGACGTGGCCGTGCTCGAACAGCTCGCGCATGTGGCGGTAGAGGAACGTGAGCACGAGCGTCCGGATGTGCGAGCCGTCGACGTCGGCGTCGGTCATGACGATGATCCGGTGGTACCGAAGGCTGGAGATGTCGAACTCGTCGCCGATGCCGGTGCCGATCGCGGTGATCATGGCCTGGATCTCGGTGTTCGAGAGCACCTTGTTGATGCGGTTCTTCTCGCTGTTGATGATCTTCCCGCGCAGGGGCAGGATGGCCTGGTACGTACGGTCGCGGCCGGTCTTGGCCGAGCCGCCGGCCGAGTCGCCCTCGACGATGAACAGCTCGGCGGAGGCCGGGTCGCGGATCGTGCAGTCGGCGAGCTTGCCCGGCAGCGCTGAGCTGTCGAGCGCCGACTTCCGCCGCGTCAGCTCGCGGGCCTTTCGGGCCGCGAGCCGCGCGCGCATGGCCGCGATCGCCTTGTTGATGATCGCCCGCGCGTCCTGGGGGTTCTCCTCGAGGAACTGCGACAGGCTCGAGTTGACCGTGGTCTGGACGAGGCCCTCGACCCCGGGGTTGCCGAGCTTCGTCTTCGTCTGCCCCTCGAACTGCGGGTTGCGCAGCTTGACGGAGACGACTGCGGCGAGGCCCTCCCGGACGTCCTCGCCCTCGAGTGTCTCGTCCTTCTTGAGGAGCTTGAGATCCTGCGCCTTTGCGTTCAGCGTGCGCGTGAGCGCACTGCGGAAGCCGGAGAGGTGCGAGCCGCCCTCGACGGTGTTGACGTTGTTGGCGAAGGTGAAGACGGACTCCTGATAGGACGCGTTCCACTGCATCGCCACCTCGACGGATCCCTGGTCTGTCTCGCCCTCGAAATAGACGATGTGCTTGTGGATCGCGTCCTTCGCGTCGTTGATGTACGAGACGAAGTCGCGGATGCCGCCCTCGTAGTGGAACTCGACCGTCTTCCCCTCGGCGCGCTCGTCGACGAGCTTGATGTAGAGCCCCCTGGTCAGGAAGGCCGTCTCGCGGAGGCGCTGCGTCAGCATGCCCGCGTCGACGTCCAGCGTCTCGAAGATCTCGGAGTCCGGGAGGTATGTGATCGTCGTCCCGTCCGGGTCGTCCTTGCCCATCTTCCCGACGAGCTCCATGTCGCCGGTCGGCTCTCCCCGCTCGAACTCCTGACGGTAGATCTCCCCGTCGCGCCGCACCACGGCGACGAAATGCTCCGAGAGCGCGTTCACGACCGAGACGCCGACCCCATGCAGGCCGCCCGAGACCTTGTAGCCGTCGCCGCCGAACTTGCCGCCGGCGTGGAGCTTCGTCAGCACGACCGTGAGCGCGGGCAGTCCCTGCTCCGGCATCACGTCGACGGGGATGCCCGACCCCCAGTCCTGGACGGTGACCGAGTGGTCGGGATGGAGCGTGACCTCGATGCGGTCGTTGCGATCGGCGAGAGCCTCGTCGACCGCGTTGTCGATCAGCTCGTGAACGAGCTGATGGAGCCCACGCAGGCCCGTCGAGCCGATGTACATCCCCGGCCGGAGCCGGACCGGTTCGAGGCCCTCGAGGACCGTGATGTCCTTGGCGGTGTAGTCTGTTTCAGTCATGAAAAAAGCCCTGCAAATTCCGCATTTGCGGGCAGAAGTAAGTGTATCAGACGGAGCGGTCGTCCGAGGCCCGTGCGAGGGCCGCTTTTATCACTTTCACGACAGATTCTCGCAGCTGCGGGTCCTCGATCCCCGACGCGAGCTCGGTCGCCTCGCGCGCCTGCTCCATGGATGCCTCCGGAACCTGCCGAGACACCGGCTCGGACGCCACGTCGGGCAGTGGGCCGGGGACGAAGCGAAGCCTCGGGCGGCCGGGGAGACGGCCCGAGATCTCACCTGCGCGCTGCGTGAGCTCGAAGCCCCAGACGGAGTCGCGAACGTGGACGACGAGCGTCCCGTCGGGTTGTGTCCGCGCCGGCCACGCATTGCGCGCGATCTCATCGCCCACGGCGGTGGGCCAGGCCGTGACGACGTCTCCGGCGCCGCTGTCCGCCCCGACGCGGCGCAGCTCCGAGCGGACTTCCTCGCCGAGCCGTTCCATCACGCCGCAGACTCCAGCACCGCTCCGGGCGTCACCTCGAGCAGCTGGTCGGGAGCGGCCGGCAGCATCGCGGCGTCGGTCGCGGTGACGAGCGCCTGCCCCACGCTGCCGACACGTGCGGCGAGGATCCGGCGGCGGTCAGGGTCGAGCTCGGAGAGCACGTCGTCGAGTAGGAGGAGCGGCGGGACCCCGGTGCGGTCGGCGATGGTCTCGGCCTCGGCGAGCAGCAGCGCAAGCAGAGCGAGCCGCTGTTCGCCCTGGGAGCCGAAGCTGCGCAGATCGCGGTCACCGGCCACGAGCACGACGTCGTCGAGATGCGGTCCCAGTGAGGTCGTGCCACGCTCGAGATCGCGGTCGACCGCGGCGGCAAGCCCCTCGCGAGTCGGCGGCTCGCCCTCGTAGCGGAGCGAGACACGCTCGAGACCGAGCTCGTCGGCGCGAGCGGTGAAGGCCGGCCCGAGTTCGGCGAGCACATCCAGCCGGGCGCGCACGAGCCCCGCGCCCAGCTCGGCGACGCGCTCGCTCCACGGCTCGATCGCATCCCGGCCCGAGTAGCCTCCGGCCGCGCGTCGCAGCGCCGCGTTCCGCTGCGCAACGGCCGCGCCGTACTCCACCGGCAGCGCCGCGCGAGCGGGGGCAAGCCGGCCGAGAATACGGTCGAAGTACGCGCGGCGGGAAGCCGGAGGGCCCTTGACGACCCCGAGCCGGTCGGGCGTGAAGACGAGTGTGGAGACGAGCGTCCTGAGCTGCTCGGCGGCGCGCAGCGGGGAGCCGTTCAGCCGTGCGCGCTTGCCCTCGCCTCGACGCACCGTGACCTCGAGCTCGACCGCCACATCGCCTCGCCAGCCCAAGACCGCGGCCCGCGCGCCCTCCTCTCCGAAGCGGACGACCTGCGAGTCCGTGCGCGTCCGCGGCGAAAACCCCTGCGTCGCGACATGTGCCCCCTCGAGCAGGTTCGTCTTGCCGACTCCGTTCGGCCCCACGACGAGCACCAGCCCGGGCCGAAGCGCCAGGTCGAGCCGCTCGTAGGAGCGAAAGTTGCGGAGCGAGACTTCCTCGACGATCAGCGCCGGTCAGCCGGGGAGGCGAATCGGCATGACGAGATACGTGAAGTCCTCGCCCTCGTCCGTGAGCACGGCCGGCCGCAGCGAGCTGATGAGCTTCAGCCGCACGTCGTCGCCCTCGACCGACTCGAGCCCTTCGCGCAGGAACTCAGCATTGAAGCCGATCTCGAGCGGCTCGCCGGTATAGGCCACCGGCATCGACTCCTGCGACTCGCCGACCTCGTGCGTGCGCGCGACGACGGTGACCTCGCCCTCGGCGAAGCGCAGCTGGAGCGGCGTCGCGCGCTGGATCATGACGGCCGCGCGCCTCACGACGTCGAGCAGCTCGCCTCTGGGCACGAGGAGCTCGTGCTCGAACGTCTCGGGCAGGAGTTGCCGGTAGTTCGGGAACTGCCCGTCGATGCGCCGCGTCGTCAACCAGACGTCACCGGCGGAGAAGAGCACCTGGTTCTCCTGTACGCCGACCGCGATCTCGTCCGCGTCGCCGGCGATGCGCGCCAGCTCCTGCAGTGCGCGGCTCGGGACGATCGCCTCGAGGTCGGGTGCCGACGCTGCGAGCGTCGTCTCCTTCACGGCGAGGCGATACGAGTCGGTCGCCGCCATCACGAGCTTGTCGCCCGCGAACTGCACGAGGACTCCGGTGAGGACGGGGCGCGCCTCGTCCCGAGAGGCGGCGCGCGCCACGCGGGCGATCGTCGCGATCAACGCCTCGCGGTCGACGGCGAAGGTCTGTGTGTCGGCGAAATCGGGGAGCCGCGGGAAGTCCTCGGCGTTGTAGGTGTGCAGCGTGTAGCTGGCGCTGCCCGAAGCGACGTGGACGACAGACTCCGAGGCGCGATGCTCGATCGTCACCTCGTCGGAGGGCAACAGCCGTGCGATGTCGACCAACGTCCTTCCCGGGAGCACGACCGCACCGTCTCCCTCCACGCGCGCCGGCACTCCGGCGCGCAGCGAGAGCTCCATGTCGGTCGCAGCCAACCGCAGCTCGCCCTCGCGAGCCTCGAGCAGGATCCCCGACAGGATCTGGATCGCCGTGCGGCTCGAAACGGCACGGCCGACGAGCGACAGGCCCTCGACGAGCTCGTCCTTCGAGCAAGTAATCCTCAGCCCTGCGCCCACTGCGATGTCACTCTCGATCATGTTCAGGTCCTTGTAGAAGTCATAGGGAGTGTGGACGACGGGGAAGACCGGCGCAGAGCCTATTGGCTCCGGGCTGGAGCTTGTGCAGTCTCATTGTGGAGAAGAGGCCGGAACTCACAGGCGCACACGCTCAGCGCACCTGCTTCACACGTGCGGTGAGCTCTTGCACGAGGTTGTACACAGACCTGTCCTCACGGATCAGGCGCGCGATCTTCGAGGTTGCGTGGATGACCGTCGTGTGGTCGCGGCCGCCGAACTCCTTGCCGATCTTCGGCAGGGACGAGTCTGTGAGCTCGCGGGAGAGGTACATCGCGACCTGGCGCGGATAGACGATGTTCTGCGACCGCTTGTCGCCGCAGAGCTCGTCGTGGGTGAGGTCGAAGCGATCGGCGACGAGATCCTGGATTCGCTTGATCGAGACCTCGGCCGCCTCGCCCTGCGGGAAGACGTCGCGCAGGACGTCCTGCGCGAGCTCGACCGTCATCGGCCGGCCCGTGAGCGACGAGAAGGCGACGACGCGGGTGAGCGCACCCTCGAGCTCGCGGATGTTCGACGAGACGCGGCCGGCGATGAACGTGAGCACCTGCTCGTCCTCCACGTGGATCCCGTCGACCTTGACCTTCTTGCGGAGGATCGCGATGCGCGTCTCGAGGTCCGGCGGCTGGATGTCGGTGATCAGCCCCCACTCGAAGCGGCTGCGCAGCCGTTCCTCGAGCGTCGCGATGTCGCGCGGCGGCCGGTCGGACGAGAGGACGATCTGCGAGCCCGCCTCGTAGAGCGAGTTGAACGTGTGGAAGAACTCCTCCTGGAAGCGTTCCTTGCCCTCGAGGAACTGGACGTCGTCGATGAGCAGCACGTCGTAGGTGCGGTAGCGCTGCTTGAAGCCCTCGGTTCGCTTGTCGCGCAGCGAGTTGATGAAGTCGTTGACGAAGGCCTCGCTGGTCACGTAGCGCACCGAGAGCTCGGACGAGTGCTCGGCGACGTACTGCGCGACTGCCTGGAGAAGATGCGTCTTGCCGAGGCCCGTGCCGCCGTAGATGAACAGCGGGTTGTATGCCTGCGCCGGCGCTTCCGCGACTGCGAGCGCGGCCGCGTGGGCGAAGCGGTTCGACGAGCCGATGACGAACGAGTCGAACGTGTACTTCGCGTTGAAGCCGCCGCTCTCGGGGCGCCCCCGCACGGGTTGGACCATGGGAACCAGGGCTTCGACCCCTCCAAGGTCCTCCGTCGTCGACTCGTCATTGCCGGCGACCCTGAGCTCGACCGGATGCTCGACGCCGGTGATGTCGCGCACGGCCGCGCCTATCAGGCCGAGGAAGTGCCCCTCGATCCAATCGCGCGTGAACTCGCTCGGGACGGTGAGGACGAGCGTCTCGTCCTCGAGCTCCAGGCGGTGGACGTCACCGAACCACTTGGCGTACGTCCCTGCGCTGAGCGCCTCCTTGAGCCGCCCCGAGATCTCCTCCCAAAGGTTCTCCCTAGACAGCTCGATTTGGTGCTCCACCGACGTCCTGCTCCTCCCGTCGCCCGCCCGGCGGCCAGCATAACAGCGGTCTCGACAGGCACCAAACTGCGCAATTTGCAGGTATTTTCCAAGCCGCCCCACTCCCTCCACAGGTGTGGACAGAAGTGGGGGGAACTCCCTCTTCCCGCATCCCTCCGCCGTCTGCGGTTGTGGACAAGACGGTGGACGACGCTCATCTATACTGGCGCGCGCACCCCGCCCTCCGCGGGGATTTTCTGACAAAGACGAGTTTTTCGCCACCTCGTGAAGCGCACCTACCAGCCCAATGTCCGTCGCCGCAAGCGCAAGCACGGCTTCCGCGCGCGCATGTCGACGAAGACCGGCCGCGCGATCCTGAAGCGCCGCCGGGGCAAGGGCCGCGCACGTCTCTCGGCCTGATCGGTCCGACGGGACCGAGCCACTAAGCTGCATCCGTGAAGCACGCCAACCGCCTGTCCCGCTCCCGGGACTTCGATGCGGTGCACCGCCGAGGCCGTTCGGTCTCGTCCCGTTTCCTCGTTCTCTACTGGCTGCCGCAGGAGGAGCCGGCGGAGCCCCGTGTCGGGTTCGCGATCCCGCGCGCGGCGGGCGGCGCGGTCGAGCGGAACCGCATCAAGCGGCGCCTGCGCGAAGCGTGGCGCGAGCGGCTCGAGCACGTTCCCGAGGGACACGACTACGTGCTGATCGTGCGGCCGGGCCTGGTCGAGGCCGCCGAGACGAACGGCTTCGCATGGCTTGGCGAGCGCGTGGACGAGCTGCTCGGGCAGACGGGGCTGCTCGCGGCATGAACGCGGTTTTCCGCATGCCGAGCAAGCTCGGGATCGGTCTCGTGTGGGCCTACCGTTTGACGCTGGGCGCGCTCTTCCCGACCACCTGCAAGTACCACCCGTCCTGCTCCGAATACGCGGTGCAGGCGCTTCGCCGCCACGGGCTGGTGCGCGGCAGTTTCCTCGCCGGCTGGCGTTTGCTCCGGTGCAACCCCTGGAGCCACGGCGGCTTCGACCCGGTCCGATGATCCTCTACACGGTCCCGATCATCAGCCAGCTCGAGACCGTGATGAAGCACGTTCTCAACTGGTTCCACTACAACGCCGGCTTCACCTGGGCGTGGTCGATCGTGGCGGTCACCGTCGTCGTCCGGATGCTGCTCGTGCCGCTGACGATCAAGCAGATCCACTCGATGCAGTCGCTGCAGAAGCACGCGCCTCAGATGAAGGAGATCCAGAAGAAGTACAAGCACGACAAGCAGAAGCAGAACGAGGAGCTGATGAAGTTCTACCGGGAGAACAAGATCAACCCGGCTGCCTCGTGCCTGCCGATGCTGCTGCAGCTCCCGGTCTTCGTCGCGCTCTACTACACGCTCAAGAACTACAACTTCCCGCCGGGATCGGACCTCTCGTGGCTCCACTTCATCCACGACATCTCGGCGGGGACGACGGCCCAGTGGGGCGGCTACGTGCTCCTCGTCGTCTACGTCGCGAGCCAGATGGCGTCGACCTTGTTCATGGCCGCGACGACGGACAAGACGCAGCGCGTGCTGTTCATGCTCATGCCGCTCGTCTTCGTCTTCATCATCGCCCGCTTCCCCGCGGGTCTCGTCCTCTACTGGGTGACGACGAACCTCTGGACGGTCGGGCAGGGACTGATCACGCGACGCCTTGTTCAGAAAGCCCCGGCTCCCACCGTGGAGAAGCGCAGCTCGCGGACGCCGCCGAGCGACGACGGCTCGAGCGGCAACGGCGCACAGCCCGAGACGCCTGCGCCCAAGCCTGCGCCCTCGGCGTCGCAGCGGCCGCGCCAGGTGAGGCGGAAGAAGAAGCGCACGAGCCGGAGATGACCGAGGCGGAGACCCTCACCGCCGAAGCCACGGGCGAGACCGTCGGCGAGGCGAAGTGGGCGGCGCTGCGGGAGCTCGAGCGCCGGCATCCGGGGCTCGACAAGTCGGCGGTTCAGTTCGAGGTCGTCGCCGAAGGCGAGCGCGGCATCCTCGGGGTTGGCTACGAGCCGGCTCGCGTCATCGCGCATTTGCCGTCCGAGGCGGCGGAGGCCGCTGCCGCGGTCGTGGGCGACGAGAGCGGACAGCTCGCCGAAGCGCGGGCACTCGTGGCGCGGATCGTCTCGACGCTCGGCGTAGACGCCGAGGTCGATGCCCACGAGGAGCCGGAGGCGATCGTAGTCACCTGCTCAGGCCCGGACGTCGGGCTCCTGATCGGCCGCCACGGGCAGACGATCGACTCGATCCAGTACCTCCTCAATGCCATCGGCTGGCGGGCGTACGGCGACGAGCGTAGGGAGGTCGTCGTCGATGCCGAGGGATACCGCGCTCGCCGCAAGGAGACGCTCGAGACGCTCGCGCTGCGCGTCGCCGACCGGGTGCGCGAGTCGGGCGAGTCCGAGGAACTGGAGCCGATGACGGCCGTCGAGCGGAAGGTCGTCCACCTCCGCCTGAAGGAGGAAGCCGGGGTCGGGACGGCCTCCGAGGGCACGGAGCCGAACCGTTACGTCGTCGTCCTTCCTGAGTGACTGGCTCGCGGCAGTCGTCGCGACCCCGGGCCTGACGGCGATCCGCGACCTCGATGCGGCGTGCGAGATGCTGCTCGAGGACGCGCTCCGGGCGTTGGCGTTGCTCGAGCTCTACGACGGGCCGGTGATCGACGTCGGCTCGGGCGGCGGCTCGCCGGGGATTCCGCTGGCGGTGTCGCTGCCCGAGCGCGAGGTGACGCTGCTCGACGCCGAGCGGCGCAAGTGCGACTTCCTGCGGCGCTGGGCGCCGGCGAACGCGGAGGTGGTGTGGGGACGGGTCGAGGAGCAGCCGTTCGAGCGGTGGGGTGTCGCGGTCGCCAAGGCGCTCGCGCAGCCGCCGGTCGCCGCGGAGTGGTGTTTGCCGCTCGTCCAGGTCGGCGGCGCGGCGATCCTCTGGCTCGGCGAAGGCGCGGATCCGGAGCGGCTCGTCGCAGCTTCGGAGCAGCTCGGCGGCGGGGTTCCCGAGCTTCATGACGGTCTCGCCGTCCTGCCCAAGGTGGCGCCGACGCCGCCGGGCTTCCCACGACGGGTGGGCGTGGCGAAGAAGCGTCCGCTGGCCTAGCGAGAATGGCCATGGCAATGAGCCGCATCTACGCCCTTGCGAACCAGAAGGGCGGCGTCGGCAAGACGACGACCGCCGTCAATCTCGCCGCCTGCCTCGCCGAGGCCGGCGAGCGATCCCTCGTGATCGACCTCGATCCGCAGGCAAACGCGACCTCCGGGCTCGGAATGCGCGCGAACGGAACCTCGAGCTACGACCTCCTCGACGGCGCGCCGCTTGCCGAGCTCGTCCACCCCACCGCCTTCGCGAATCTCGACCTCGTCCCCGCCAAGCCGGACCTTGCCGGCGCGGTCGTCGAGCTCTCCGGTAGGTCGGACGGCGAGCGCTATCTCGCTCAGGCGCTCGCTTCCGGGAGCGGCGGCTACGACTTCGTCTTCCTCGACTGCCCGCCCTCGCTCGGGCCGCTCACCGTGAACGCACTCGCCGCAGCCGACCGCGTGCTCGTGCCGGTGCAGGCCGAGTACTACGCGCTCGAGGGTCTGACCCAGCTCCTCCACTCGGTCGAGTTGATCCGCCGCCGGCTGAATCCCAGCCTCGGCATCGGCGGCGTCCTCCTCACCATGGTCGACCGGCGCACGCGCCTCGCGCAGCAGGTCGAGGAGGAGGTGCGGCGCCACCTCGGCCCGCTCGTCTTCCGCAACTCGGTCCCCCGCTCGGTACGGCTAGCCGAAGCGCCGAGCTACGGATTGCCCGCGATTGCCTACGACCGTCGCTCCGCCGGAGCCGACGCCTACTGGAAGGTGGCGATGGAGCTTGTCGAGCGCGCCTGAGTCCTCTCCTCAGCGTAGGGGCCTGGGTCGCGGCCTCGACGTCCTGATCGGCGGTCACCCGGTTCCGTCCGAGCTGCTCGAGATTCCCGTCGACGCGATCCACCCGAACCCGCGGCAGCCGCGGCGCCGCTTCGAGCCCGAGGCGGCTTCGGGCCTCGCGGAGTCGGTGCGCCGGCAGGGTGTGATCCAGCCGCTGCTCGTGCGGCCGCGCGGTATCGGCGGCTACGAGATCGTCGCCGGCGAGCGGCGCTGGCGGGCGGCTCGCGAGGCCGGCCGCGCCACGGTGCCGGCGGTCGTCCGCGACGCCGACGATCGCGAGACCCTCCTGCTCGGTCTCGTCGAGAACGTCGCCCGCGAGCAGCTGACGCCGATCGAGGAGGCGCGCGCCTACGCCGTCCTGATCGACGAGTTCTCGCTCTCGCTCGGCGAGGTGGCGGAGCGGGTGGGCCGCTCCAAGCCCTCGGTCTCGAACCGGATCCGCCTGCTCGAGCTCCCCGACGACGTGCTCGGGATGGTCGAGCGGGGCCAGCTCACCGAGGGACATGCCCGCGCAGTCCTCGCCGTGCCCGACCACGAGGGACGCCGGCGCCTCGCGCGCGAGATCGTCCGCCGCGGCCTTTCCGTGCGGGCGGCAGAGCAGCGGGCGAAGTGGGCGGGCGCCCGGCAGCGTCCGCGCGCCAGCTCGGCGAAGGTCGACCCGGTGCTCGCGGAGCGGGTGCGCGACGCGTTTGCGCAACTGGCCGGCAGGCGCGCCCGGGTCGCCCCGGGCCGGGTCGAGCTGCCGTTCGGCGACGAGCACGACCTCGCCGAGCTGGCCGAGGCCCTCGAGAACGCCGTGGCTACAATCTCCGCTCGCGCGGGCGATTAGCTCAGCTGGTTAGAGCGCCGCTCTGATAAGGCGGAGGTCCCTGGTTCGAATCCAGGATCGCCCATCGAGTAGCGATCGTCCGCACGCGTCTCAGTGCAAGCGATGCGTGCGGACGAGGTAGTCCTCCACCGCAAGTAGGAACGACTCGTCCTGGGCGAGCTCGACGAGCCGGCCCTTCGTTTCCGAATCGAGATCGCGGTCGAGCGCCACCTCCATCACGAAGCTCGGCGTGCGGCCGCTCTGGGAGATGGCAGCCATCCGGAGGAAGATCCGGCGGGCCTCCTCGTTCTCCGCGATTGCCTCGAGCGCCTCGAGGTCGTTCAGCCACAGCGGGTGCACGACGGACCAACGACGGGCCATTCCCGGCGGATACGCCACGTTTCCCGTCGGGTGGCCTGAGCTATATTCGAGACGGTCTGCCGATGCAGGAGATGCTCATCTACGGCGTCAGCTTCGATTTGGTCGGCAAGCAGCCGATCGTCCTCCTCAAGACGTCTGACGGGAACAAGTTCTTGCCGATCTGGATCGGACACCCCGAGGCGGCGGCGATCCTGATGAAGCTTCAGAGTCAGGCGTCGGCGCGGCCGATGACGCACGATCTCGTGAGCGACATGCTCGAGCAGCTCGGAGCCTCGATCAAGCAGATCACGGTCACCGAACTGCGCGAGAACACCTTCTACGCCCAGATCACGGTCGTGCAGGACGGCCAGGAGATCGACGTCGACTCACGCCCCTCCGATGCGATTGCGCTCGCCATCCGTGCCGAGGCGCCGATCTTCGCCGCCGACGACGTGATCGCCGAGTCCGCGATCGAGTTCGAGGGCGAAGAAGTGGACGAGGAGCAACTCGAGGCCGAGGTTGCCAAGTTCCGGAACTTCCTCGAGGACGTCACGCCCGACCAGTTCGTGGTCGAGAACGGCGACGAGGAGGACTAGGCGCCCTCAGCTCAGCAGGACGGCGGCGGCGAGCGCTGTTCCGTTGAACAGGCCGTGAACGAACATCCCTGGGACGACGCTGTCCGTGCGATCGCGCAGCCAGGCGAGCGCGATGCCGAACGGGACGAGGACGATCAGCGCCTCGACCAGTCCGTGCGCGAGACCGAACGCGAGTCCGACCAGGAGGATCGACGGGACGCGGCCGAGGAAGCGGAGCAGCGACTGGCCGACGCCTCGGAAGGTCAACTCCTCGACGAACGGCGCGATCATCGCGAAGAGGACGAGGTTGGCCGCGAAGGCGCCGGCATGCGCCGGCTCCCAGCCGGTCGGCGTGAGGCCCTGCTCCTTGCCTGGGCTCTGCGGTAGCGGCAGCACCGAGACGACCCCCTCCCACAGGAAGATGGCAACGATGACGGCGAGGGCATAGCCGACCGCCTTTCCCCAGCTCTGAGGGCGTCGCAGCGCAAGCAGGTCGAAGCGGTCGATCGCGATCAGCAGCACGATCCCGAGCCAGACCGCGTAAAGGACGGTCCCGCCCACGAACGTCGTGTACGAGTAGACCGCATCGCGGCTACTCGTGCGGCCCGTGCTGCCGTTGCCGGTGAAGCGGGCCGCGTAGTTGATCGCGGCGATCAGCCCGACGAAGATCGTCCAGCAGATCAGGCGGATATGGCTCGTGCGCGGGGGCGCGCTGGCGACTTCGGCCTCCACCGGCCTCAGCATAGGCTTCGGCCGATGCGCCACTTCACGCCCCAGGAGGCGAACGCGGAGCTCGAGCACGTGCGGCCGCTCGTCGAGCAGCTCGTCGCGGAGCGGAAGGAGCACTCGCTTGCGCTCGAGCGCCAGGAGGAGCTCGAGCGAAAGATCCGGGGCAACGGGGGAGGGATCCCGCCGGCCGAGCTCGCGTCCGCCACCGCGGAGGTCGACGGGCTTGCGCGGCGGCTGGCGCACCTCGTCGACGAGATCGCGACACACGGCGCCGAGGTCAAGGATCTCGACACCGGCCTGATCGACTTCCCCGCGCTCCGTCGTGGCGAGACCGTGCTCCTCTGCTGGCAGCTCGGCGAGGACGAGATCGAGTGGTGGCACGCCGTCGACGACGGCTTCGCCGGTCGCCGCCCCCTGCCGCTGGACTGAGGAAACCCACCACCCGCGGCGAATCGGGCGACGATGCCCTTCTGGCACCGGATCGTGATCGCCGCCGCCGTGATCCTCGTCGTCGTGCTCATCGCGCGCGCTGTCGATTGGTGGCTTGGCCGCAAGAAGCTGCCCCCGGAGGCGGAGACGCGCTATCGCGTCCTCCGTCGCGCAGCCACCACGACGATCATTGCGGTCGGCATCTTCTCGGCCCTGCTCGTGATACCCCAGGTGCGCGGGTTGGCGGCCGGCCTGCTCGCCTCGACCGCCGTGCTCGGGGTGATCATCGGACTGGCGTCGCAGCAGACGCTGGGGAACTTCATCGCCGGCCTGTTGATCGCGACGACGCAGCCGGTCCGGATCGGCGATCGCGTCATCTACGACGGAGAGTCCGGGGTGGTCGAGGAGATCGGCCTGACCTACACCTTCATCCGCACGATCGACCGGCGGCGGCTCGTCGTGCCGAACAACAAGCTCGCCTCGGATTCGATCATCAACGCCTCGATTCGCAGCCGGGAGACGTTCGCCGAGGTGTCGGTGCCGGTGCCGTTGAACGCCGATCTCGAAGCAGCGATCGAGGCCCTGCGGGAGACCGTCTCCGATGAGCGCGATGCGGACGTCTATCTCGGCTCACTCGACGGAACGGCGACGGTGAAGGTGCGTGCGGTCGCCGCCGACGAGGCGGCCGCGGAGCGGCTCGAGAACGAGCTCCGGCTGCGCGCCCACAAGCGCCTCCGCGCGCTCGGCGTCTGGACGTGAGCCGCAAGCAGCGGCCGAAGCCGAAGTCGAAGCCCAGACGGCGCCGGCGCACCATCGTCGTCCTCGCGGTTGTGATTCCCCTCGCACTGCTCGCGCTCACGGCGGCGGGCGGCGCCGTCTATTTCGGCTCGAGCTGCGACCTGACTGCCCTGCAGCCCGTGCGGCAGGGGAACAGCTCGCTCGTCTACGGCGCGAACGGCAGCCTGATCGGAGTCCTCCCCGCCGTCGAGAACAGGACGGCGGTCACGCGCCAGGAGACCAGCCCGTGGATGCCGAAAGCGACCGTGGCGATCGAGGACCGTCGTTTCTACTCGCATGGCGGAGTCGACCCGGTCGGGATCCTCCGCGCGCTCGTCGCCGACGTCAGCGCGGGCCGGATCGTGCAGGGCGGCTCCACGATCACTCAGGAGCTCGTACGCAACCTCTACCTCAGCCGCGAGCAGACACTGCAGCGGAAAGCGGTGGAGGCGTGTCTCGCCATCAAGCTTGCCCGGGTCTGGCCGAAGGACACGATCCTCACCGCGTACCTCAACGACGTCTACTACGGCAACCACGCCTACGGGATCCAGGCGGCCGCGGAGACGTACTACTCCGTCCCGGCGAGCAGGCTGACGCTCGAGCAGGCGGCGCTGATCGCGGGGCTGCCGCAGGCGCCGTCGTACTACGACCCGCTCCACAACCCGGCGGCAGCGCTCGTTCGCCGCGACGAGGTCCTGCGCGCGTTGCGCCGAAGCGGCGACATCGACGACGCGCAGTACGCGTCAGCCGTGCGCGACCGCAGCCTCCACCTTCGGCCGAGCCCCGCGTACGCGAGCCGCGAGCCGTACCTCGTCGGCTACGTCGAGAACCTCCTGCAGCAGGCGTACGGGGCGGCGACCGTGCAGGCCGGCGGCCTGCGCGTCTACACGACCATCCGGCCGCGCCTGCAGACAGCCGCAGTCCGGGCGCTCTCGAGCGTCGTCTACGCGCGCCACGACCCGGCCGGCGCGATCGTCTCCATCGACCCGGCGACCGGTGCGATCCGCGCGCTGGCGGCCGTGACGCCCGGTACGCCCGGCAGCGAGTTCGACCTCGCCACGTCCGCCGAGCGGCAGGCGGGCTCGACGTTCAAGCCGATCGCCCTCGCCGCCGCGGTGGAAGAGGGTATGAATCCCTGGGCGACGCGCTACCTCTCCGCCCCGTTCTACGACCCCTCGCTCGATTGGCGCGTCCGAACGTACGACGGGACGTACGCAGGCCCCGAGACGGTGGCCGCCGCGACCATCCACTCCGACAACACCGCGTACGCGCGGCTCGCGCTCGACCTCGGCCCCGGCGCGATCGCCGCCATGGCGCAGAAGCTCGGCGTGCGGACGGAGCTGCGGCCGACGCCGTCCCTCGCGCTCGGCTCGGCCGCGGTGACCCCGCTCGACATGGCCTCCGCCTACGCGACCTTCGCCGCAGGCGGCGTCTACTCGAAGCCGCTGGCGATCCGCAAGGTCGTCTTTCCGGACTCCAAGGTGGACGCCGCCTGGGGCGCCGTCCACCAGAAACGCGTCGTGCCGGACTGGGTCGCGGCCACCGTGACGCGCGTGCTGGAGGAGAACATGCTGCACGGGACGGGCATCGGCGCGCATCTCGCCGGCCGCGCCGACGCCGGCAAGACGGGCACGACCGACTCCTACGCGGACGCATGGTTCTGCGGCTACACGCCGTCGCTCGAGACGACCGTGTGGATGGGATATCCGCGAGGAGAGATCCCGATGCTCGACGTCCACGGAGCCGCCGTCTCGGGCCCGACGCTGCCCGCGACCGCCTGGCGGCTCTTCATGGAGCAAGCGCTTGGGGGCACGCCGAACCTTGCCTTCCCGGCGTCGCTGTCACCCGCGCAATTCGTACCGTGGCAGGGCAGCCTCGCTTATCGACCCGCGCCTCTGGAGACGACGTCGAGCTCGACGGCGCCGGACACGTCCAGCCCGTAGCCCCTGGAGTCGTCACGACTACGGTATGCGCCCAGCGTGGCTTCGCTACTTACTTTCGAGGAGGCGCAGGAGCGGGTTCTGGCGGCCACCCGTCCGCTTCCGTCCGAGCTCGTGCCGATCGCCGAGGCAGGCGGCCGTGTCATCGCGGAGGACGCTCGTGCGCGGGTCGACCTGCCGCCGTTCGCAAGCTCTGCGATGGACGGCTTCGCTGTCCGGGCCGCCGACCTGCCGGCGACCTTGCCGATCGTGGGCGAGTCCGCAGCCGGCAGCCCGCTCGGATGCTCGCTCCAGCCCGGAAGCGCCGCGGCGATCTCGACCGGCGCGGTCGTACCCCACGGCGCCGATTGTGTCGTCCCCGTCGAGCATGTTGCCGTTAATGACAACAGAGTGGAGATTCCGGCGGCACCGGCTCCCGGCGCGAACGTCCGCCCTCGCGGTGGCGACATCGCGGCAGGCGACGTGGTCGTTCGCGCACGCGTGAGACTCACCGCGGCGCACATCGCAGCCGCGGCTGCAACGGGGATCGCCGTCCTGCCGTGTGCGCGCCGACCGCGCGTCAGCGTGCTCGCGACCGGCAGCGAGCTCGTCGCTCCCGGCACCGACCTCCGGGACGGCCAGATCTACGAGTCGAACACCGTCATGCTGGCCGCGGCGCTCGCCGGCGCCGGCGCGGATGTCGAGCCGCAGGCCCCCGCCGCCGACGACGAGGTGGCGCTGCGCGACGCCCTCGAGCGAGGACTCACCGCTGACGTTCTCGTCACCTCCGGCGGGGTCTCGGTCGGCGAGCACGACCTCGTGCGTGCGGCCGAGCGCGAGCTCGGCGTCGAGGAAGTGTTCTGGCGGGTCTCGATGAAGCCCGGGAAGCCGATCGCGTTTGGCGTCCGCGGGGAGACGCTCGTGTTTGGCCTGCCGGGGAATCCGGTCTCGGCGCTCGTCGGGTGCGAGCTCTTCGTCAAGCCGGCTTTGCTGGCGCTTCAGGGGCTTGCGGATCCGCGGCCGCGGTTCCAGCCCGGGCGTCTCTCCTCCATGTTGCGGCGAGATCCGGAGCGGGACGAGTTCGTGCGTGCTCGATCGCAGGTCGAAGACGACGCTGTCGTCCTCGTGCCCGTCGTCGGCCAGGAGTCGCACATGATCGCCCGCTCGAGCGCCGCCGACGCTCTCGTCCACGTTCCACGTGGAAACGAGGAGCTCGCCGCCGGCTCGACGGTGCGCTGGCTCCCGCTCGACGCCTGAACTACTCGTTCACCGCGCGACGGGACTCGGCGAGAGCAGCCCGTCGCCGCTGCGCGAGGAACAGCGTGCGAAACAGCTCGCGGAGCGGCCCGCGGCGTGAGCGGTCCTGCGGAGCGGGGTACGGCGCGTACCGTCCGGCCGCGAGCGCGGAAAGCTGACCCGCGACCGCGAGCCAGGCGACGCCGATCACGAGCAGCGGCAGCGGCGCGTACCCGATCGCGAAGAGCTTGGCGATGTACCACGGCGCGTCCCAGCCCAGCCCGTAATGGGTCGCGAACGACCAGATGAGATAGGCCGGACCGAGGAATCCGGCGGCGAGGACGCTCGCGCGCACGGCGGGTTGCCGGTCCTGGACCTGCGGCAGCCAGAGCCAGGCGTGCAGGGACGGCAGGACGAAGATGAGCGCGAATGGATTCGTCGCTCCGACGAGGAGACCGACTACGCCGAGTGCGAGCAGCGCGCCGCTGTAGCCGGCCAGCCGCTCCTCCGGCAGGATCGGCCGCCGCGGGAGAAGGCGGCTACGGGCGACGATCCAGCCGATTCCGGCGAGTACGACGAAGGCAATCAGAGCGCCGCCGGGCCAGGTGACGTCTGTGAGCGACGGCGGCCTGCCGCCGCCCCGCCCCCAGAAGCCGAGCGCGTCGAAGACGAGGAAGACCGCTCCTACCCAGACCCAGAAGCCGAGCCGGCTGCGGTAGCTCCGCAGAGCGGGCGCGATCGAGATCCGCCGGCGGCGACAGCGCGCGAACAGGTCGACGGCTGCCGCGAGGAACGGCAGCAGCATCGCGACGAGGACGATCTCGATCGCCCAGCCGCGGATTAGGCGCTGGCCGAGGAAGACGTAGCTCGCCGGCCCCTGGGCGAGTGAGACTCCCCCTTCCATCGCGTCGACGGTGGCCTGCGCCGCAAGGCCGACCAGCCCGAGATGCCGCACATCGAGGTGCTCCCGTGCTTTCGGCGCGTCGGGCGGACGGGCGCCAGCGGTCGTCACGGTCACCGCCGGGATGCCGCGGCTCACGAACGGAGCCTGCTCGTAGGGGCTGAAGGGGAAGGCGAGGCCGAGGAGCTGCTGGGGAGCGCTCGGCCGCGATGGATCGCCGCCTCCCACGCGCGCAAGGGCCGAGCGCATCGTCTCGACGAGGCCCGGCGCCGGCGAGCGGGCGCTGTCGCCGTTGAGCACGAGCCGCGGCCTCCCCCGGCCTCCGACCGAGTCGAGGTTGACGACCCCGAGGATGCTCTGGCGTGCCTCGGGTTGGGCCGCGAAGTGCGCGGCGCCTCTGGCCCCCTCTCCCGCCCCGTCTGTCGAGAGGAAGACGAGCGAGTACGGGAGCTTGATCCGCTGCGCGGCGGCCGTCGGCGCGTATGAGCGGGCCAGCTCGATCAACGCCGCGGTTCCCGAGGCGTTGTCGTCGAGCCCGCCGCCGGGCGCACCGCTGTTGTCGCGATGCGCCATGACGACGATCTCGGCGCGCGGCGAGAGCCCGGCCTTCTGCGCAACGAGGTTGACGAGGGTCCTGCGGTGGCCGTGGATCGTCGCTGTGAACCGGTCGGCCCGGACGCCGAAGCCGTACGGAGCAAGCTCCTGGCGGAACCACGACTCCGCCCCCTTGGCACCGGGCGTACCGGGCCTTCGGTCGGGATAGCGGGAGGCGAGATCGGTGGCGAGCGCCGCGGCCGTCGTCCCGTCGAACGCGGGCGGGAGCGTCGGCGGCTGGAGCGCCGCCGGCTTGGCCACGCTGAACGCGAGCAGAAGCAGCGGCAGCCCGACGAGCAGCCACGTCCCCCGGTAGAGGCGCGCGTTGACGGGACGCTCGAGCGACCCTGGCCGCGAGCGTCGGCGCTCCGGTGCGGACGAGTCGGCCGTCACGAGGGGCCAGTTTAGGGTGGGGTCAGGGCGACGGCAGGAAGCCGGCACGTTTTCCCGTGGAAACGTGGTTTGGACCGGAGTCGAGCGGGGAGGTCCGGCTGCACAGCGATGCGCGACCCGGACGTCGCGCGAGAGGCCTGGCCGCGACTGGTAGAAATCTGCAGGTTTAGAAGTGTGAATCCGCGGGAACGTGTGAGAGGTGGCGCATGGACGAGTCGGCAGTCATCGAAGCGGCGGGGGCGCAGCTCGAGGGGATGCGGACTGTCCGCCTGCGGATTCCTGCGCGCGCGGAGTACATCGCGCTGGCGCGGCTCGCCCTCAGCGGTCTCGCCGACATCGTCGCCATGCCCGAGGAACTGGTCGCCGACCTCAAGCTCGCGCTGACCGAGGCCGTGTCGAACTCCGTGCGGCACGCGTACGGCGAGGGCGACGGCTTCGTGTCGGTCGCGTACGAATTGAGCGGCGGTGCACTCGCCGTCGAGGTCGTCGACGACGGCGAGGGGTTCGATCCGGAACGGCCGCCGGCGCTCGAAGGCGAGGAGCTCACGGAAGGCGGGCTCGGCATAGCGATCATCCGCACGATCGCCGACGACTTCCAGCTCGACTCGCGTCCCGGCGTCCGCGGATCGCGGCTCCGGTTCGTCAAGCGGCTGCGCGCCCCCGCCTGAGCGTTGTCAGGTTCGACAACGACGCGCCACAAGCTCCTCGTCGTCTCCAACCGCGCCCCGGTCAGCTATCAGCGTGATCCGGGCGGCGCCCGCGTCGCCAGGCGGGGCGGGGGCGGCGTGGTCACGGCGCTCGGCGGCCTGCTCGCGCACCACGACGTGACGTGGGTGGCAAGCGCCATGAGCGAGGAGGACAGGGCCGTGGCGGCCGAGCACGAAGGGTCGTTCGACGAGGAGACGCGGGACGGCGCCGCGTACCGGCTGCGCCTTGTCGCGCACGACCCGGCGGCGTACGACCGCTACTACAACGTCCTGGCCAACCCGACTCTGTGGTTCCTGCAGCACTACCTCTGGGGGCTCGGCTCGGCTCCCGACTTCGACCCGCGGCTACACGAGGCGTGGGACGCCGGCTACGTCCCGGTGAACGAAGCCTTTGCCGCGGCGACGCTCGAAGAGCTCGAGCGTGAGCCCGATGCGGCCGTCATGTTCCACGACTACCACCTCTACGTCGCGCCGCGACTCGTGCGGGAGGCGCGGCCCGAGCTCGTGACCTCGCACTTCGTCCACATCCCGTGGCCGGAGCCGGACTACTGGCACGCGTTGCCCGAGGAGCTGCGGGTCGCAGTGCACGAAGGGCTGCTGGCCAACGACGTGGTCGGCTTCCACACCGAGCGCTGGCGCCGGGCCTTCCTGCTCTCGGCGCAGCGGCTGCTCGGCGCGCGCGTGGACGAAGCCGCAGGGACGGTCGAGCACCGCGGCCGCCGGATACGCGTCGTCGCCCATCCGATCGGCGTCGACGCAGGCGAGTTCGACCGGCTGGGCGAGGACTCCGCCGTGCTCGAGCGTGAGAGCGAGCTCGCGGAGCGCCGTCCCGAGCAGCTCGTCCTACGGGTCGACCGGATCGACCCGTCGAAGAACGTCGTCCGCGGCTTCCACGTCTTCGCGCTTCTGCTCGAGCGCCATCCGGAGTTGCACGGGAGGGTGGCGATGCTTGCGCTGCTCGCCCCGTCGCGGGAGGACATTCCCGAGTACGCGGAATACGCGGTCGCCGTCGAGCGAGCGGCCCGGGAGGTGAACGAGCGCTTCGGTCGCGACGGCTGGCAGCCCGTAGACCTCGACATCGCCGACGACTTCAGCCGCTCGGTCGCCGGCTACAAACAGTTCGACGTCCTGTTCGTGAACCCCGTCTTCGACGGGCTCAATCTCGTGGCCAAGGAGGCGTTCCTCGTCAACGGCCGGGACGGCGTGCTCGTCCTGTCCGAGAACGCCGGAGTGCATGACGAGCTCGGCGAGTGGGCGCTGAGCGTCAACCCGCTCGACGTCTCGGGACAGGCGGATGCGCTGCACGCCGCGCTCGTGCTCGAGCCCGCGGAGCGGCGACGGCGGGCGGTGGCGATCCGCGGGCACGTTCGAGCGCACGGCATCCAGGAGTGGCTCGGGGCGCAGCTCGCCGACCTCGACGCCGTACGATCCTCCTGATGAACGACCTGTCGCACGTGGACGAGTCGGGCGCCGTCCGTATGGTCGACGTCGGCGGCAAGGAGCTCTCGCGGCGGCGGGCCGTCGCTCGCGCCGAGGTGCGGATGGCTCCCGAGACCGCGCGGATCCTGCGGGAGCTGCCCAAGGGCGACGCGCTTGCGACGGCGCAGCTCGCCGGGATCATGGCGGCGAAGCGCACGAGCGAGCTCATCCCGCTCTGCCATCCGCTGCCCCTGACGCACGTCGAGGTGGCGCTCGACGTCCGTGAGGACTCGGTCGAGATCGTCGCCACGGCCGAGACGACCGCTCAGACGGGTGTCGAGATGGAGGCGCTGACGGCGGCATCGGTCGCCGCGCTCACCGTCTACGACATGGCGAAGGCGGTCGACAAGGAGATGCGGATCGCGGATGTCGTGCTCGTCGAGAAGACGAAGGAGCGCGTCAGCTGAAAGCGGCCGTGCTGACGGTGTCGGACGGCGTCGTGGCCGGTACGCGCGAGGACCGCAGCGGAGACGCGCTCGACGAGCTCCTGCGGGCCGAGGGCTACGAGGTCGAGCGCCGGGTCGTTCCCGACGAGCGCGAGGCGATCGCCGCCGCGATCCGAGCGCTCGCCGCGGATGCCCGACTCGTCCTGACAACAGGAGGAACCGGCCTCGCTCCGCGGGACGTGACGCCGGAGGCGACCCGCGACGTGCTCGACCGGGACGCTCCCGGCATCGCCCAGGCGCTGCGGGCGGACTCGATCGCGAAGACGCCGCACGGGCTGCTTTCCCGCGGCGCCGCCGGAGTCGTGGGCAGCACGCTCGTGGTCAACCTTCCGGGCTCGACCGGCGGCTGCCGCGACGGCTTCGAGGTCCTTCGCCCGGCGCTTTCGCACGCGCTCGAGCTCCTGGCCGACACTCCCACGGAGCACGAGCAGACGTGACCGCCGGGCTGGCGCCGCTGCCGGCGCGTTTCGCGCGCCTCGTCAAGATCGAGCACACGGTCTTCGCGCTGCCGTTCGCCTACGTCGGCGCGTTCCTCGCCGTCGGCGGGACGCCGAGCGGGCACGATCTGCTCTGGATCACGCTTGCGATGGTCGGCGCCCGCTCCCTCGCCATGGCGCTCAACCGCCTCATCGACGCGCGGATCGACGCGCGGAACCCTCGGACTGCCGGACGCGAGCTGCCGAGCGGGCAGCTGTCGATCATCCAGGTCGTCGTCTTCTCGCTTGCGTCGCTGGCCCTCTTCCTCGTGGCCGTCTGGCAGCTGGACCCGATCGTCCGCTGGCTGTGGCCTATCCCGGTCGTCGGCTTCGTCGTCTACCCCTATCTCAAGCGCTTCACGTGGCTCTGCCACTTCTGGCTCGGTGCGGTCGACGGGCTCGCGCCGGTCGGCGCCTGGGTGGCCATCACCGGACGGCTGCCGTGGCAGTCGTGGATGCTCGGCGCCGCAGTCGCGTTCTGGGTCGCCGGCTTCGACTTCTTCTACGCGCTCTTCGACGAGGAGGTCGACCGGCGCGAGGGATTGCACTCGATCGTCACGCGCTTCGGCCCGAAAGGGGCCTTCGTCGGAGCGCGACTCGCCCACGCGGCGACCGTCGCCTTCCTCGTCGCGGCCGGACTGGGCCTGGACGTCGGCGCGCTCTACTGGATCGGCGTCGCCTCCGTCGCGCTGCTCCTCGGCTACGAGCACTCCCTCGTGCGCCCGGGCGACCTGCGGCGCCTCGATGCGGCCTTCTTCACGATGAACGGCGTGATCAGCGTGGTCTTCGCCGCGTTCGTAATCGCAGACGCCGTGGTGTAACACCAACCAGAGGCCGGTGCCTGGCACCGCGCAGCGGCGCCAGGCTCCAGACTTCGGCTAACCGTGATGCCTGCGAATGTGGCGGTGCAGCCAGCGCAGCGGATGCTTGTGCCACTGGTGGCAGAATGGGCCGTTGAGCACCACACCCGTGCCCGCGGCCGTTCCCGTGCCGAGCTCGCCGGACGACGAGGAGCCGAATCCGGCGGCCGGGTCGAAGGGCGAGGAGAGCGTCGCGGCCAGCTGGCCGGCCGGGCCGTTCACCCGTCCGATAGCTGCCCCGGTTGCGTCGCCGTTGCCGACGACCGCGTTGATCGAGCCGTGGGAGCCCACGCCGTTCGCGTTCCTGATCCGGAAGACTCCGACGACGCGGCCGACGCCGGTATCCGTGTCCACGAGGCTTGCGGCGCGGATCGAGATCGTCCCGTTGAGGCGGGCGTCGCTGCTGGTCGACGTGCCGCTGTACGTGGCGAGCGTCGAGGCGAACGTGTCACTGCCGTTGACGGTGCAGGTGGTGAGGCGTGCGTGTGAAACGGCCGTCGCCTTGAACGTTGCCGACGCCGACTGGGCGTTCGGGCCGCCGGCGGCGAGGGCCACGCCTGTGGCTGCCAGCGCCGCCAGAGCGAGCGGTGCGAGCAGCAGGAGGTGCTTTCTTGACATCGGGATCCCCCTCGGGGTTGGTAAGGACGAACGGAGCCTGATCGGGCCATGATCGAGTCCGGCAAAGACGCCGTAAAACGCCGGTAAAGCGAGCCGAGCCGCTTATGCTGGGCGGGTGCTCGTTGCGCGACGGCTTGGCAAGCGCTACGGCGAGAAGCGTGTGCTGCGGGGCATCGATCTCGACCTCGCGTCGGGCGGCTTCCTCGTCGTCACCGGGCCCAACGGCTCCGGCAAGACGACGTTGCTGCGGATTTGCGCGGGTCTGGCGCAGCCGACCGAGGGCACGATCGAGCGGGGCGTCTCGCGCGGGGCGATCGGCTACCTCGGGCACGAGCCGCTCGTCTATCGCGAGCTGACTGCGCTCGAGAACCTCGAGCTCTACGGCCGTCTCTACGGGGTGGCCGAGCGACGGGAGCGGATCGGGATGCTGCTCGAGCGGTTCGGGCTCTGGGAGGCCCGGCACGACCGCGTGGCCTCGTATTCCCGCGGCATGACTCAGCGGCTCGCGCTCTGCCGCGTCCTGCTCCACGACCCGGAGCTGCTCGTCCTCGACGAGCCGTACAGCGCCCTCGACGAGGCTGGCGCCGAGCTCCTCGACGCGCAGCTCGCCGAGCTCCGCGGCGAGCGGACGTTCCTGCTCGCAACGCACGAGCCCGCGCGTCTCGACCCGTTCGTGAGCGGGCGGCTCGCACTCGCCGCATGACCTACGTCCGCGACGTCGGGGCGCTCGTGCGCAAGGACCTGCTTCTGGAGCTGCGGGCACGGGACACGCTGCCGGCGATGGTTCTCTTCGTCGCCGCGGTCTTCGTCATCTTCCACTTCGCGCTGCCGGCCAGCCCGTCGCGGCTCGCGACGAGCGGGCTCCTCTGGGTCGCGATCCTGTTCACGGCGCTGCTCGGCCTCGGCCGGGCGTTCGTCCCCGAGCGCGAGCAGCGAACGATGGACGGCCTGGTCATGGCGCCGTGCGACCGGAGCGCGATCTGGCTCGCCAAGTCGCTTGCGACGCTCGCCTTCCTCGCCGCGGCCGAGGTCGTCGCGCTGCCGCTCTTCGCCCTCTTCTTCCACCGTCTCGGCGGCGCGACCGTCGCGGCGGTCGTCCTTGCGGACATCGGCATCTGCGCGGTCGGCACGTTCCTCGGCGCGATGGCCGTGGTGACCCGCGCGCGGGATCTGCTGCTCCCGCTCCTCTTCCTGCCGCTCGCCGTGCCGATCGTCGTCGGCGCGGTCGGCGCGAGCGTCGTCCACTCACCCGGGCGGTACCTCGGCTTCCTCGCGCTCTACGACGCGCTGTTCGCGGTCGTCTGCTGGGCGTCGTTCGAGTATGTGGTGTCCGAGTGAGTGCCGGTGCTGCGACAATCCCAGAGGTGGGTCGCACGTCTCGCATACCCCTGCCGGCGCTCGCCGCGATCTCGCTCGTGCTCGTCACGACGGCGATCGCGTTCGTATTCTTCGTCGCGCCGACCGACGCGAACCAGGGCTTCTCGCAGCGGATCTTCTACTTCCACGTCTCGATCGCGATCACCGCGTACGCCTGCTTCGCAGGCGCCGCCTGGCAGGCGTTCCGCGTTCTGTGGAAGCGCGACCCGCTCGCCGACCTCAAGAGCTACGTCTGCGTCCACCAGGGGGTCATCTTCGGGACGCTCGTGCTGATCACCGGCTCGATCTGGGCGAAGATCTCGTGGGGCCGCTGGTGGCTGTGGAGCTCGGACCAGCTCGTGCTCTTCCTCGTTCTTTTCCTCTTCTACTGCGCGTACTTCATGCTCCGGTTCTCGGTCGATCCCGGTCCGCAGCGCGCGAACCTGAGCGCCGTGTACGCGCTGTTCGGCGTCGTCCTGATCCCGGTCAGCTTCGCCGCGATCCGGCTCGCCAAGGACATCATCCATCCCGTCGTGTTCACGCTGCACGGCCCCAACTTCGGCGGCTGGATCCTTGCCACGTACTGCATCGCGCAGGTTGCGATGCTCGTCCTCGCGTACACGCTCTACCGGGTCGAGCTCGCCGGCAAACGGCTCGACGGGCGGATCCGTGAGCTGAGAGAGGTGCTCGCATGACGACGGCCGAGAAGTACGTTACGGCTGCGTATTGCGTCGTGTTCGCCGTCGTCCTCGCGTACGTTCTGATCATGGCGCTCAAGCTGCAGCGGCTCGAGCGAGAGGTCGACGAGCTCGCCGACCGCGTGCCCGCGGAGGACGACGCGGAAGAGACACCGAGGGAGACGGCGCGCGTTGGCTGAGCTGCTGTTCTGGCCGGCCCTGCTGCTCTACGGGGAGGCGGCGGTCTGCTACTTCGGCGAGGTGCGGCGACCCGGCCGCGCGGGACGTGCCGCGACCTGGGGCGTGCGGCTTGGCTGGCTCGCCCAGACGGCGCTGCTGGCAGTGCAGGCGGCGCGCGACGACGGATTTCCCTGGGGGACCTGGGCCTCGTCCCTCTCGCTCTTCGTCTGGCTCGTCGTCTCTGCATATCTGATCTGGGGCTGCCGCCGGCCGTACCGTGTGCTCGGCCTCGTCGTCATGCCGCTGGCGGTGGCGCTGCTCGTCATCGCCCGCGCGGGCGGTGGGACGGGAAGCGGCAGCGCGAGCCACTACTCGAACCTGTTCCTCGTCGTCCACGTCGGGCTCGTGCTCGCCGCCTTTGCCGGCCTCACTCTCGCCGCCGCGCTGTCGGCCCTCTACATCTGGCAGGAGCGTCGGCTGAAGACGAGCCCGGCGACGATCCTGCGCCGGCAGGTTCCGGCGCTCGCGACCCTCGACGAGCTTGCGTTGCGGACAGTCGCGTGGTCGGTGCCGTTGCTCACGCTCGGCGTCGCCGCGGGCCTCGTACGTCTGGTCGCCCGTGGGGACCGGCTCGACGCGCTCATCGCCGCGACGGCCGTCACCTGGCTCGTCTGGTGCGCCTACCTCGGCCTGCGCTTGCTCGGCGGCTGGGCCGGGCGCCGCGCCGCCTATCTCGCCCTCGCCGGTTTCGTCCTCGTCGTCGTCGTCCGGCTCGCCCTCCCGGCCACCCACTTCGCATGATCCGTCTCGTACTCGTCGGCACCTCCCACCATCACGCGCCCATCGAGCTGCGCGAGCAGGTCGCGCTGGACCGCGACGCTGCGGAGGCGCTCGCCGCGCGGCTCGCCGAGGGAGGCCGCGAGGCCGCCTGCCTCTCGACCTGCAACCGCACCGAGCTGTACGTAGCCGCCGACGACGCCGAGCAGGCGGAGCGGGACGCTGTCGCGGCGCTCGCGTCGCTCGAGCCGGACGTCGAGCCCGCCCTCTACCGGCTCCACGACCGGGCCGCCGCGCTCCACCTCTTCCGCGTCGCGGCGGGGCTCGACTCCCTCGTGCCCGGCGAGGGCGAAATCCTCGGCCAGGTGCGCGTCGCGCACGAGCTCGGTGCGACCGGTCCGGTGCTCGACCGGGTGTTCCGCCAGGCGCTCCACGCGGGTCGCAAGGTGCGGGCGGAGACGGCGATCGGGCAGAGCCCCGCGTCGGTCTCGGCCGCCGCGGCGGCGCTCGCGGAGCAGGTGTTCGGCAGCCTCGCCGGCCGCTCGATCCTCCTGCTGGGCGCGGGCAAGGTGAGCGAACAGGCGGCGCGGAACCTGCGGAGCCGCGGCGCCGAGATCTCGCTCGTCGCGAACAGCAAGACGGAGCGCGAGCGGATCCACGAGCGGCTCGCGACGGTCGACGTCGTGATCGCATCGACGAATGCTCCGGGCCTCGTGCTCGAGGCGTCGACGGTGGTGGAAGGACTGGGAGGCCGCAAGGGCCGCCGGCTCGTGCTCGTCGACCTCGCGGTGCCGCGCGACCTCGACCCTGCCATAGGCGAGCTCGACGGCTGCTACCTCTACGACATCGACGACCTGGAGCAGATCGTGGTCGAGACCCTGTCGCTTCGGCGCCGGGAGGCGGAGCGGGCCGAGGCGATCGTGGCGGCCGAGGCGGAGAAGTTCCACGAGTGGCACGCGTCGCTGGACGTCGTGCCGGCGATCGCCTCACTGCGGGCGCGGGCGGAGGAGATCCGTGAGGCCGAGCTGCAGAAGGCCGAGGCGCTGCTCGGGCGGCTCGACGACAGCCAGCGCCGGGCGGTCGACGCGGTTACCGCGCAGATCGTGAACAAGCTCCTCCACCTGCCGACCGTGCGGATGAAGCAGGCCGCTGTGGCAGCCGACGGGGTCCTCTATGCTGAAACGGTGCGGCACCTCTTCGGTCTCGACGAGGACGAGCGCTGAAGCCCGGGCAGCTAACCGGCCGTCCTCTGCCTGTCCAGGCGCCGACGGCGTTTATCCGGGTCCGGCCGCGCGGTGTCGGGTGCGCGCCGCCCGTCCGGAGGCGACTGACCTGTGCTCGTCCGCGTCGGCAGTCGCGGCAGTAGGCTCGCGCTCACCCAGGCCGAGCGCGCTCTGTCGTCGCTGCGGGCCCCCGGGATCGAGCTCGCGCTCGTGCCGATCACGACGGCGGGCGACCGCGACCGCTCGCGCCCGTTCGGCGAGATCGGCTCACGCGGCGTCTTCGTGAAGGAGCTCGAGGAGGCGCTGCTGGGTCGGCGGATCGACGTCGCCGTCCACTCCGCGAAGGACATGACCGCTTCCGACCCGGCAGGGCTCGCGATCGGGGCCTACCTCCGGCGCGACGATCCGCGCGACGCGCTCTGCGGGGCGGCCGGGCTGCGGCCCGGGATGCGAATCGGGACCGCCTCCGTGCGGCGGAAGGCGCAGCTGCTCGTGCTCGAGCCGTCTCTGGAGATCGAGCCCTTGCGGGGCAACATCGACACGCGCCTGCGGAAGCGCCGCGAGCGCGGTCTCGACGCGATCGTGCTCGCCGCCTGCGGGCTCGACCGGCTCGCGCTCGGCGCGGAGATCGGCCATCGCTTCGAGCCGGACGTCCTGCTGCCGGAGGCCGGTCAGGGAGCCCTCGCGCTCCAGGTACGGGCCGGCGAGGAGCATCTCGTCGCCGCGGCCGACGACCCGGAGACGCGCGAGCGGGTCGAGGCCGAGCGCGAGGTCGTGGCCGCCGTCGGCGGTGGCTGCCTCGCTCCCGTCGCCGCGTACCACGACGGCTCGACGCTGACGGGGCTCGTCGCCGCGGAGGACGGCTCGTGGCTCGAGCGGCGGACGGGGGACGACCCGGCCGCGCTCGGCGAGGAGCTTGCACGGCTCGCCGAGCGATGAGGATCGTCGTCACGCGCGCCGACGCGCAGGCGGACGAGCTCGTCAAGGGGATCGAGGAGCTCGGCCACGAGGCGGTTCGCTGCCCACTCATCCGCGTCGAGCCGCTCGGCGACGAGCCGATCGATCCCTCGCCGTACGACTGGGTTGTCGTCACGAGCCCGAACGGCGCGCGCGAGCTGGCGCGGCGGCTGGCGTCGCCTCCCCGGAAGCTGGCCGCGATCGGCTCCGGCACCGCCGAGGAGCTGCGCCGGCACGGGCTCGAGCCCGATCTGGTGCCGGAGGTGTCGACGCAGGAAGGGCTGCTCGGCGACTTGCCCGGCGACGCGCGCGTCCTGCTTGCCGCCGCCGAGGGAGCGCGCCGGCTCCTCCCCGGTGACTTCCTGCCGCTCTATCGCACCGTCGAGCTGACCCCGGACGCGCCGCCGGAAGGCGACCTCGCGATCCTGATGTCGCCGTCCGCGGCGCGGGCGTACGCGCATGCGCGCGGCCGCGCGCCGGTGATTGCGATCGGCCCGCAGACCGCGGCCGAGGCCGAGGCCGAGGGACTCACGCTCCGGTCCATGGCAAAGTCTCACGACCTCGACGGAATCCTCGACGAGATTCGCGCGCTTTGATCATCACGTTCCTGACCGACTTCGGCTTGCAGGACGACTTCGTCGGTACTTGCCACGGGGTCATCGCGACGATCGCGCCGGAGTCCCGCGTGATCGACGTCACGCATGGGATCCGGCCGGGCCATGTGCTCCAGGGAGCGCTCGTGCTGGCGAACACGCTCCCGTTCATGCCTCCCGGCGTGCATCTCGCCGTCGTCGATCCAGGCGTGGGGAGCGGCCGTCGCGCGCTCGCCCTGCGGGACGGCGAGGGACGGCTCCACGTCGGGCCCGACAACGGGCTGCTCCTACCCGCGGCCGAACGCTTCGGCGGCGTCGCCGAGGCGCACGAGCTCGCCAACGCCGACTACTCGCTCCAGCCGGTGTCCCGCACCTTCCACGGCCGCGATCTCTTCTCGCCGGCGGCAGCCCACCTCGCCGCAGGCGTGCCACTCGAGGCGCTCGGCCCGCCGGTCGACCCGGACGAGCTGGTGCGCGTCGACGTTCCGAAGCCCGAAGTTGGACAGAACCGGATCCGCACCGTCGTGCTCGGCGTCGACCGCTTCGGCAACGCCGCCCTGAACGTCAACCGCGAGCACCTCGAGCACGCGGAGCTCGCCGCCGGCACCCGCATCGAGGTCACCTCCGGCGGAGAGAGGTTCTACGCCGTCTCGGCCAGGACCTTCGACGACGCGCCGCGCGGCTCGCTCATTCTCTACGAGGACAGTTACGGCAGCCTGGCGCTCGCGGTCTCGCGGGGCAGCGCCGCTCAGCTCCTTCGCGTCGCGGAGGGAAGCGAGATCGTCCTCGACCTCGCGGCCCGGTGATCGACGCCCAACGGTTCGCGCGGATCGTCACCGACGCCGTGGTGCGGCGGCCGGTTCTCTGGCACGTCTTTCGGCGGCCGCTGCAACGGATGTTCGACGGTCTCGCGCCGACGTGGGAGACGCGGATCGGCCCGCATCACCTCTGGGCACTCGACCTTGCGCTCGAGGACGTGGTCTCCCCGGTGCGTATCCTCGACCTCGGGACCGGGACAGGTGTGGTGGCGAAGGCGCTTGCCGAGCGCTATCCCGAGGCGGACGTCGTCGGCATCGACCTGAGCCCGGAGATGATCGAGGAGGCGCGCCGCAAGCTGCCGCCGGAGCTCGCGGCACGAGTCGACTTTCAGGTCGGAGACGCCTCTGCGCTCGTGTCCGCGGACGAGGATTTCGATCTCGTGGTCCTTATGAACATGATCCCCTTCTTCGACGAGCTTGCGCGAATCACGGCGCACGGAGGGAGAATCGTGTTCTCGTTCTCGCGGGGCGACGAGACGCCGATCTACGTCCCGCCGGAGCGGCTGCGGGAGGAGCTCGGCCCGCGAGGGTTCGCGGAATTTGCGGAGTTTTCGGCCGAGCCGGCGACGGCGCTCCGGGCGAAGAAGGGTTAAGGTCAGGGCAACGGTCGTCCGCGACACGGTCGCACCGGTCCGAACGACCTGAGGCCCCCGAAGGCGTCCGCGCCGCCGGGGGCCTCGACGTTCTAGACCGCGCTTCGCTGCCCGTACAGCTGCTGCGCCCGCCGGCCCGAGTAGGAGATCAGGTCGAGGAGCGCGCCGAGGGCGACGGCGAGCCAGTTCGCGCCGTGGACACCGCCCGTGCTCCAGACGATCGTGTACGCCAGGGTCGTCCACGGCAGGAAGATCAGACCGAGGAGCGGCCACCACCAGTGAGCGAAGACGGTCTGGATGCGGTGTCCGAAGATCCATTCGAACACCAGCACCAGGCGCGGCCCGAACGCGAAGAGCGCCAGCAGGAGACAGCACATGTCATCAGTGTCGCGTTCGAGTCAGACGGAAGACCCGCGTCGGTCAGGCACGACGACCGCCCGACGGCGGCAGGGGAGCGCCACCGGACAGGTCGGTTGCACAGACTCCGAGCCCGAGGGCCCGGGCGTCGGCGGCCGCGCTCAGGCCGTCGCTCTCGACGGGCGAGACCAGCGCTCGGAATCGTCTGATCGTCCGCGTGGCTGACCGTCCGGACGACTCCTTCAAGCGGCGTTGCAGCTTGAGCAACGTGGCTTCGTTCGCGCCGAGACGGGCGTTGATGTCTCTCAGCTTCGCGAGCAGATCGCGATAGGCGGCCTCGTCGTTCGGCAGGGGATGAAGACGGGCGAGTCGCTCGACGCCGGCTTGCATTCCGGCCAAGCCTCTTGCGAAGCCCGACGCCGAAGAGAAGTCCACGGACCGGCTCTGGCGATGCACCTCTCGACAGACCCGGTTCGCGTGACCCTGGAACGCCGCGTGGGCCGAGCGCTGGCTTCCGCACCCCGCGACCGCGAGGGTCGAGCCGCAGGCACACCCGATCAAGAAGGCAAGCCGTCTGTTCATCCGCCGACGCCCTGCCACATGTCGGAAGTCTCGCCAGGGGCCGGGGGCGGCGCAACTCCCGGCCGGTCTTCTGTCCGCCTGCACTGGCAGGGTGCGGCGAACATGAGCGAAGGGTCTTTCCATCGTGTGATCTCGGACCATCTCGCGCTCTGCGAGCGGAACCGCCGACTCGAGCACCGGATGCCTCTCGACCTGTACCGCGAGCAGGTCGACGACGGATCCACTGCGCCGAAGAACGAATCGGAGCCGGACACGGTCACGGCGGGAGCTGAGCACTGGCTCGACCCCGACTCGTCCTGGGACGCGACGCGGGAGCGGCCGCTGCCGGAGTTCGACTGGGGCGACGATTGAAAAAGGTGGCGAGGGCCGGACTCGAACCGGCGACACCCCGGTTTTCAGCCGAGTGCTCTACCAGCTGAGCTACCTCGCCGCGGCTGGGCGGCGGTCAGTGTAGCCCGGGCGCGGCGGCGGAGGGGGGCGTTAGCCTGCGCGCCGTGACCATCGACGCAGCTTCCCGCGAGGTCGCCGTGATCGGCGCGCCCCTCGACCTGGGCGCGGGCCGGCGCGGCGTCGACATGGGGCCCTCCGCGATCCGGTATGCGGAGCTCCATCAGCAGCTGACGGACAAGCTCGGCGTGCGAGTCACCGACGCCGGCAACGTGATCTCACCCGTAGTCGAGACCACGGAGATGGGAGACGAGCACGCCCGCTATCTCTCCCAGATCCTCGATCTCTGCGACCGGCTCGCCCGGCTCGTCGCCGAGGTCGACGGGCGCGGCGCGCTGCCGCTCGTCCTCGGCGGCGACCACTCCGTCGCGCTCGGTTCGCTCGTGGGGATGGCCCAGGCCAGAGGCGGCCCGGGCGGCGTCGTCTGGATCGACGCCCACGGCGACCTCAACACACCGGCGACGTCGCCGAGCGGCAACGTGCATGGGATGGTGCTCGCAGCAGCCCTCGACCGAGCCGGCGAGGCCTTCCGTCGCGCCGGCTGGCCGCTCCCGGCTGTTGCCCCTGGGAAGGTCGCGCTCGTCGGCGTTCGCTCGCTGGACGACGGGGAACGGGAGCTTCTGCAGACGCTCGGCGCGAAGGTCTTCACGATGAGCGAGATCGATCGGATCGGCGTCGAGCCGTGCATGCGCGAGGCGCTCGCGCACGCCGGGGGCTCCGCCTTCCTGCATGTCTCGTTCGACATGGACGTGGTGGATCCCGACCAGGCGCCCGGAGTCGGAACGCCGGTCAAGGGAGGGCTCTCCTATCGAGAGGCGCATCTCGCCATGGAGACGGTCGCGGAGTCGGGGCGGCTCGATTCGCTGGACGTGGTCGAGGTCAATCCGATTCTCGACCGCGAGAACGCGACGGGCGAGCTGGCGGTCGAGCTCGTCGCCTCCGCGCTCGGCGCTCGGATTCTGTAGTGCTCCAGCTCGAGGTTCGCGAGGGCGACATCGCCCAGGTGGAGGCCGACGCGATCGCGAACGCAGCGAACGACCGCCTCTGGATGGGCGCGGGCGTCGCGGGTGCGCTGAAGCGGGCCGGCGGCGACGAGATCGAGCGGGAGGCAATTGCGCAAGGGCCGATCGAGCTCGGGACCGCCGTCGCCACCACCGCCGGCCGGCTTCCCGCCCGCTACGTCGTCCACGGCGCGGTGATGGGCCAGGATCTGCGGACGAGCGCGGAGCTCGTGCGCAAGACGACCCACTCGTGCCTGGGAGTCGCCGACGAGCTCGGCTGCCGGTCGCTCGCGCTGCCCGCCTTCGGGACCGGCGTCGGCGGCTTTCCGCTCGACGAGTGCGCCCGGATCATGATCGGCGAGGCACGGAGCTTCGAGCCGCGGTCGCTCGAAAACGTGCTCTTCGCCGTTCGGGGACAGGACGCCGAGGCCGCATTCCAAGCGGCTTTGGCGGCCTGAGGAGCCCAAACCGGGGTCAGACCCCGGGCTGATGGCCGGAAGAGCCATCAGCCTCGGTTTCGGCGCTCTCCTCTCCGGCGCCAGAAGGCTCGTAATAGCGGCGGCCCTCGAGCTCCTCCGGCAGATAGCTCGTCTCGAAGCCGCTCGGGTCGTCGTGCGGGTAGACGTAGCCCTCGCCGTGTCCGAGCCGCCGGCCGTACCAGGAGCCTTCGCGCAGCGCCTTCGGCGGTCGCGCCGCTCCTCGCTCCTGCACGTCCGCCGTCGCCCGGTTCAGCGCCATGTAGCTCGCATTCGACTTCGGAGCGCGCGCGAGGTAGATCGCCGCCTGCGCGAGGTTGAGGCGCGCCTCGGGAAGGCCGACGTGCTCGACCGCCTGTGCTGCCGCGACCGCGACGAGCAGGGCGCGCGGGTCGGCGTTCCCGATGTCCTCGGACGCGAGCACGATCATCCGGCGTGCGATGAAGCGCGCGTCCTCGCCGCCTTCGAGCATGGCGGCGAGGTAGTAGACGGCCGCGTCCGCGTCGCCGCCACGCATCGACTTGATGAAAGCCGACGTGAAGTTGTAGTGGGCGTCGCCGGCCTTGTCGTAGACCAGCGGCGGCTTGCGCGCCGCGTCGTCGACGTGGGCCTCCGTCAGCGGCGAGCCCTCCGCCTTCGCCGTCTCGGCTGCGAGCTCGAGGATGTTGAGCGCCGTTCGCGCGTCCCCGCCGGACCGGCGCGCCACGAGCGCGGCGATCCCGTCGCCGGGCTCGACTCCGAGCTCGGCCGCGCCGCGCCGGACGATCTCCGCGAGCTCCTCGTCGGAGAGCGGCTCGAGCTCGTACACCTGCGTTCGCGAGATGAGCGCGGAATTGACCTCGTAGTACGGGTTCTCGGTCGTCGCGCCGATCAGAGTCACTAGCCCGGATTCGACGCCCGGCAGCAGCGCGTCCTGCTGGGCCTTGTTGAAGCGATGGATCTCGTCGAGGAAGAGGATCGTCCGCCGGCCGCTCGTGCCGAGCCGCTCCCGCGCCCGCGCGAGCACCTCACGCACGTCCTTCACCGTCGCCGACACGGCGGACAGCTCCTCGAACGCGGCTCCGGTCGACGCGGCGACGATCCGCGCCAGCGTCGTCTTCCCGCTGCCCGGCGGCCCATAGAAGATCGAGGAGTGGACGCGGTCCTCCTCGATCGCGCGTCGTAGCGCCGAGCCTTCTTCGAGGACGTGCTTCTGGCCGACGAACTCGGCCAGGTCGGTCGGCCGCAGCCGCTGCGCGAGCGGCGCGACCTCGCCGCTGCGGCGGTCGGCGGCGTCGGAAAAGAGGTCTCCCACGAGGGCAGTATGCTCCGCCGGATGACGGGGACCGGGTCTGCCGCCGACGTCTGGAGCGGTTCGTGCTACGAGCGTATGGCCGAGACGTTTGCGCCGATTCATGACCGCGTCGTGACTGCGCTCGCGCCCGGCCCAGGAGTCCGCCTGCTCGACGTCGCTTGTGGCACCGGCGGGGTGGCGCTGCGCGCGGCCCGTACCGGCGCCGACGTTGTCGGCATCGACATCTCCGCCGACCAGCTCGTAAAGGCGCGCCGGGAGGCCGCCGATACCGGGCTCGCGATCCGGTTCGACGAGGGCGACGCGCAGGAGCTTCCATACGCCGACGCGGAGTTCGACGCCGTCGCGTCCGTCTTCGGCGTGGTCTTCGCGCCCGACCACGAGCGCGCAGCACGGGAGCTCGCGCGCATGTGCAGGCCCGCCGGCCGGCTGGCGCTCACGGCCTGGCTGAACGACGCCTGGTCGCAGCTGCACGAGAAGGCCGGCCGCACGTTTCCGCCCGGGGCCGACGCGGGGGAGTGGTCGCAGGATGACCACGTACGCGAGCTGCTCGGGGACGCCTTCGAGCTCGAAATCCAGACGGGGACCTGGCGGATCGAGGCCGAGTCGGGAGACGCCCTCTGGGAGTTCGTCTCGACCTCGATGCCGCCGCTGCGGGCCTGGCTCGCGGCCGCCGACGCGGCAGCTCGCGGTCGCGCCGAGCGCGTCTACCGCGAGTTTCTCGAGCCGGGGTATCTCGAGCGCGAGTACCGCCTCGTCCTGGGGACGCGCACTTGAGCGAGCCGTCGCTGCGAGACGAGGTCACCGGCCTCCTCCAGCGTCTCATCCGCGTCGACACCACGAACCCGCCGGGCAACGAGACGGCGGCGGCGGAGCTGCTGCGCGACTACCTCGCGGAGAGCGGCGTCGGCTGCGAGCTGATCGCCAAGGCGCCGGAACGGGCGAACCTCGTGGCGCGCATCCCGGGCAACGGTGGCCCGTCGCTTCTCTTCCTCTGTCACACGGACGTCGTTCTCGCCGACCCGGCCGATTGGTCGGTGCCGCCGTTCTCGGGAGAGCTGCGCGACGGGACAGTCTGGGGACGCGGCGCCCTCGACATGAAGAGCCAGGTCGCGGCAAACGCCGTGGCGATCGCGTCGCTGGCACGCGAGGGCTTCCGGCCGAGCGGCGACCTGATCTTCGCCGCCTGCGCCGACGAGGAGGTGGGGGACGGCTACGGCCTCGAGTGGCTCTGTGAGGAGCATCCGGACGCGGTCCACTGCGACTACGCGATCAACGAGGGTGGCGGCGAGCGGATCGAGCTCGCCGACGGCACGCCGATCTACGAGGCGACCGTCGCCGAGAAGATGACCGCGCCGTTCCGCCTGCGCGTTCTGGGCCGGTCGGGACACGCGTCGATGCCCGGCATCGCCGACAACGCGCTCGTCAAGGCCGCGCGCCTGATCGAGCGGCTCGCAGCGTTCCGGCCGGAGCCGCAGCTCCAGCCCGAGGTGGAGGGATTCCTCCGCGTCGTCCTCGGCGAAGTCCCGCCGGCGAACGAGGCGGTCGAGCGGACGCGTGCGGTCTCTCCCGCGGCCGCCGACTCCGTCGAGGCGCTGCTCGCGGCCACTTTCTCGCCGACGATCGTCTCCGCCTCCGTCAAGCGGAACGTCATCCCGGCGGTCTGCGAGCTCGAGGTCGACTGCCGGCTCCTGCCGGGCCAGCATCCGGAGCACGTCGAGCCCCTGATTCGCGCCGTCCTTGGTGGCGACGTCGGCTACGAGCTCGAGTGGATCGAGGCGCGTGGCGGCACACGTTCGCCGCTCGACACGCCGCTCTGGCAGGCGCTCGAGGAGTTCGTCGCGGAGGCGGAGCCGGGCGCGCGGGCTGCGCCGCTCGCCTGCGCCGGCTTCACCGACAGCCACTGGCTGCGCGAGGCGTTCGGCACGGTCGCGTACGGGTTCTTCCCGGCGACCGGCGAGCTGCCGCCCGAGGTTGCGGCCTCGCTCGTCCACTCCGCCGACGAGCGGATCCCGGTGTCGGATCTCGAGCTCGGCGTCGGCTGGCTGCGCCATGCGGCACGCGCTGTACTCGGCTAGCGCAACTACCCTTCGGCGCGGTGGCCAAGAAGAAGGAGAAGGTCCGGCTCGGGGGCATGGCGCTCCCGAACGGCGTGCTCGTGCACGGGCCCTATGCATGGGCGTGCGCGATTCGCAACGAAGACGGCCGGATCGAGGTCGCGTCGGCGAAGAAGCGGTTCCGCGCGACGCGGGTCAACAGCCCGTTCCTGCGCGGCCCCCTCCGGCTGGCCGAGGCGATCGCGCTGCTGCCGCAGCTGAAGGCGAAGCTACCCGCGGCGGAGCTGCCGATGGAGAACCCGCGCACCATCGTGTCGATGCTCGGCGCGACGATTTTCGTTCGCGGGCTGCGCGAGTCGAAGCTGAGCCCCCTCGCGCGGGAGCTCCTCTCCGCGGTCGTGTCCATCGCGCCGGCGGTGCTCACGCTGCGCTCCGGCGAGCTCGCCGCCTATCACGGCGCCGAGCACATCTCGATCGGCACCTACGAGCATGGCAAGCGCGCCACGAAGGAGCATGAGCGCTGCGGAGGGCATCTCGTCGGGCCGCTCGTGGTCACCTCGGCAGTCGGCAATTCTCTGGCAGCCCTTGCGCCCGAGCACCGGCGGCGCCAGGCACAGGCGGTCGCTCAGCTCGGCTCGATCGCCGCCGCGACCGAGCTCTTCGGCTGGATGACGCGGCACCCGGAGCACCCGCTCGCCCGGGCGCTCTCGAAGCCGGGCCACGAGCTTCAGCACCGGTTTTCGACCGCCGAGCCGACGGTGGCGCAGCTCGAGGTCGCCGAGGCCGCGCTGGCCGCGTGCCTCAAGCTCGAGCATGAGCTCGCCGCCTAGGGAGCGCCTCTCCCCGGAGGTCTTCGACCTCCCCGTCGAGAAGCTGCGCGCGGGCTGGTACACGGACGCCTACTTCAACCACGCGAGAGCGACACTCCTCGCAGACGGCCGTCACCCGAATGTCGTCATGCAGGTCTTCCAGAAGAACCACGCGTGGCTCGGCGGCATGGACGAGGCGATCGCCATCCTCCGGCTCTGTGCGGACGAGCCGGACGGGTTGACGATCCGGGCGCTCCACGACGGCGACCGGATCGAGCCGCGGGAGACCGTGCTGACGATCGAGGGTGACTACACCACCTTCGCGCACCTCGAGACCGTCTACCTCGGAGCGCTGGCGCGGCGGACGCTGATCACGACGAACGTCGTGCGCGTGCTCGAGGCCGCCAACGGCAAGCCGATCATCTTCATGCCGGCGCGCCACGATCACCAGCGCGTCCAGGCAGGCGACGGCTACGCCGCCTACGTCGCAGGGCAGGTCACCGGCCGCGAGATCGGTGTCACGAGCGACGAGCAGGCGTCCTGGTGGGGCGGTCGCGGGATCGGCACCGTGCCGCACTCGCTCATCGCTGCGTACGGCGGCGACACGGTGCTCGCGGCACGGAAGTTTGCCGAGTGGGCGCCGCCCGAAATGTCCGTGACCGTCCTCGTCGACTTCGAGAACGACTCGGTGCGGACGTCGCTGGCCGTTGCGGGGGCGCTCGGCGAGAGGCTCTGGGGCATCCGGCTCGACACGGCCGAGACGCTCGTCGACAGGTCGCTCTGGGACGAGATGGGGGACTTCAAGCCGACGGGCGTGAACGAGCATCTCGTCCGCAAGGTGCGGGACGCGCTCGACGCCGCCGG
>DASXJG010000011.1:0-29348 GCA_036497525.1 Gaiellaceae bacterium
CTCGACGACGCCGTCCGCCTCGCAGGACGAGCCGCCGGCTCCGATGTCGAGGTCACGCTCGACATCACGCCGCAGGTGCCGCACGTCTTCCAAACGTTCTACGCGATCCTCGACGAAGCGGTCGCCGCGCTGGACAGAGCCGGGCAGTTCCTGTCGGCGCATCTACGCTAGGGAGCGAAGGAGGACACGTCACCACGAAACTTCCGGACGTCGTCTCGCGCTACTTCGATCGCGATCGCGATCGCGACATTGACTCCATCGTCGGGCTCTTCACCGAGGACGCCACCGTCGTCGACGAGGGCGAAGAACGCCACGGCACGGCTGCAATCCGAGCCTGGCAGACCGGCGCGGCCTCGAAGTACACCTACTCGACGGAGATCACGGACACCAGGGCGCTCGGCCCGGATCGCTACCGCGTCAGCGGCCGGCTGACCGGCAACTTCCCCGGCGGCACCGCCGACCTCAAATGGGACTTCACCATCGCCGGCCCGCAAATCACACGGCTCACCATCGCCCCATAGCCGCACTGCCGAAACAGCCCTGCGCGGCTCAGAAGTGATTCGTGTACGAGAGCAATTGCCACCCTTCCGGGGTGCCAAGCAGCTGGTAGCTCGTCCAGGTGTCGCGGACCACCTTCTCGTTCGCGTCGAGAGCATTCCAGTGCACGGCGGCGAAGACAGAGTGCTCGCCGAGCTGGCGAGTGTCGGTCTCCAGCCGGCTCCATGTCTCAACACCCGCCGCACGCCGATACGCGTCGATGGCCGCAGCGAAGTGATCCCACACGGCGCAGCTGTCGGGCATGTGGATCGCCTCTCCTCTTCGGACCGCAAGGAACGTCACGTGGCAGAGGTTGGTCACGCCTCTCACATCGCCTGCTGTGTAGAGCTGGATGTACTCGTCCAAGAACGCGTCAACCGTGGCAGACACGAAAGCACTGTGGCGGCCGGAGCAGCCCCGGTCAATGATCCGATGACGAGCGTCCTGGTCGCCGACGGCGAAGCCCCGCTCGGCCGCCGGCCGGCGTCGATTCGGCCGCCGACGCTCGGGACGGCACGAAGCGAAGACTGTCAGCAGGGGACGTGCTCGCGCAGCTTCTCGAAATCCAGTACGCGGACGCGGCGCCGCCCAGGGCTGATCGCACCCTCCCGGGACAGGTGTTGGAAGGCACGCGAGACCGTCTGCCGACTCAGCGCCAGCGTCGCCGCTAGCTCCTCCTGGGTCAGCTGGACCGTCGGCTCCCCGCGCTCGGTCGCTTCGTGGAGGAGCACCTGACTGACCTGCTCGAGGGCCGACCTGCCTGCCAGTTCCACGAGCCGCTGCTGAGAGCGGTCGAGCGTGTGAGCCAGCAGACGCAGCCAGCGGAAGCCGATCTCCGGGAAGAGCTCCTCGAGCGTCCGGACGGTGTCGAGGCGCACGTGGAGGAGCCTGGCTTCGCTCAGCGTGATCGCCGAGCACGCATACGGGGAATCAAGCAGGATCGCAAGCTGATCGACGCTCGAGCCGGCGTAGAGGAGCTGCATGACCAGGCGCTCCGATCGCGTTTCGTAGACGAGCTCGACCTCCCCACGCTCGATCATCAGGAGCTCGCGCGGCCGCCCGCCCTGCCGAAACAGGGTCGTTCCCGACAGGTGGGTGCGGCACGTGGCGAAGCGACGAAGCGCCTCGATGTCGTCGCCGGGCAGGGCATCGAAGTCCGCCTGCGTCATCGTCGCGCGCAGCCACGGAGCGAATCGCGGGCTGTCGGCGCGAGGCTTTCGGACTGCGGTGGTCAAGCGAGGCAATGTCGCACATCCGACAGTTTGCGCGCCGAGGATCTCGGCGAGTCACCGGGTACGACGTGTGCATCGCGAGTGGGCGCGGACCGAAAACGAGCAACGGGGGTTAGAGATGGCCGTCGAGCACTATTGCCAACGTCACGGACGCCCGGCAGTCGCCACCCGGGTTCGGCTGCGCCCAGACGGAACCCAGGAGGCGGAGTACCTCTGCGAGCTTGATCTCGCCGAGGAGCGGATGTCGCGCCGGTTCGGCGGCCGCAGCCTCTTCGACGAGTTCTTCTCGGACTTCTTCGACGAACCCGGGGCCGGCGGGCGGACCGCGGCCCCCACCCGGCAGGTCGAGCGAGTCGACGTGACCCAGTTCTTCAGTGACGCGACCCGCGAGCTGCTCCAACGCGCAGCGCAGACGGCACTCGAATGGGGAAGCCTCGACCTCGACACCGACCACCTGCTGCACGCGGCGCTCCAGGACGACGTCGTCCGGCACGTCCTCGGCGCCATCGACGCCGATCCGGACGCGATCGCGGCGCAGCTGGAGGAGGAGGCCGACAAGGCGGAACGGACGGATGTCGCGCCTTCGCTCTCGCCCGACGCGAAAGCCGCTCTGCTGGCCGCGTATGACGAGTCGCGCGAGCTCGGCGCCTCCTACGTGGGACCGGAGCACGTCCTGCTTGCGCTCGCGCGCGACACCGACAGCGAGGCCGGGCGGCTGCTCGAGCGCTTCGGGGCCTCTCACACGAAGCTGCGCGGCGGCGTCATCCGCGGGGTCGAGGCGACCGGGGCGGCGCGCGAGACGACCCGTACCCCGCGGCTCGACGAATACGGACGCGACCTGACCGAGGAAGCACGAGAGGGCAAGCTCGACCCGGTCATCGGTCGTGCGGACGAAATCGATCAGGCGATCGAGATCCTCTCGCGCCGTACGAAGAACAACCCCGCCCTGCTCGGCGAGCCGGGCGTGGGCAAGACCGCGATCGTGGAAGGGATAGCGCAGCGCATCGTCAACGACGAGGTTCCCGAGACCGTCGCGGACCGTCGCATCGTCGCGCTCGACCTGGCGGGGATGATCGCCGGCACCAAGTACCGCGGCGAGTTCGAGGAGCGTCTGAAGACCGTGATCGACGAGATCCGGAGCGCATCGGATGAGCTGATCGTCTTCATCGACGAACTGCACACCGTCGTCGGCGCGGGCGCCGCGGAGGGGGCCATGGACGCCTCGAACATGCTCAAGCCGGCGCTCGCGCGCGGCGAGCTACACGTGATCGGCGCCACCACGCTCGACGAGTACCGCAGCAACATCGAAAAGGATCCCGCACTCGAGCGGCGCTTCCAGCCGGTGCTCGTACGCGAGCCGACCGTCGAGGAGACGATCGAGGTCCTCCATGGTCTCAAAGACCGCTACGAGGCCTTCCACCGGGTGCGGATCTCCGACGAGGCGATCGTCGCGGCGGCGGAGCTCTCCGACCGCTACATCCGCGACCGCTTCCTCCCCGACAAGGCCATCGACCTGATCGACCAGGCCAGCGCACGCGTCCGCCTGCGGACGAAGACGAAGGACCACGACACGCGTTCGCTCGAGGATGACCTGAGACGACTGGCGCGCGAGCGCGACCAGGCAACCGCAGCAGAGGACTACGACCGCGCCAGCGCCGTGAAGGAGCAGGTCGAGTCGCGGCGGCAAGAGCTCGAAGAGCGCAGGACAGGACGGCAGCGAGCCGCGGAGGTCACACCCGAGGACATCGCCGAGGTGGTGTCACGGGCGACGGGGATCCCGGTGTCGCAACTGACGACCGAGGAACGCGAGCGGCTGATCAAACTCGAAGGGGAGCTGCACGGCCGGATCGTGGGGCAGGAGGAGGCAGTCTCCGCGGTCGCGGAGGCGGTCCGACGCTCGCGCGCCGGCCTCGGCGACCCCAACCGCCCGGTCGGAAGCTTCCTCTTTCTCGGCCCGACCGGCGTCGGCAAGACCGAGCTCGCCCGCGCGCTCGCCGAAGTGCTGTTCGGCGACGAGAACCTGATTGTCCGCTTCGACATGAGTGAGTTTCAGGAGCGCCACACGGTGTCGCGCCTCGTCGGCGCCCCACCTGGCTATGTCGGCTACGAGGAAGCGGGCCAGCTCACCGAGCGCGTACGGCGGCGGCCCTACTCGGTGCTGCTCTTCGACGAGATCGAGAAGGCCCACCCGGACGTCTTCAACGTCCTGCTCCAGATCCTCGACGACGGCCGGTTGACCGACGCCCAGGGACGCACGGTCGACTTCAAGAACGCCGTCGTGATCATGACGTCCAACCTCGGCGCCGAGCGGATCCAGGACTACGCCCGGCGTGGCGGGTCGTTCGAGCAGCTGAAGGAGGAACTGACAGACGTCTTGCGCGGGAGCTTCCGGCCGGAGTTCATCAACCGGATCGACGAGATCATCGTCTTCCGCGCGCTCACGGACGAGCAGCTGGTCGAGATCACGCGACTCCTGCTCGACCGGTTGGCGCGGCGCATGCGGGCGCAGGGGATCGAAGTCTCGTTCAGCCACGGGGCGGTCGAGCTCCTCGCGCACGAGGGGTTCGATCCCGAGTTCGGCGCCCGCCCACTGCGCCGGACGATTCAACGCCTGGTCGAGAACGAGCTCTCGCGGATGGTGCTCTCCGACGCGATCGGGCCTGGCGACAGCGTCACAGTCGACGCCTTCGAGGGCGAGCTGCGCTTCGACGTCGACACGGGCATGGCGGCCGAGTCCCATGACCGAGAGCACGAGCGCGGCGCCGAGCCCGCGCGCCGCTGACGAGGCTCCGGTCGCGGAGGAGGACTCCGCGACCGCGCGGCCGTCGATCGTTCTCGGCCTCGTGGTGGCGCCGGGGCTTGCGCGCGACCTCACCGCCAAGGTGGCCGCCGAGCTCGCCGACGACCTCGTCGCCCTCGACACCGGAGTCGACTGGCGGACCGAGCTCGCGGTCGACCGCCTCGTCGTTCCGCCGGCGCGGACGACCGAGATCGTCGACGCGGCGCGGCAGAAGCTCCTGGACGAGAACTGGGATCTGGCCGTCGTCATCACCGATCTGCCCTTGCGGGTCGGGCGTCGGCCGGTCTCCCGGCAGGTCAGCCCGACTCACGGCATCGCCCTGGTCTCGCTGCCGGCCCTCGGCGCAGCGCATCTCACACAACGGTTACGCCGGACGCTCCTCGCGCTCGTTCGCGAGCTGGTCGGCGACGGTGCGAGCGGACGGAGGAACAGCGGCCCGCTCGCGCGGATACGACGGCAGTGGGGACGCGACGTGCTACAAGAGCTCGCGACCGAGACGGCGCCTCGGCCGGGAGCGCTGCGACTCCTCTTCGTCCCTGCTGTCCTCTCCAGCCACCTTCGTCTGCTGCTCGGGATGGTGCGAGCGAACCGTCCGTGGCGGCTCGCGGCGCGGCTCTACCGGGCGCTCGTCGCCGCAGTCGCGGCCGGTGCGTACGGCGTCGTCACCTCGGACATCTGGCGGATCTCTGCAGCGATGGGCTCCGCCCGCCTTGCGGTCGTGTGCGTCGCGTCGATCCTGTTCACGAGCGCGGCGATGATCGTGGCGCACGGGCTCTGGGAACGAGCGCCCGATCGGCGTCTGCGCGACCAGGTGATCCTGTTCAACTTCGCAACGGCCGCAACCGTCGTGATCGGCATCGGCGCCCTCTACATCACGCTCTTCCTGTTCATCTTCGCCTCCGCCGAGCTGCTGCTCAATCCGGACCTCCTCGCCTCGGGGCTCGGCCACGCCGTCGGGGTAGGCGACTACGCCACGCTCGCCTGGTTCACCGCCTCGCTCGCCACAGTCGGCGGAGCGCTCGGTGCAGGACTCGAGTCAGACGAGGCCGCGCGCGAGGCGGCCTATGCCTCGTCGGGAAGAGCCGGCAGCGAGGACGAGAAGCGTTCGTAGCGTGCGGGCGCGAGCTCGGTCTGGAACGTCATAGTGGAACGACGCTCTGCCGCGGCGACCACCTCGTCAACTAGGGCTAAGACGGCCGAGAACGCAACCTGAAGCCTCGGTGAACATTCGGGTCTCTAGTCCGACCACCACTCGTCGATGCGGACTCCGTCGCCTCCTTCGGGACGGTCGGACCCGATCGCGAGCAGCTCCAGCCCGTCCGGACCGCCCTCGAAGGCGCGAACCGTGCTCGGCGCAACGCGGACCGCGTCCCATTGCCGCAACTCGAGAACCTCGTCGTCGAGCTTGACCCGGCCGGAACCGCCGAGGACGACGTAGACCTCTTCCTGCTCGCGGTGGCTATGCCCCGTCCGGCTCCGGTAACTCGGTCCGTACCGGAAGAAGCTGACCCCGAGATGGTCCGAGTCGAGATGCTTGCGCGCGAAGCGCGTCTCGACCTCGTCGCTCCCTCCGGCCTCGATCTCCTTCAGGTTGATCTTCGTATACGCGTCCATCGGTTCCTCCCGCGGCGTCGTTGTCCACGCCCTAGATTCGCGCCCTGAGCTAGGAGTCGTGTGGGCGGTAGCGGAGCCCGTCGAGCGCGAGCTCGAGCAGGCGGTTCTTTTGTTCGGGGTCTTCGGTCGGCACCATCGCGATTGCGCCGACCATCCGCACGATGTCCAGGAAGGTCGTGTCGCTGCGGACGACGCCTGCCTGTTGTGCACGTTCGACGAGCGCGGTGCCGGCGCCGATGATCGCCGTGCGGCACGTGAGCAGGACGTCGGAGTTCGGGTCCGTCTCCATCAGCGCCTCGTTGAGCGCCCGCTTGGTCGCCGCGAAGCCGACGTACTGGTGCAGCCACTGCGATAGGGCATCCCACGGCGGCAGCTCCTCGAGCTCGGTCATTGCGCGCGCCATCGCCTCGACCTCGTCGACATAGACGGCCTCGAGGAGCGCGTGGCGGGTGGGGAAGTGCCGGTAGAGCGTGCCGATTCCGACCCCGGCCCGCGCCGCGACCTCCTCGAGCGGTGCGGATGTACCTTTCTCGGTGAAGAGCGCGCGCGCGGCCGCCACGAGCTTGTCATGGTTTGCGCGCGCATCCGCGCGTTGAGGTCGTTGGGGCTGGATCTCGGTCTGGCTCATTCGATTTGACAAGCGGAGGCTGCCTCCGTATATTACCGGAGGTTCGCTCCGGATGTTTCGGAGGTTGCCTCCATTTTACCGCAAGCCAGGGGTCGGTATGCAAGAAGCCCAGTCAGCATCACCTCAAGTGACAGAGGGTTCCGCCGTGCGCCGGCGGGAGCTGCGCCAGGGGCCCCTTGCCGGCCGGTATCCCGCGGTGGCCGCCATGGTGATGCTGGCGCTGATCCCGTACCTGGCGCTCTCGGCGGCGCTTCAGCCACTGGCACCGATCATCGGCGAGCAGCTGCACATGAGCGCGCAGACGCTGAGCATGAGCTCCGGCCTCGCGAACGCCGCCTACGCGGTCGGCACGGTGCTGGCCGTCCAGTTCGCCCTGCGCCTCCCGCAGCGCAGGATGCTGGTCGGCTATGCGCTGTTGCTCGTGATCGGCTCGATCCTGGCGGCTGCGGCGCAGGATCCCGTCATGTACACGGCGGGGCGTGTGATCCAGGGGCTGTGCACGAGCCTGTTACTGATCGCTGCGGTGCCGCCGCTTGCGATCGGCTATCCGGCCAACAAGCTTCGCGACACGGCGGTGATCATGAACATGTGCATCTTCGGCGCCGTCGCGCTCGGCCCGTTCATCGGAGGACTGCAGGCACAGGCAGACGCCTGGCGGCCGTTGTTCTGGATCGTCGCCGGGATCTCCCTGGCGGCCCTGGTGCTCTCCGTGTTGACCTTCGAGGACGCCCCGCCTGCCAATCTCGACTCGCCGCGGGACGTCAAGGCGATCGCCCTGGCGGCCGTCGGTTGTCTGGCCGCGTTCTTCGGCGCGTCTCAGCTCACGAGCCACCGCTTCCTCGACGCCGTCGTGATCGTGCCGCTGCTCGGCGGCCTCGCGGCGATCGTCGTCCTGGTCGTCTACCAGTACCGCGCCAAGCGACCGCTCCTGACGGTCCGCACGATGCTCACGAGCACGATCCCCGTGGCAGGCATCTCGGTGGCGCTGTTCGCCGCGGCGGCCTCGGTGTCGGCCACGGTCCTCACAGCGGCGGCGCTGGCCGGCCGCTACAGCCCGCTCCACATCGGTGTCCTCTACCTGCCCGAGGTCGCCGGAGCGGTGATCACCGCCGTCGCGCTCGGGCTCGTCATCAGAAAGCGCGCGATGCACTACCTCCCGCTGGTCGGCATGGTGTTTCTGGCGGCCGGGATCCTGGTCTTCGCCGTGCACGTGCCCTCGAGCCAGGCGGCGACGCTTGTCGGCTCCGGCCTGACCGGCATCGGACTTGGCGCGACGGTCGCGCCCGCGTTGTTCGTGGCCGGCTTCTCGTTGCCGTCGGCCAACCTCCAGCGGGTGTTCGCGATCGTCGAGCTGTTCCGCGCGGTGGCCGCATTCATGGTCGCCCCGATCTTCGTCTACCTCGCCGCGAACCTCGGCGGCAACCCGCACGTCGGCACGCAAATCGCGCTCTGGATCGGCTTCGGGCTCGCCGTGACCGGCGCGCTGGTAGGGGTGGCTCTCTACGCGGTCGGCGGCGCCCGCCCACAGACCCCCGACCTCGACCGCTTCCTCGCCGGCGAGCGCCCGGCGTGGTACTCCCCGCCGCTGCTTGCGAAAGTCCGCAGACGCATCGCCGCGACACAGATCACGACCGAACGCGCCGACTGACGTGGCATCCACAAGCCCCGAAGCTCCGGATTCCGAGCCCGTCCTCTTCGCCTACGACGGCTCCGAGCTCGCCCAGCTCGCAATCGAACAAGCCGGCGAGCTACTCGCGCCCGGCCGGACGGCACTCGTCCTCTGCGTCTGGCAACCCGCGGACGTCGGATTCGTGCCCATCGACGACCGACACTTGGACGCCCAGAACGCGACCCAGGTGAAGGAGGCCGCAGAGCGGGCCGCCGCACACGGAGCGTCGCTGGCGGAGAAGGCCGGGTTCCAGTCGCAAAGCGTCGCGGTCGAGGCAGCCCCGACCTGGAAAGGGATCCTCAAGACCGCCGAGGAGCACAAAGCAAGCCTCATCGTGATCGGCTCCCACCGCCGCAGCGGGCTCGCCGAGCGCCTGCTCGGCAGCGTCGCCTCCGCCGTCGTCACCCACTCGGCAGCCTCCGTGCTCGTCGTGCGCCGGCGATCCTGAACGCGGAGATGAAGGCAGTCCGTTTCAACCGGTTCGGGGGCCCGGAGGTCCTCGAGATCGTGGACCTCCCCGATCCGAATCCGGGTCCCGACCAGGTCCGGATTGCGGTGCGCGCGGCCGGCGTCAACCCGAGCGACTGGAAGAAACGCAGCGGCCTGATGAATGGGGAGCTCCCGCAGACCTCCGGCCACGAGGCCGCGGGAGTCGTCGGCGAGCTCGGCGAGGGCGTTGCGGACGCGGCAGTCGGCGATCGCGTGTTCGGCTTCTGCGCCGCAGGGGCAGCCCAGGCCGAACTGGCGGTGCTGTCGGACTGGGCGCCGATCCCCTCGTCGCTCGACTTCACCGGCGCTGCCGCGCTGCCGGCCGCCCTCGAGACGGCCACGCGCGCGCTTGACCAGCTCGGCGTTGCAAGCGGCAGCACCCTGCTCATCAGCGGCGCCTCCGGGAGCGTCGGCAGCGCCGCAGTTCAGCTTGCCTTGGTGCGCGGCGCACGTGTGATCGGAACCGCGAGCCCGGCAAACCACGGGTACCTTCGCTCACTGGGAGCCGAGCCCGTCGCCTACGGCGAGGGCCTCGTCGAGCGGGTTCGCGCGGTGGCACCGGACGGCGTCGACGTCGCGCTCGACGTCGCCGGAAGCGGCGTCCTGCCCGAGCTCGTCGAGCTCGCGGGCGGCCCTGAGCACGTCGTGACGATCGCCGACTTCGCAGGCGCCCAGGAGCATGGTGTGAGGTTCAGCAGCGGGGACGACGGACGCGCGCTCCACGCACTCGCCGAGATCGGCGAGCTGATCGAGTCCGGGCGCTTCTCGCTCCCGGTCACGCAGACCTTCGCGCTCGCCGAGATCGCGGAGGCGCACCGCACCGGCGAGGAGGGTCGCGCACGCGGGAAGATCGTGCTGGTGGTCGGCTGATACAGACGCCTCCACCACGACCTACCGTTCGGGCATGACGACGTCGCTCATCACCGGGGCGAACAGAGGGCTCGGCTTCGAGGTCGCGCGCCAGCTCGTGGCCGCCGGCCATCAGGTCTGGATCGGCGCCCGCGACGAGTCACGCGGGCGACAGGCGGCCGAGACGGTCGGCGCCAGATTCGTTCAGCTCGACGTGACCGATGACGCATCGGTGACCGCCGCGGCCGAGGCGATCGGAGAACTGGACGTGCTCGTCAACAACGCAGGCATCAACGGCGGTCGCATCAGTCCCGGCGAAGCGCGACGTGTGAGCGTGTGAACCCACCGAGGTGGTGGGGCTTGACCAGCAGCGCATGTTTGACATTGGGGCAACGCGGAATGCTGGAGATCGCGATGCGGCGCCGTTCTCGAGTTTCTCTGCTCGCTTTTGGGGGAGTCGCAGCTGCACTGCTGAGCACAGGCGGAACGACAGCGACGCGTGCGGCGACACAGCCTGCCTGGACGACGTACGACCGCCCGGCGCAATACGCGGTCGCAGTAGACCAGCACGTGCCGGTGCAGATGTCGGACGGCGTCGTTCTCAACGCGGAGATCAGGCGCCCCGACGCGCCCGGCCGCTTCCCGGTGCTCGTCACGATCACGCCGTACAACGGAACGAACGGCGCGATCAGCGTCACCAACGACTACCTCGTGCGGCGCGGCTACGTGCAGGTCATCGTCGACGCGCGCGGCACCGGTGAGTCGCAGGGCACGTGGGACTCCTTCGGCACCCGCGAGCAGCGCGACGGCTACGAGATCGTCGAGTGGGCGGCAGCGCAGCAGTGGAGCAACGGCAAGGTCGGCATGTGGGGCGCGTCGTACATGGCGATCTCGCAGCTCTTCACCGCCGCGCAGCAGCCGCCGCACCTGAAAGCGATCTTCCCGATCGTGCCCATGGGCGACTCGTACCGCGACATGGTCTTCCCCGGCGGGCAGAACAACACCGGCTTCATTCCCCTCTGGCTCGTGCTCGTCTCGAGCGGCGCGCTCGTGCCGCCCGACTACGCGCTCGACGGCAACACGGCCGACCTCGCGCGCGCGCTGGGCGAGCTCGGCCAGCATGCGCTCGACCTGCCCGGCTACGACGCGAACCGGGAGATCCAGGCCATGGCGGGGAACGACGCGTACGACGGCCCCGGCTGGAAGCTGACCTCGCCGCTCGAGGTCGTCGACCAGATCCGTGTGCCGACGTTCGTCGTCGGCGGCGAGCACGACATCTTCCAGCGCGGCGAGCCGCTCATCTACGAGCGGCTGAAGCAGCACGTGCCCACGCGCCTCCTCATCGGGCCGTGGACACACACCGACGGGTCGACCGGAGCCGGGCTTCCGGAGGGCGGTGTTCCGAGCCTCGACTCGATCGCGCTGCGCTGGTTCGACCAGTACCTGAAAGGGATGCAGACGAACATTCCCGCGATCCCGAAGGTGACGCAGTACGTGCTCGGCACCGGGCAGTGGGAGACCCGCACGGACTGGCCCGACCCGAGCCTGACGCCGTCGCGTCTGTATCTCGGCGCCGCCAACACGCTCGGCGCTGCGCAGCCGACGCCGAGCGCGCCCGACACGTTTGTGCAGAACCCGGTATCGGGCGTGTGCACGCAGTCGACGAGCCAGTGGTCGGCGGGCCTTCTCGCACCAGTTCCCTGCACGACCGACAACCGCCTGGACGAGGCGACGAGCGGCGTGTCGTACACGACGGCTCCGCTCACCCACGACCTCCATTTCGACGGGCCGCTCTTCGCTGACGTCTGGGCGAGCACCACGGCGAGCGACGCTGTCGTCACCGTGCGGGTCACCGACGTCGCGCCGGACGGAACGTCGACCGAGCTGACCGACGGCTGGCTCGCCGCCTCGTTCCGAGCGCTCGATCCCTCCCGCAGCCGTTACGTCGGAGGACAGCTGATGCAGCCGTGGCACCCGTTCACGCAGAGCTCGGTGCTGCCGGTTCCCGCGGGCCAGCCCGTCGAGCTGCCGATCGAGATCTTCCCGACGGACGCCGTGATCCCGGCGGGACATTCATTGCGCCTCTACGTCGGACCGAACGACTTCCCACACGCGGTGCCGCCGCTGTCTCAGCTGACGGGCGAGCTGGGCGGCGTGGTGCAGGTGCTGCACGATCCGCAGCACCCGTCATATCTCGAGCTGCCGGACGTCGGAACGTGCACCGCGGCCTGCAAGCCGCTGCCCGTGCCGAACCTGATCCGCGGCTCCTGATCACTTCGATACGAGTTCTTTGGGGTCGCGGTGATAGAACCGCCGGATGGCACTCGTGCGCTATCTGGTCGACGACGTCGAGGCTGCGATCGCGTTCTACACGGGTCAGCTCGGGTTCACACTGGTCCAACAGATGGGTCCCGCCTTCGCTGTCGTCTCGCAGGGTGACCTGTCGCTCTGGCTGAGCGGGCCGCAGAGCTCCGCGGCGCGACCGATGCCCGACGGTCGACAGCCCGTGCCCGGAGGCTGGAACCGCCTCGTCATCACGGTGGACGACCTCGAGACCCGGGTCGCCGAGCTGAAGCGGGCGGGACTCACCTTCAGAAACGAGATCGTGACCGGGCCGGGCGGAAAGCAGATCGTCCTCGAGGACACCGCAGGCAACCCGGTCGAGCTCTTCGAGCCTGCCTAGCGGGCAGCTGATCGGAAGGGCACGAGGGAGGCGCCGGTTTGCCGGCGCCTCCCTCAGGCTCGAAACCGAACGGCTGAAGGCAAGGTAGGTTCGCCTCGAATGCAGCCCATGAGCGGGATGCTGGTCGTCGACCTCAGTCGATACCTTCCGGGCGCGTTCGCGTCCCGGGAGCTGTTGGAGCTCGGAGCGCGCGTTGTCTGCATCGAGCCGCCCGGCGGCGACCCCTTGGGTAGCACCGCGCCTGCCTGGGACGCCGCGCTGCGCGCGGGGAAGGAGTCGCTCGAGCTCGACCTGAAGCGCGATCCCGCTCCCGCGCTCGAGCTCTTGCAGGAGGCGGACGTCGTGCTCGAGTCGTTCCGCCCCGGTGTCGCGTCCCGGCTCGGCGTCGGCCCGGAGCACGTCCCGGAACGGACTGTCTACTGCTCGATCACCGGCTTCGGCCTCGGCGGCCGCCACGAGCAGCGGGCCGGGCACGACCTCAACTACCTCGGCTGGGCCGGCGTGCTCCGGGACACGGCGCCGGCGCTGCCGCCCGTCCAGATCGCCGACTTTGCAGCCGGTGCGCTCGCCGCCGTGACCAGGATCCTCGCCGCCCTCCTCGAGCGCGACCGAACCGGCAAGGGCGGTCACGTGGTCGTCTCGATGACGCACGGCTCCCACCGGCTGGTCGCGCACCGTCTCGGCGGCGACACCGTTCCGCGCATGCTCACCGGCGGCCTCGCCTCGTACCGCATCTACGAGACCGCGGACGGACGGCATCTCACGGTCGCCCCGCTCGAGCCCGTGTTCTTCCGCCGGCTGACGGAGCTGCTGGGCCGGCCGGAGCTCGCCGAGCGCCAGTTCGACGCCGACCAGGAGGCACTCGCGGCCGAGCTTGCCGCGATCTTCGCGGCGCGCCCGCTCGCCGAGTGGCTGGAGCTCTTCGACCCCGAGGACGTCTGCGTTGGCCCCGTCGCGACGATCGACGAGGCCGCGACCGACCTCGCTTGATCTCGCAAGGGATTGACCAGCCCGCAATCGGGTAACGGTCGTCCGTCGTCAAATCGGGAGGCGGACTATGAAGAACCTGCGCTACGCGCTGTTGTTGGTCGTGGGCGCCGACGGGAACGAAAGCGTCGTCAGCTTCCCGACGCCGCAATAGCCAGGCGATGAGGATGTGCCGCGGCCGCCGCTCGGCGGCCGCGGCAACCCAGCCAGAGTCCGAGCCGAAGAGACCGGCTGCTACGGTGATCGGACTATCTGAGCGAGTACCGGATGCGCGCGAGCGCCTCCTCTGCCCGTTCCTGAGCAGTGGAGGAGGTGTTTATCTATGGCAACCGGAACCGTGAAGTGGTTCAACGCAGACAAGGGGTATGGGTTCATTACCCCGGACGAGGGCGGCAAGGACGTGTTCGTCCATCACAGTTCGATCGCCGGCGAGGGCTACAAGTCGCTCGCCGAGAACGCGAAGGTCGAGTTCGAGCCCGCCGAGGGCGCGAAGGGCCCTGAGGCGACGAACGTCACGCTGGCGTCCGCGTAAGCGTGCGAGAGGCGGCTGCCGCAGCCCCAGCGGCGCGGCGGCTGCCGCTCACCAGCGACCGAGAGAGGAGCAGGCAGATGCCGGCCAGGAAACAGCAGACGTTCGCGAAGCGCGCGCGAGAGCTCGCCGTCAAGGAAAAGCGCGAGCGGAAGGCAGCGAAGAAGGCAGCGGCGCGCGCCGCCCGCGACGGGGTCGTCGACGAGAACGGTGACGCAGTCGTCGACGAGAACGGTGACGGTTCGCCTGTAAGCGAACAGGACGAGGCAGCAGCGACGCTCCCGGGCCAGGAGGTCGAGTGAAGGGCGGCTACCCCGTCCAGGACGGGATCCCGCGCCGCCAGCAAAGGCTCGTCGCCGCACCCGGTGCCGAGAAGGCCCGCGACTGGATCGGCGCGAACGACACTAAGACCGAGAAGCTGAGGCGGCAGACCCTGCGACGGCGCGCCCGCGCCGAAGGGCTCGAGCTTCGCAACTCCGCCTACGGCTACGCCTTGATCGACGCGGCGCGGCACCCCATCGAGGATCGACACGACCTGAGCCTGGACGAGGTCGAGTCGAGGCTCGCGCCGAGCTGAGCAGGCTCAGTCCTTCTACAGACCGTGCCCGCCGAGCCAGCCGAGCACGGTGTCGGCCACCTCGCGCCACCCGTTGTCGATCGTCAGCGAATGGCCGCGATCGGCGAACGTGCGCAGGTCGGTGATGGCCGGAGACTTGCGGTAGAGCCTCTGCGTCTGGCGGCTGATCGTCGCCGGGACGGTGTGGTCCTTGCCCCCGGCCGTGATCAGCAGCGGCCCGCGCGTCGCGTTCTTGCCGTCGACGGCCGCGGGAGAACCGGGCGTGACGTTCGCGAGCGCCCCTTCGAAGAGCGGCTTCCCCGGCGAGGGAATCGCCCACCGCTCCCAGAGATCGTCCGACTCCTGCTCCGAAAGCGTGTTGCCGAATCCGTACCGGAACTGGCCCTTCGTGAGCGAGACTGCGTCGTTCCGGTTCGCAGGGTTACGAAGCGCGATCGAGGCGACCCGCAGCGCGGAAGGCGGCAGGTAGAGCACGCCTTTCGCAGGCGCCGGGTCGATCGCCACCGCGGCCGCGGCGGAGCCGTCGGAGAGGAGCTGTTGCGCGATCAGCCCTCCGAAGGAATGACCGACGACGATCGGCTTGCGGTCCAGCTTGGCGATCTCGGCCGCGTGGTGCGCGACGATCTCGGCTAGACCGTGGCCCGCGACCCGATCGGGCGCGGCGCGCGTCTCCTCGACCGTGTCGCCGTCACCCGGCCAGCCGACCGCGCTCGCCGAGTAGCCCGCCTCGTTGAACGCGTCCAGCCAGGGCCCCCACGATTCGGCGTGCAGCCAGAGGCCGTGCACGAAGACAACGGGAGTCGGGCCTGCCTCCACCCCACGATCCTGTCACAAAGCGGGGCCGCGGCCGCGCTAGGCGGCCGCGGCCCGAACTTCTTTCAGCCGGCGAGGAGCTTCGCCTTCTGCGCCTCGAACTCCGCGTCCGTCAGCACGCCCGACGTATGCAGGTCGCCGAGCTGCTTGAGCTGCTCCATCATGTCCGGCGCCTCAGCCGCGGGGGCCGGCGCCGGCTCGGCGTACTGCTGCTGCTGCTGTTCCTCGGCCGCCCACCGGTCCCCCTGGCGGCGGGAGACACGGTTCGACACCGCAGTGGCGGTGCCGGAGATGACGGCCACCCGGGCCACTCCACGTAGAAGTCCCATGGTCTTCTTTCTCCTTTCGCGTCCGTCGCGGCGCCGCTAGGCGTTCGCGGACTCGATCTCTTCCAGCGTCGCCATGAGCGCATCGACCGGGATCCGCCCGTTGGCGACGACCTGCGCGCCGCTCCGCCTCATGGCCGCCACGAACGGCGCAGCCCACCGGTTCTCGAAGAGGAGGATGGCCGCCGATGCGCCCGGCTCGAGCGCCGCGCTCGCCTCGTCGTAGTCGTCCTGGCTCAGGAGACCGGACGACGCGCCCTCGAACTGCGCGAGGTCGAGTTGCCCGTCCCCGTCGATGTCCGCGATCGCGAGCCCGGCAACCGTGCCGTCCTCGCCCTTCGTCACGAACGCGAGGTCCAGCACGCGGATGATTCCGAGGTCCGACAACCGCACGATCTCGTCGAGGCCCTCCCCCGTCGGCTCCTTGCCCGGCGGCCACTCGACGATGAGGTAGTCGACCGGCCCCAGCTCGATCTCGTTCTCACTCACTGCGCACCTCCTGAACGTCTGTGAACACGCACCCCCGACGATGCTCGCCCCGCCGCTCCGGCGCATCATCCGAAGGGGACGACGTGCCATCGCCCCCTACGGGGCTGCGGCGACGCCGACGATCGCCGGCCGCACGAACTTCGGCGCCTTGGGCAGCACCGTGGGCTCGACCTTCGAGACCGTGAATCCCTGCTCCTCGATCGCGGCGAGGGTCTGCCGGTTGCAGTCGCAACCGACCAGGAAGTGGTTGAGCCGGTTCATCCGGTCCTGGAAGCGGGCGAGCTTCGGGTCATCGGAGCGGACGTGCTCGATGAAGAGGAGGCGCCCGCCCGGCCGCAGCACTCGCTTCGCCTCCTGCAGGGCGCGTGCCTGATCGTCCACTCCGCAGAGGACGAGGGTGGAGACGACGGCGTCGAAGCTCGCGTCCTCGAACGGGAGATCCTCGGCGGACGCCTGCACCACCCTGGCGTTCGGCGCCTGCTTCAGCGCCTTGGGCTGAAGCCGGCGCAGCATCGCCGGCTCGGGCTCGGTCAGGACGAGGGAGGCGAGGGCCTCGTCGTAGTGAGAGAGGTTCATCCCGGTGCCGGCGCCGAGCTCGAGGATGTCTCCCGAGACGCCGCCGAGCAGCCGTTGCCGCATCTCTCCCACCCCGGCCTCCTCGCTCGAGCGGGACATGCGGTCGTACATCGCCGCAAACAGGCTGCTGCGGAGGCTCATGAGAGAAGCCTAAGTACCACACGCATCGAAGCGCTAGGCGTGGGCGTGGTGGCTCGGCTCGTCCATCATCCGCAGCATCGCCCAGCCGCCTCCACGGCGGAAGTACCGCCAGATGAGGACGGCAGCGACGGTGAGGAAGACGACGTTCAGGTACGTGCTGTAGTTCCACGTCACCCGCGCCGTCACGACCTTCGCGTCGCGTTCGGTCGGCGCCAGGCCGAGCCCCTGGAACAGGAACTCGACGACGAGGCCGGCCGCGACCATCGCCAGGTAGAAGCTGACGAGGATGAAGCCGGCCATCCGCCAGCCGTAGTAGCGGCGGTAGATGTCGAGGATCGGGAGGATCAGGAGGTCGGCGAAGATGAAGGCGAGCACACCGCCGAAGCTGATCCCGCCGTTCCAGAGGACGGCCGCGAGCGGCACGTTCCCGATCGAGCAGACGAAGCTGAGCATGGCGACGGCCGGGCCGATCACCGGCCCCCAGAGCTTGGCGAGGGTGCCGTGATGCTCGAGAAACAGCCCCTGCCAGAACGAGTTCGGCACCCAGGCGGCGAGGGCGCCGGCAATCAGGAGCCCACCGAAGACGTCCCGCGCGACCGCAGCCCAGTCCATGACGAAGTAGTCCGCCGTCGCGGTGAAGCCGGCCGGAGTACGCAGCCGTCGCCACCAGCTTCCGCTGCCGCCGGCGGACATGTCCATTTCAGCGTGGCCCTCCATCGAGCCGAGGCGCCCGCGCTCTGCCTCCGCATGTGCCTCGTCCACGAGGCGCCGCGTGAGGAACGCGCGGAAGATCAGTGCGACAAAGACGATCATGAGCGGCCCGCCTACGAACTCGCCGGCTACGAATCGCCAGCCGAGAAGTACCGCCATCACGATTCCGAGCTCGACGACGAGATTGGTCGAGGCGATCTCGAACGCCATCGCCGCAGTGAAGTCCGCGCCCTTCCGGAAGAGCGAGCGCGTGAGGGCCACCGAGGCATAGGAGCAGCTCGAGGACGCCGCGCCAAGGCCGCTCGCGACGGCCAGCGTGCGCGGAGAATCGTCGGGCAGCAGGCGGCGCATCTCCCGTTTCGTCACCACCGCTTGCACTGCCGCCGAGAGCCCGAAGCCAAGGATGAGCGCCCACAGCACCTCCCACGTCATCCCGAACGCGAACGACAGCGCGCTCCACAGCTCGTGAGGGAGGTCGAGAGCGAGCAGCACCGAGCGCTACAGGGGAGACGCTTCGGCGACGTCCGACGGGCCGGACGACTCCCGCCCCCGGCCGCGCAGAAGCGCGCCGCCGACCACGAGCAGGAGTAGCTCGACGATAGTGATCGCAAGCCGGTTCAGCGCGACCGCGCCAAGAGCCTGGCCCGGGGTGGCGACCGCGAGCAGCAGCCCATACATCGAGGCTTCCCGCACCCCGAGGCCCGACGGTGCGAAGACGAACAGGACGGCGACGATCGCGCCGACGGCGGATACGCCCCCAAGGAAGACGACCGAGGCCGCTTCCGGATGGGCGCCGACCGACCGCAGCATCAGCCAGAGCGCGGCGCCGCCGATCACCCACGTGCCGGCATAGAAGACGAGAAGCGCGCTTAGCGTCCGTGCGCGCATGTTCGGCAGATCCTGCCGGTAGCCGAACCGCCGCAGCACCTTGTGGGCCAGCGGCCGGAAGACGCGCGGCTGGACGAGGATCGCGATCACGACCCCGAAGACGATGAGCGGCGCAAGCGGCGCCTTCACGTTGTCGACGAACGCCAAGCTGAGGACGAAGATAATCACCCCCGAGACAGCCGAGAGCCCCGCCTCGAGCAGCATCGACGAGGTGACGAGCGCAGCGTCGGTGACGCCGGCCCGCCGGGCGGCGACGACGCGCGCCGCCGGAGTCCAGATCCCGCCGGGGATGTACTTCGCGAGCATCGAGATCATCTCCGCCCGCAATGCGGCCGGATACGAGAGCCGGACCCCCCATTCGCGGAGGATCCACATCCAGCCGATGACGAACACGAGGTAGTAAACCGCGACGACGGCGCAGCCGATCACGAAGACGACGAGGTTGGACTGGTCGAGGTCGTGCGCAGCTGAGTGGAACGAGCCGCGCAAGCCCCAGCCGAGCGCGCTGAAGAAGATGAGGAGGACCACGATCTGAAGCACGCCGAGCAACCGGCGGTGCCTGGACGCGAAGTGGGCGATGTCGGTGAGCCTGCTCATCAGTTCACTCTTAGCACGGCGGCACCTCGGATCTCACCTCCGCGCAGCAGATCGAGAGCGTGATTCGCCTGCTCCAACGGGAATTCCTCGACCTCGGTCCGCACCGGCACGCGCGGCGCGAGGGCGAGGAACTCCTCTCCGTCGCGGCGCGTCAGGTTGGCGACCGAGCGGACGACGCGCTCCTCCCAGAGGAGCTCGTACGGGAAGCTCGGGATGTCGCTCATGTGGATGCCCGCGCAGACGACGACGCCGCCACGGGCCGTCGCGCGCAACGCCGCCGGCACGAGCGCGCCGACAGGCGCGAAGATGATCGCCGCGTCGAGCTCCTCCGGGCCTGGCTCGTCCGACGGGCCCGCCCACTCGCAGCCGAGCTCGAGCGCGAAGGCGGCTGCTGCGTCGTCCCCGGGCCGGACGAAGCCGAACACGCGCCGTCCCTCGTGGCGCGCGACCTGGACGACGATGTGCGCAGACGAGCCGAAGCCGTAGAGCCCCAGCCGCTCGGGGTCGCCCGCGAGCCGCAGCGACCGGTAGCCGATCAGTCCGGCACAGAGGAGCGGCGCAGCCTGCAGGTCGTCGTACTCCTCCGGAATCGGCAGGCAGTAGCGCTCGTCGGCGACGACCCACTCCGCGTAGCCGCCGTCGGAGTCGTAGCCCGTGAACCGGCCCGTCTCGCAGAGGTTCTCGCGGCCGGACAGGCAGTAGCGGCACGTCCCGTCGGTCCAGCCGAGCCAGGGAATGCCGAGGCGCCGCCCGTCCTCCGTGCGGCCGACGATCTGGTGCCCGATGACGAGCGGGAGCTTCGGCTTCGGCAACTCGCCGTCGACGATGTGGAGATCGGTGCGGCAGACCGCGCACCTGGAGACGCGCAGCCGGACCTGACCGGGCCCGGCCTCCGGCACGGGCAGCTCCTCGAGCCGCAACGGCTCGCGGGCCGCGTGAAGCACCATCGCGCGCACGAGCACATCGTCCCACGCGGACACGTCCTGTATGCGTTACCGAGGCATGTCCCGCGAGGACGCGTCCCGCACTGGATTCCGCGCAACCAGGAGGCGGCTGCCCAATACGGACCTGTCTCGGTATCTGTTACCTGGACCCGCCAGAGGGGCCAGGTAGGCTCGCCGCCGTGGAGACGACACTCCCGTACGGCTGGTACACGGATCCGGAGATCCTGCGGCTGGAGCAGGAGCGGATCTTCGGCTCGACGTGGCAGTACGTCGGGCAGACGGGACAGCTGGCGCAACCCGGCTTCTTCGCCGCGGAGGCCGGCCGGACGCCGATCGTCGTGACGCGCGACCGCGAGGGCGTGCTCCGTGGCCTCGTCAACGTCTGCCGGCACCGCGGCCACGTCGTCGCCGAGGGCGAGGGCACGCGCGAGACGCTCCAGTGCCCGTACCACGCGTGGACGTACGGACTCGACGGCCGCCTCCGCGCGGCGCCGCGCAGCGAGGAGGAGCCGGACTTCCCGCAAGACGAGCTCTGCCTCCTGCCGGTCGCCGTCGACACGTGGGGGCCGTTCGTTTTCGCCAACGCAACGGCTGACGCGGAACCCCTCGCGGACGCGCTCGGCTCGCTGCCGGCTCAGGTCGCCGAGCTCGGCCTCGACGTCGACTCCCTCGTCCACTACTCGCGCTGGGAGGCCGAGATCGAGGCGAACTGGAAGATCGTCTGCGAGAACTTCCTCGAGTGCTACCACTGCCAGGTCGCCCACCCCGGATTCAGTGAGCTGATCGACGTGTCGCCGGAGGCGTACCTCCTTTCGAATGAAGGGCGTCACTCGACACAGCACGGCCCGCTGCGGACGGTGACCGTGGACGACGAGCTCCCGCGCTCGCAGTTCCACTTCCTCTGGCCGAACCTCGAGATCAACATCTTCCCGGGGCGGCCGAACATCTCGATCGGCCCGACCGTGCCGCGGACGCCCGAGCGGACCTACCGCTTCCTCGACTACTTCTTCGGCCCGGACGTCGAACAGGCGTGGATCGACGACCTGATGGCCTTCGACGACCAGGTGGGGCGGGAGGACCAGGCGCTCGTCGCGGGCGTGCAGCGCGGGGTCGCCTCGGGCGCGCTCGAGCGGGGAGTGCTGATGGGCCACAGCGAGCAGCTGATCGGCCACTTCCAGGCGCTGACGGCTGCGGCCCTTACCTGAGTCAGCCCAGCGGCAGCGTCAGGCAGGTCGGGCCGCCGTCGCCTTTGCGGGAGATCTCGTCGCCTTCGTATTCGAGCACCTCGACCCCGACCTCTTCGAGGCGTTGCCGCGTGACGGCGTTGCCGGCGAGCGCCACCGCCAGTCGCCCGTCGTCGAGCCCGAGGACGTTGGGGCCCATCGTCGCGAACTCCTCCTCGGGAACTTCGACGAGGCGGACGCCGCGTTCCCCGAGGAGCTCCACCAGGCGCGCAGGCAGGAGCGGGACGTAGGCGACCGCAAGCCGCGGCGAGATCGGGTTGAGCAGGGAGCGGAGGTGTAGTACCTCGGCTCGGCCGTGCACGTGTGGAAGGTCGAGGGCGAGCACCTCTGCGTCAGGCAGCAGCGTGCGCAGCTCCTCGATTCCGGCGTCGTTCGTGCGATAGGAGCGGCCGACGAGGAGCGTCGTCTCGTCGAGCCAGACCGTGTCGCCTCCGTCTGCGGTCGCCGGCACTCCGAGCCGGCCGACGATCGGAAGGCCGGCGGCTTCGAGGCCCGGCCGCAATGCCTCGGGCTCTCCGAGCCGCCCTTCCTTGCCCGGCCGGAGGAGAATCGCCCCGCGAGGAGCGATCAACGCCGGGTCGTACACGTAGAGCGAATCGAGGTTCCCGGGCTCGCCCCGCGCCTCGAGCACCTCGGCTCCCGCATCTGCCAGCAGGATGCGAAAAGCCTCGTGCTCGCGCTCGAGCTCGTCGAAATCAGGCGCCGCCCGCCAGCCAAGCGATCGCCATGAGCCGACGTCCTCCGGCGCCGGGGGACGCACCAGGATCCTCACGGGTCGAGCATACGAGCGTTGTAGAGTCGTCGTCTCGCTGGTTTCGACAAATAGGAGGGCATCCGTGAAGCGTTTTCTCCCGCTGCTAGGGGTCGCAGCGCTCGTCGCCACGCTGGCCGCTTGCGGCGGTGGCGGCGGCTCCCCGACCACCACCGCGACGACCAAGGGCGCGCCGACGTTGCATGCGGGCAAGCTCGTCGTCGGGTTCGACGTCCCGGCGCCCGCGTTCTGGAACGGTCAGCTGTCCGGAACCACGCTCAAGCATCCGTCGGGCTTCGAATATGGCCTCGCCCTCGACGTCGCGAAGCAGCTCGGCATCAGCGCGAGCAACGTCACCTTCCTGCGCGCGCCGTTCGCGACCATCCTGCTGGCCGGGAAGAAGCCGTACGACTTCGCAATGGAGGAGACGACGATCACGGCCCAGCGCGCGAAGGTGATCGGCTTCTCCTCCCCGTACTTCGACGCGAACCAGGGCGTCCTGCTCGCGAAGGGCGTCACGAAGCCAACCTCGATCAACGACCTGAAGAGCCTGCAGACGTGCGCCCAGGCAGCGACGACCGGCCTCGACTGGATCCAGCACAAGCTGCGCCCGTCGAAGGCGCCGCGCGTGTACTCGGCGTCGTCGAGCGCCGCGTTCGACGCCGTCCAATCGGGCGCCTGCCAGGCGCTGATCCTCGACGTCCCGATCATCGAGGCGCAGAACGCGAAGCAGCCGGGCGCGTACGGCGGCGTCGTGGGCGAGATCGATACGAACGAGGGCTACGGCGCGGTGTTCGCGAAGGACAGCCCGCTCATCCCGGACGTCAGCAAGGCGATCAACACATTGAAGAGCAACGGCACGATCGCCAAGCTGACGAAGCAGTGGTTCGGTTACGACCCGTCGAAGATCCCCGTTCTGCAATAAGGCGGGCGTGAGCTAGGCGTACGACGCGGAGGAGGTCGAGGTGGGTCAGTTCCTGCACGAGTTCTTCAGCCCCCTCGACTTCATCCGCTCGACGCCGCAGGTCTGGGACGGTTTCAAGCTCAACATCCAGCTGATGCTCGTCGCGGAGGCGCTCGTTCTCGTGCTCGCCCTGCTGCTGGCGATCGTGCGCGGCCTGCCCGGGCGCGCGGCCGTCCCTCTGCGGGCGGCGGCAATCGTGTACACGGACTTCTTCCGCGGCACGCCGCTCATCCTCGTCCTCCTCCTCGTCCAGGGGTTCGCGCAACTCAACTACGTGGGGCTCTCGAGCCAGACGCTCTTCCGTACCGGCCTGATCGCGCTCACGCTCGTCTACACCGCGTACGTCACCGAGGTGTATCGGGCGGGGATCGAGTCGGTCCATCCGAGCCAGCGGATGGCGGCGCGGTCGCTCGGCCTCAGCTACATGCAGGCGATGCGCTATGTCGTGCTGCCGCAGGCGATCCGGCGCGTCATCCCTCCGCTCCTCAACGACTTCATCGGCCTGCAGAAGGACACCGCGCTGGTCACGATCATCGGCCTGACGGAGGCTGTCGCGCAGGCCGGCTTCTATTCGAGCAACTACCTGAACGACACGGCGTACATGGTCGCCGCGATCTTCTTCATCTTCCTCACGATCCCGCTCGCGCGCTTCACCGACTACATCATCAAGGAGCGGGAGCGGCGAGAGCGGGCGCAGGCCGTATGAGCGCAAACGGCCACTTCGTGTCGCTCCAGGGCGTCACGAAGCGCTTCGGCGACCTCGAGGTCCTGCATGGGATCGACCTCGACGTCGCCGAGCACAACGTGGTGTGCCTGATCGGCGCGTCGGGCTCGGGCAAGTCGACGCTCCTCCGCTGCATCAACCTGCTCGAGCAGGTCGAGGCCGGGACGATCGTCGTCGACGGCCAGACAATCACCGGAACCAAGGTGGACGTCAACCGGCTGCGACAGAAGATCGGGATCGTCTTCCAGGCCTACAACCTGTTCCCGCACATGACCGTACTCCAGAACGTGACGCTCGCCCCGCGCAAGGCACTCGGGATCTCCCGGGACAAGGCTGAAGCCCACGCGCGGGCTCTCCTCCGCCAGATCGGCCTGGAGGAGAAGGCGGACGAGTTCCCCGACCGCCTCTCGGGCGGTCAGCAGCAGCGCGTCGCGATAGTCCGCGCGCTCGCGACCGGGCCGAAGCTGATGCTGCTCGACGAGATCACGTCGGCCCTCGACCCGCAGCTGATCGGCGAGGTGCTCGAGCTCGTCCGCGAGCTCGCGGATTCCGGGATGACGATGATCGTCGCCACCCACGAGATGAGCTTCGCGCGTGAGGTCGCGAGCAAGGTCTGCTTCCTCGATGCGGGTGTCATCCGCGAGGAGGGAACCCCGGAACAGATCTTCTCGTCGCCCCGCGAAGAGCGGACGCGCGAGTTCCTCGCACGCGTGCTGGAGGCGGGGCGGCTGTGAGCCGGCTCCGCGGAGCGTCCAAGGCGCCGCTCGCCGTCGCGGGGATTCTCGCCCTGCCGCTCTTCTTCGTCGGGCTGATGGCGTTCTCGCTCAAGCTCGACAAGCCGTCCCATACCGTCGCGAAGAGCGGCGGAGTCGTCCTCGGCGACCCGACCAAGGGCACCGTGGGAACGATCTATCTGTGCGCGTTCGCCGTCTCGCTCGGCGTCGTGCTCGTGGGTGTCATCGCGATGCTGCTCCGCTCGCGCTTCGCCTCGATCGTGCCCGCCGTCGCGGGCATCGCGGCCGCCGTCGCACTCGTGGTCCCGCTCGGAACCTGGGCGACGGAGCACACGAACCGGTACCCACTGGGGGTCGACAACATCCCGCAGAACAGCCCGCAGGACCTGTTCCTGCGCGGGGAATGGGAGGAGAACGCAAAGACGACCGCCCACCAGATCGGGCTCGTGACGATCGGGATCGCGGTCGCGGCGATCGTCCTCACCGTCCTGCTCGAGGTGCGGCGGCGACGGGGCCGCGAGACGATGGTCGTCGAGCCTCCGCCGATCGAGCTGGACACCGGCGGCGCGCCGCCGATGACCGGCTAGACCTAAAGCACCTTCGAGAGGAAGGCCTTCGTCCGCTCGTGGCGCGGGTTGACGAGCACCTCGCGCGGGTCTCCGGTCTCCACCACGACCCCGTCGTCCATGAAGACCGCGACGTCCCCGGCCTCGCGGGCGAATCCGATCTCGTGCGTGACGACGACCATCGTCATCCCGATCTCCGCGAGCGTCCGCATGACATCGAGCACCTCGCCCACGAGCTCCGGGTCGAGCGCCGAGGTCGGCTCGTCGAAGAGCATCAGCTTCGGATTCATCGCCAGTGCGCGCGCGATCGCGACCCTCTGCTGCTGGCCGCCGGAGAGTTGCGACGGATACGTGTCGTACTTGTCTGCGAGCCCGACCCGGTTCAGCAGCTCCTTCGCCGAGCCCACGGCGACGTCCTTCCGCACTCGCTTGACGCGGATCGGCGCCTCGACGACGTTCTCGAGCGCGGTCATGTGCCCGAAGAGGTTGAAACGCTGGAAGACCATGCCGATCTCCGTCCGCTTCCGAGCGACCTCGCGATCGGGCAGCTCGTGGAGCTTGTCGCCCACCTGCCGGTAGCCGACGAGCTCGCCGTCGACCCAGAGCCGGCCGGCGTTGATCTTCTCCAGATGATTGATGCAGCGGATGAACGTCGTCTTGCCCGAGCCCGACGGGCCGAGGATGCACATCACCTGGCCGGGTTGCACCTCGAGCGTGATTCCCTTCAGCACCTCGAGCCGCCCGAAGCTCTTGTGCACCGCCTCCGCCTTGACCATCGGGGTCATCGGCGGAACCCGAAGAAGGGCCGGATGTCCGTCATGTTCAGCCAGACGCCCAACATGGTGGCCTGCTGTCCGCGCGCGCCGCGCGCGTAGTGGCGCTCCACGTAGTACTGGCCGATCGAGAGGACGGTCGTGCAGATCAGGTACCAGAGGCTCGCCACGATCAGGAGCGGGATGACCTCGTACGTGCGCGAGTAGATGATCTGAGCGGCGTAGAGGAGGTCGACGACCGCGATCGCGCTCACGAGCGACGACGTCTTGAGCATCGAGATCGTCTCGTTGCCGGTCGGCGGCACGATCACGCGCATCGCCTGGGGAAGGACGATCCGACGCATGGTCAGGAGACGCGACATGCCGAGCGCATGCGCAGCCTCGGTCTGCCCCTCGTCGACGGAGATGAGCCCCGCGCGGATGATCTCGGCCATGTAGGCGCCCTCGTTCAGGCCGAGCGCAAGCACTCCTGCGATGAACGGCGTGATCAAGGTCGTGAAGTTCAGGTGCGCGACCTGCGGCCCGCCGAAGGGAAGACCCAGCCCGAACCTCGGGTAGACCGCCGCGATGTTGAACCAGAAGAAGATCTGCACCAGGACGGGCGTGCCGCGGAACAGCCAGATGTAGACCCACGCCAGCCCCGCGACGAGCGGGTTCGGCGACAGGCGCATCACCGCGAGGACAACCCCCAGGGCGATGCCGATGACCATCGAGAGCGCGGTCAGCTCGAGCGTCGTGACGAGGCCGCGAAGGATCGTGGGGTCCGTCATATAGTGGCGGACCACGCCCCACTCGAAGCGCTTGTTCTCCACCATCGAGCCGATGACGGCGACAGCCAGGAAGGCGACGATCACGCCCGCGATCCATCGGCCCGGGTGGCGAACCGGGATCGCCTTGATTTCCTCGGGCGGGACCGCCGAAGCGGGCCCGCCCGGAGTTATGTCAGCTGATTGCGCCGTTGATCTTCGGGTTGGAGATGGCGCCGCTCTGGACGCCCCACTTGGCGAGGATCTTGTGGTACGCGCCGCTCTTCATCAGGTACTTCATCGCGTCGAGGATCGGCTTCGCCATGCCGTTGTGCTTCGGCAGGGCGATCCCGTAGGGCGCCGTCCCGTACGACTTGCCGCTGAGCTTGAACTGCCCGTGTGACTGCTTGGCGATGTACGCGGCCACCGGCGAATCGGCCATGCCGACCTGCGCCCGACCACTGGACAACGCCAGGTTCGCCTGGTTCTGGTCGTTGAAAGCGGAGACCTTCACGGCGGACTTGCCGGCGCTCTTGCACTTCTTGCTCTGCGCCGTCGCGTCAGCTTGCTGGGTCGTCCCGTTCTCGACGGCGACGGTCTTGCCGCACAGCGACGAGAGGCCGGTGATCTTCGGGCCGCCGGCCGCCTTCACGTAGAAGGAGGTGCCGGCAACGAAGTAGGTGACGAAGTCGACCTTCTTCTGCCGTGCCTTCGTGTCCGTGAAGGACGACATGCCGACGCCGTACTTGCCCGAGGCCAGGCCGGGGATGATCGTGGCGAAGGTCCCGTTGACGACCTTGAAGTTCAGCCCGAGGACCGTCCCGAGCGCCTTCGCGAGGTCTGCGTCGACGCCGACGATGGTCTTCCCGTTGGACGCAAAGAACTCCATCGGGGCATACGTCGCGTCGGTGGCGACCGTGAGCGTCCCCTTGCTCCGGATCTTGGACGGGACTTCCTTGGCGATCCTCGGCTGCTTCTTGACCTGTGTTGTCGCGCTCGACGCGCCGGCGAAGCCGATCACGACCAGTGCAAGGGCTGCGGCGCCTAGAAGCAGCCCGGTGAAACGGCCAGACATTTCAGTTACCTCCTCTTCACTACCTTGACGAGCATGACGCCTGGTGCGTAGGCGGCATCGTACGGAGTTCGACGAAAAGGGGTTGGCTCGGAGACGACCTGTAAGGAAACCGTTAGCTTGGTTACATGTTTTGCTAACCTGGTTATGGAATGTCTCAGGCGACGAAGCAGCAGATCGACGCGATGGCCGCAGCCGACCAGCTCCGCCCCACCCTGCTCGGGCTTGCGCGTGAGCTGCGCCGCGAGCGGATCGGAGGCGTCTCGCCTCACCAGGTGACCTTGCTCGTCTCGATCAAGTACGCACCCGGCGTCACCGTCGGGGAGCTTGCCGCGGACGAGCGCGTCTCGACCGCCGCGATGTCGAAGCGCGTCTCGCGGCTCGAGCGCGACGGCCTCGTCGCGCGCACGCAGAGCGAGACCGATCGCCGCTGCGTGGGACTGACGCTTACCGAGGACGGCCAGCGCACGCTCCGCCGTGTCCGCTCCCGCCGCACCGCCTGGCTTGCGAGCCGTCTCGGCGCCCTCACGCCGGCCGAGCTCGCTGCGGTGGGAGCGGCGGTGGAGCCGCTCGCGCGGCTGCTCGAAGCCGAAGAAAGACGCGCGTGACCCGGGCCGCACGGCGCACGTTCCACAGCCTCCGTTACCGCAACTACCGCCTCTTCTTCGGCGGCCAGATCGTCTCCCAGACCGGCTCGTGGATGCAGCGGATCGCGCTGGGCTGGTACGTCCTCCAGCTGACGCACTCGCCGTTCGACGTCGGCGTGATGGCGTTCGCACAGTTCCTGCCGTACATGGCGTTCGGCCTGTTCGCGGGCGTCCTGACCGACCGACTCGACGCGCGCCGCACCGTGATCGCGACGCAGGTCGCGCAGCTCGTCTTCGCGTCAGCGCTTGCCTGGATCGCGCTCGGCGGCTTCGCGGAGCCGTGGATGCTCTACACGATCGCCTTCCTGAACGGCACGGTGCTCGTGCTCGACGTCCCGTCGCGCCAGCAGCTGACCTACCGGATGGTGGGACGCGACGACCTCCCGAACGCGATCGCCCTCAACTCGACGCTGTTCAACGCTTCGCGGATCTTCGGCCCGGCGGTTGCGGGCGTCATCCTCGTCGCCGGCGCCGGCATCTGCTTCCTCGTCAACTCGGTCAGCTTCCTCGCCGTCCTGATCGGGCTGCTGGCAATGCGGGTCTCGGAGTTCTTCCCACTCGAGAAGTTCGAGAGGCCGCAGATCCTCGCCGGGACGCGCGAGGGGCTCGCCTGGGTGCGTCGCCAGCCGAGGATGCTCGTGATCCTCGCGCTGACCTTCGTGCTCAGCACGTTCTGCTTCAACTTCAACGTCACGCTGCCGGTGCTGGCGAAGGTCACGCTGCATGGGCACAGCTACACATACGGGCTCCTGTCGGCCGTCTTCGGCGCGGGCGCGCTGCTTGGCGCCCTGGCGGCCGCGTCTCTGGGACGCGCGTCGATCAAGGTGCTGCTCGCCGGGGCGGTGATCTTCACGGGTAGCGAGCTCCTCCTCGCCCCGGTCCACTCGGCGATCCTGGCCGGCGCCCTGCTCTTCCTCATCGGCGCGGGCTTCACGGCGTGGTCGGCGAACTCGAACGCGAGCCTGCAGCTCGCCGCCCCGGACCGGCTGCGCGGCCGGATCATCGGCCTCTACTTCTACGCCTTCAACGGCACGGGCGCGATCGCGGG
>DASXJG010000012.1:0-12833 GCA_036497525.1 Gaiellaceae bacterium
GAGCTGAAGGTCGTGCCGCGCCAGTGGTACGACGTCGCACGCGCCTTCTTCGGCTGACTCAGGCGCGCCCTCGGTCAGCGGCGTTTCTTCAGACCTCGGGCGGCGCGTCGCCCACGAGCGGCGAGACGTCGGCCGCATGGACGATCACCGCGTCGACTCCCGCCCGCTCGAGCTCCTGCACTTCGTCCTCCGTCGTCACCGCGAGGTCGGCGATCGCCAGCTTGCCCGCCGGCACCTCGGAGAGGAGCTCGAGCACGGCCTCGAGCCGCTCGGACGAATCCCCGCGCGGCGGGACGAGCAGGAAAATCTCGGGGTCGAGGATGTCGAGGGCCCGCTCGAGCTCCTCCTCGCTCCGCACCTCGACTGCGCAGTCGAGTCCGAGAGCAAGCGCCTGGTGGTGCCGCTGCTGCTCGCGGATCTCCTCTCCTTCCTCGCCGCTGAGCGCGAGGATCACGGCGTCCGCCACCTCGGCGGCACGCTCGAGATCCGCCTCGGCCCGCCAGAGGATCGGCAGCACCGTCGCCTCCCGCACCGTCGCCGGGTCGCGCACGACGAGGAGGGCCTCGGCGCGCTGGGCCTCCGCGGCTCGCGCCGCGTCGGCGTCCTCGACCGCGGCGATCACGGAGATGCCGTCGCCCTCGGCGATGGCATGACTGAAGCGGCGAGCAGCGGTCATCAGGCGTGATTCTGGCGAACTCACAGACCCAGCGGGTGCCAGACGGTCTTGAGCTCGAGGAACGAGGAGATCTCCCAGGGGCTCTGGACGTCGGCGCGACCGTGCACAACGCGCTTGACGTTCTCGGCCGCGAGCCGCTCGAGCTCCGGGCCGTCGCCGTCGGCGCCGCAGAGATCGATTGCGTTCACGTCCATGTGCGAGGCGAGTACCGGCGCGAGCTCGCCGTGCTGCCCGGTGAGGAGGTTGACGACGCCGCCGGGGACGTCGCTCGTGGCGAGCGCCTCGGCCAGCTCGATCGCGGCAAGCGGCCGCACCTCGGAGGCGACGGCCACGACGGCGTTCCCGCCGACGAGCGGCGGCAGAAGGCGCGTCACGAGGCCGAGCAGCGGCGGCTCCTCGGGCGCGAGCACGGCGACCACGCCCGTCGGCTCCGGCACGGTGAAGTTGAAGTACGGGCCTGCGACGGGATTCGAGCCGCCGAGCACCTGCGGCAGCTTGTCCGCCCAGCCTGCGTACCAGACGATGCGATCGATCGAGCGCTCGACCTCGTCGCGGCCGCTGCACAGCTCGGCGAACTCCGCGACGCGCGTCTCGATCATCTCCGCGACCCGGTAGAGCACCTGGCCGCGGTTGTACGCGGTCGCCGCTGCCCACTTCGGCTGGGCCCCGCGCGCAGCGCGAACGGCGTCACGGACGTCCTTGCGCGAGGCGCGCGCGACGTTCTGGCCCTCTGCCTCGTACGTGCGCCCCGATTCGCTACGCGGAAACGCGCCACCGATGAACAGCTTGTACGTCTTCTGGACCGGCAACCGGCTCATTCGTCAAACCTCAGGTACGGCTCGAGCCCGTGCCGGCCGCCCTCGCGGCCGAAGCCCGACTCCTTGTAGCCGCCGAACGGGGAGCCCGGGTCGAAGCGGTTGAACGTGTTCGCCCAGACGACGCCGGCACGGAGCCGTTGCGCCATCCAGAGGATGCGCGAGCCCTTTTCCGTCCAGACGCCGGCGCTGAGCCCGTACGGCGTGTTGTTCGCCTTCTCCAGTGCCTCTTCCGGAGTGCGGAAGGTGAGGACGGACAGCACCGGTCCGAAGATCTCCTCCTGCGCGATCCGGTAGCTCTGCGCGACGTTCGTGAAGACGGTCGGCGCGAACCAGTACCCCTTCTCGGGCAGGACGCACGGCGGCTGGTAGATCTGGGCCCCCTCCTCCTCGCCGGAGGCTACGAGCTCCTGGATCTTCTCGAGCTGCGCGGCAGAGTTGATCGCCCCGACGTCGGTGTTCTTGTCGAGCGGGTCGCCGACGCGCAGCGTCGTGAGGCGGCGCTGAAGCTTCGCGACGAGCGGCTCGTAGATCGACTCCTGGACGAACAGGCGCGAGCCGGCGCAGCAGACGTGGCCCTGGTTGAAGTAGATGCCGTTGACGATCCCCTCGACCGCCTGGTCGAGGGCGGCGTCGTCGAAGACGATGTTCGCGGCCTTGCCGCCGAGCTCGAGCGTGAGTCGCTTGCCGCTGCCCGCGAGCCGGCGCTGGATCTCCTTCCCCACCTCGGTCGAGCCGGTGAAGGCGATCTTGTCGACGTCCTCGCTCTCGACGATCGCGGCGCCGGTGCGCCCGTCGCCGGTGACGATGTTGACGACGCCGGGCGGCAGCTCGGCCTGGCGGAGGATGTCGCAGAAGAGGAGCGCCGTGAGCGGCGTCGTCTCGGCGGGCTTGAGGACGACGGTGTTGCCGCACGCGAGCGCAGGCGCGACCTTCCACGCGAGCATGAGGAGCGGGAAGTTCCACGGGATGATCTGGCCGGCGACCCCGACGGGCCGCGGGCGCCGGTTGGGGAACGCGTACTCGAGCTTGTCCGCCCAGCCGGCGTAGTAGAAGAAGTGCGCCGCGGCGAGCGGAAGATCGACGTCGCGCGATTCCTTGATCGGCTTGCCGCCGTTGAGCGACTCGAGCACGGCGAACTCGCGCGAGCGCTCCTGGAGGAGGCGCGCGATACGGAAGAGGAACTTGGCGCGCTCGGAGCCCGGGAGCGACGACCAGCCGTCGGCGAACGCCTCGCGGGCCGCGGCGACGGCGCGGCCGACGTCCTCAGCCGTGGCCTGGCCGACCGCTGCGAGCGGCTCCTCGTCGCGCGGTGCGATCGTCTCGTAGGTCTCCGAGGCCTCGAGCCACTTGCCACCGACGAAGTAGCCGTAGCGGTCGTCGATGTGGACGATGTCGCGAGACTCGGGGGCGCTCGCGTACGTCCAGTCGCCGGGGACGCCGACCTCGCGCTGCGCCTTGTCGAGCTCAGCCATGCCTGCTCCCGGCACGTACCCGCCGGACAGGTGCGGGGCTCAGCGGGCGCGTTCCCCAAACCCACCCCCCACCCTCTTGGGAGGGGGCGAGCTTAGGCGCGCTGGAGTCTCGACGGTGTGTCAGTTTCGTCACGGAATCGTGCATCTTCAGTCCAGCGTGAAGTAGTCGCCGCTCTGGTAGGCGCCGGTGCGCTCCTTGCGCAGCTGCATCAGGATGTCGTTCAAGAGCGACGATGCTCCGAGCCGGTACAGGTCGGGCGTCAGCCACTCCGGGCCGAGCGTCTCGTGCACGAGCACGAGGTGCTGCACCGCCTGCTTCGCCTGCCGGATCCCGCCCGCCGCCTTGAAGCCGATCCGGCGGCCGGTCTCCTCGTAGACGTCCCGGATCGCCTCGAGCATGCACAGCGCAACCGGCAGGGTCGCCGCCGGCGCGATCTTCCCGGTGGACGTCTTGACGAAGTCCGCCCCACCGGCGATTGCGAGCAGCGTCGCGCGCCGCACGTTGTCGTACGTCCCGAGCTCCCCGGTTTCGAGGATCACCTTCAGGTGGGCGACACCGCACGCCTCCTTCACCTGCACGATCTCGTCGTAGACCTTCGCGTAGCGGCCGGAGAGGAAGGCGCCGCGGTCGATGACCATGTCGATCTCGTCCGCTCCCAGCTCGATGGCCGACCGGACGTCGGCGACCTTCACTGCCGTCGGATACTGGCCCGACGGGAAGCCGGTGGCAACAGCCGCCACCTTGACGTCGCTCCCCACCAGTCGCTCCCGGACCGGGGGCACGAGGTTCGGGTAGACGCAAACCGCGGCGACCGGCGGGACCGACGGATCCGAGGGGTCAGGCCGCCGAGCCTTCGACGCGACCGCCGCCGCCTTTCCGGGCGTGTCCGATCCCTCGAGCGTCGTGAGGTCGGTCGTCCGGATTGCGAGCCGGAGCGCCCAGACCTTCGACTCGCGCTTGATCGAACGCTTCGCGAGCGACGCCGCGCGCTCCTCCAGCCCGACCTCGTCGACCGCGCCGATGCGCGGCAGACGCGCTTCGAGGGGCAGCTCGAACCCTGCGGGAAGTACCGGCGCCTGAGCCATGTGATGAGTGTAGAGCGGGACGTGGGTTCGAGCACTGCGGGGGCTACCCTGTTCCCGATGAAGAGGGCTCTGGCCGCAGTTGCGATCGTGGCGGCGGTGGCCGTCGTGACGGCATGCGTCAAGCCCGGGCCGGGCAATTCGGAGGCGGCGGCCGATAAGAGCGCGGCGGCGACCGGGTTCTCCGACGCGGCCGAGACCGTGATGGGGACGCTCACGGCGCCGCCGTCGGCGAGGTTCCTGACCCGCATCCGCAACGGGAAGATGGGCGGCGTCGTCCTGCTCGGCAACGGCTGGCTCTCGGAGAGCACCGCGGCCGCCGTGACGGCGAAGCTGCAGCAGGCCGCGTGCACGCGCGGCGAGCCGCTCCTGGTCGCCGTCGACCAGGAGGGGGGCCTCGTCCGGCGGCTCTACTGGGCGCCTCCGACCGAAGCGCCCGCCTACATGTCGAACGCGGCCGACGCGCATGCTCAGGCGGCAGGCGCGGCCTCGTCCCTTCACGCCGTCGGGATCGACGTCGACCTCGCCCCGGTCGTCGACACGCCGAGCTCGGCGCACAGCTTCCTCGGCTCGCGCGCCTTCTCTCGCTCGCGCTCGTGGAACGCGACGCTGGCGCACGCGTTCGTCGGCGGCCTCCAGACGAACGGGATCGCCGCCACCGCCAAGCACTTCCCCGGGCTCGGTCTCGCAAGCGGCAACACCGACCACGGCCGGATCGTGATCCGCGCCGCGGCCTGGAAGCTCCGCCAGGGCCTGCTCCCGTTCGAGAGCGCGATCAAGGCAGGCGTGAAGCTCGTGATGCTCTCGACCGCGGTCTACCCCAACCTCGACGCATCCGGGAAGCCGGCCGCGTTCTCGAGCAAGATCGCGACCGGGCTGCTGCGCCAGACGCTCGGCTTCAAGGGCGTGACGGTGACCGACTCGCTCACGGCGCCGGCGGCGGACCGGATCCCGCACACCGCGACGCGAGCCATGCTCGCCGGCTCCGACCTGCTCATCTTCGGCGCCGAGAGCGCCAGCGAGCGGGGCTACGCGACGCTTCTTGCGGACGCGCCGGAGATGCCGCGCCTGCGTGCCCGGATCACGCTGGCGGCGGCTCGGATCCGCGCGCTCAAGGCCTGGACCGCCACTCACGGCGGCCCGGCTTGCACCACCACCGGCTGACTCTCCTAGAGGCCGAGCCGCTCGAGCGTGGCGGCGTCGCGGCGCCACCGCGGGCGCACCTTCACCTTGAGCTCGAGGAAGACGGAGTGGCCAAGCAGTGCCTCGATCTCCGGGCGCGCGCGCGTCCCGATGTCCTTCACCATCGCGCCGCCCTTGCCGACGAGGATCTGCTTCTGCGACTCGGTCTCGACGAGGATCGACGCGCGCAAGACCTTCTCCTCGACCTCCTCGATCTCGACCGAGATCGCGTGCGGCACCTCGTCCCGCGTCAACCCGAGCGCCTTCTCGCGGATCAGCTCGGCGACCTGCAGCTCCTCCGACAGATCCGTGCGCTGCTCCTGCGGGAAGTAGAGCGGCCCCTCCGGAAGCAGCCCGACCAGCTCGTCGCGGAGCTCCCCCACGCCGTCGCCGGTCTTCGCGCTGACCGGATGAAGCGCATGGAAGTTCCCCAGCCTCGAAGCGGTGTTCATCTGTGTGGCGATGTGCCCCGCCTTGAGGCGGTCGACCTTGTTGAGCGCGATCACGACCGGAACGCCGAGCCCGAAGACGCGCGAGGCGATGAAGCGGTCGCCCGCGCCGATGCGCTCGCGCGCGGAGAGGACGAAGAGGACGGCTTCGACCTCCTCGAACGCAGAGTCGACCGTCTTCTGCATCCGCTCGGTGAGCTCGTCGAGCGGACGCTGGAAGCCCGGTAGGTCTGCGAGTACGAGCTGGTAGTCGTCGCCGTTCGCGATCCCGAAGATGCGGCGGCGCGTCGTTTGCGGCTTGTCCGAGACGATCGCGACCTTGCCGCCGCAGATCGCGTTCACGAGCGTCGACTTGCCCACGTTCGGCCGCCCGGCGACGGCAACGATTCCCGACCTCACAAGTCCATCCCGTACCACTGTCCCTCGCGCCCCCACTCGGTGAGGTAGGTGCGCACCAGGTGGCCGCCCACCTTCGAGTAGAAGCCGAGCGCGTTCTCCTCCGCACCCCACTCGAGCCGCTCGGCGCCGAGCTCGCGTGCGCGATCGGCGGCGATGCCGAAGAGCCTGCTGCCGACCCCACGGCCCAACCAGGCCGGATCCACCCAGAGGTCGTCGAGGACGGCGATCCCGGCCCCCGGCGGTGCCAGCGCGGCCCAGGCGACGATCTGCTCGTCGGCCTCGGCGACCCACCGTTCCTCCTCGGTCTCGAACGTGAGCCCCTCGGCCCAGCGGCGGACGAAGTCCCGGTCGTAGCCATAGTGCGCCTTCGACTCGAACGTGAGCTCGCGCAAACGTTCGAAGTCCCCGCGGCGAGCGCTCCGGACGGAGATCAGGGCAGGTCCCACGTCTCCGGCAGCAGGTCGTCGGGCGGGTACGTCGCCACGGTCCCGTCGTCGCGCCGGAAGTGGACCTCGTCGAACCGCCACTCGTGGAGCCATTGGCGGCAGCCGCCGCAGGGCGAGGCAGTGATCGCAATCGCCTCCACGTCGCCCGGCTTGAGCCCCTCGCTCGCCGCCTTCGCGATCGCCGAGCGCTCGGAGCAGATCCCGAGCGGATACGCCGCGTTCTCGACGTTCGCGCCGACGAAGACGCGGCCGTCGCGCGCGAGGACGGCGGCTCCGACGTGGTAGTTGGAGTAGGGCGCGTACGCGTTGGCCGCCGCGGCGTCCGCGAGGGCGAGCAGCTCCTCCGCTGTCATGCGAGACCTCCCCCGCCGTATACGAAATGCCCGTTCCCCGAGTCACGCAGCTGGAGGTCGAAGCCGAGGAGTCGTACGCGCTCGGCGAGCTCGAGGGGTGGCCAGCGCCGCTTGACGATACGGAAGCTGCGGCCGTCAGACAGCGACCGTGTCTCCTCTTCTCCGGCGCGATCCGTCCCCGTGTGGGCAGTGTCACCCGCGCCGCTGTCGATGAGGAAGACGCGCCCGTCCGGGCGCACTGCCGACCGGACGAGTGCCCAGAACTCGTCGAACCGGGCCTCAGGCACGTGCGAGAGCCAGAAGGAGAAGAAGACGACGTCGACCGGCTCCTCCGGCTCCCACTCGAACACGTCGGCCTGGACCAGCTCGGCATCGGAAGTGTTGAGCGCGAGCGTCTCCGCGTTCGCGTCGACCGCGACGACCCGGTCGGCGAGCCCGACGAGCTTGCGCGTCCAAATGCCGGTCCCGGCGGCGAGCTCGAGTACGGAGCCGCGCGGCGCGAACGCGTCCAGCGCTGTCTCGACCTCGGCGATGTCCTCCTGCCAGCGCGCGAGCGCCTCGGGCTCGAGCTCGTAGCGCCCTCGACGGAACCACCAGTCGTCGTACTCCGGCGCCCGCTCGGCGTAGTAGCGCTTCTGCTCGTCGAGCAAGTCGCTCATCCGATCAGCTGGAACACGACGAGGGTGGTGAGGGCGCCGAGCGCACCGCCGTACGCGACCTCGAGCGTCGAGTGGATTCCCGACTCGACCCGAGTCTGCGCGACGAGGAGCGCCATGATCAGCGTCAGCGAGGACACGACGAACCGGTGCTGGTCGCCGACGAGGTACGTGACCGCGACCCAGCCTGCGAAGGCGAGCGCGGCATGGCCCGACGGGAGACCGCCGCGGAGCGGCGTGCCACGCCCGGTCCACGCCTTCGTCGCGATGACGAGGAACACGACGAGAACGAGTGCGACGAGCGTGATCTCGGCCGGCCCGTGCCGCACCCGGTCGAGCACGTGCGTGGCCCGATGCCCCGCTGCGCTCTCGAAGACGAGGTAGCCGACGGCTACCGCGGTGATCGAGGCGATCAGGACGGCGCCGGCGGCGATGTCCTTGGCGAGCTTCGCGTTGGGGTCGAAGGACGTGGTCGAGACGTCGATCACCCCCTCGATCGCCGTGTTCAGCATCTCCGCGACGAGCACGAAGGCGATCGCGAGCACGAGCGCGATCAACTGGATCCGCGTGACGCCGACGGCGATCGCGGCTCCGAAGACGAGAATCGCGGCGAGGAAATGGATGCGGAGGTTCCGCTGCGTCCGGAGCACGTGGATGATCCCCTCGAACGCGTAGTTGAAGCTGTCGAGCAGCGACGGCGCCCGGCCAGGGGCCGGCGGCGCAGGGCGGCGCACCGGCCGCTCGGGCTGCTCGTCGTCCTCGGACCCGCGCGGCAGCGGCGTGACGGTCACGCGGCGTACACCGCCTCGCGCGCCTCCATCTCCGGCCCGTGGTCGTAGCCGACGAGGTGGAGGAGCGCGTGCACCAGCGGCCCGCGCCACTCGTCGCCCACCACGTCGGGGCAGACGACGACGTCGCCTAGCTGGCGTGGCATCCCCTCGGGAAGCGCCGCGAGCCCGTCGATCGGAAAGGCGAGCGCGTCGGTCGCCTCGTCGACGCCGAGGTGCTCCCGCTTCAACGTGCGGCTCTCCTCGGAACCGACGAAGGCGAGCCCTAACTCCCCGGCCTCGACGCCCTCTCCCGCGAGCACGTCCCTGGCGAGCTCGACCGCAGCCGCCTCGTCCACCTTCGAGCCCGAGCGGTTGTCCACCTCGACTTCGATCACCGGCTCCGCTGCGTCCCGGTGGACTCGGCGTGGCGCTTGTACGCCTCGACGATGCGCTGCACGAGCTTGTGACGGACGACGTCCTGGTGGGTGAACTCGACGAAGGCGATCCCGTCGACCGAGGCGAGAATGTCGCGTACCTGGATCAGCCCGGAGGCCTGCTCCCGCGGCAGGTCGACCTGCGTCACGTCACCGGTGACGACCATCTTCGAGCCGAAGCCGAGCCGGGTGAGGAACATCTGCATCTGCTCGGGCGACGTGTTCTGCGCCTCGTCGAGGATCACGAAGCTGTCGTTGAGGGTCCGGCCTCGCATGAATGCGAGCGGAGCGACCTCGATCGTTCCGCGCTCCATGAACGTGTTGAGCTTCTCCGGGTCCATCGTGTCGTAGAGCGCGTCGAAGAGCGGGCGCATGTACGGATCGACCTTGGCGAGCACGTCGCCGGGGAGGAAGCCGAGCCGCTCGCCCGCCTCGACCGCAGGGCGCGTGAGGATGATCCGCCCGACCTGCCGCTCGGAGAGCGCCGCGACGGCGAGTGCGATCGCGAGGTACGTCTTCCCCGTCCCGGCGGGGCCGATCCCGAAGGTGACCGTGCAGTCGCGGATCGCGTCGACGTACCGCTTCTGCATCACCGTCTTCGGCGTGATCCGCTTGCCGCGGTGCGACCAGACGACGTCCTCGAAGATCTCGCGCACGTCCTCGGCCTGGTCGATGGCGCTCAGGATCGTGTCCACCGTGCCGGCGCCGATCTCCTGGCCGCCCTCGACGAGCTCGACGAGCTCCTCGACGACCGCCTGCGCCTCGGCGACCTTCACGTCGTCGCCGGCGAGCGTGAGCCGGTTTCCGCGCAGGTTCACGGTGCACCCGAGCCGGTCGCGGAGCGCGTGCAGCACTCCGTCGCCGATTCCCGCGAGCTCCGCCGCGACCTCGTTCGAGACGTCCAAAACGGCCTGCACGCGGTCAGTGTAGGCGGGTCGGCGGCGGCTCCTCACCTGTCGGAAACGGGGGAACAAGGGTTCGTAGCGTCGAGCACGAACGTGACTCCGTCGGCCCCATGCGCTAGCGTCTCCGCCTTCGGGTCGTCTTTCTACGACGTTTTTATGCGCCGAATCGGACTCGCCCTCCTTTGCACGCTCGCCCTCGCCTCGATCGCGGCGACCGCCGCGCGGGCGCATCCGACGCCGCAGATCCGGGCCGAGCAGGCGCACGCGAAGACCGTCGTGGCGGAGATCAACCAGATCGGCCGCAACCTGGAGACGGTCATCCAGGAGTACGACAGCGCCCAGCTCGAGCTCCTGCGCGTGAAGGCGAGCCTGCGCAGGAACGAGTTCGCCCTCCACGTGGCACGGGGCAACCTCCGTGTCGCGCAGAAGCGGCTCATGAGCCGGGTCTATTCGCTCTACGTGAACGGCTCGCCGAGCTATATCGACGTGATCGCAGGCGCGAAGAGCCTCTCCCAGATGATCGACCGCGCCGAGTCGGCGCAGGTGCTCTCGAATCAGGACTCCGCGCTGAGTCAGCAGGCGCAACGCTTCGAGCAAAACGTGCAGCGCCGTCAGGAGCAGCTCACGAAGCTGAAGCACGAGCGCGAGGCGACCGTCGCCTCGCTGGCCACGAAGAGAAGCGAGATCAACTCGGCGCTGGCACGCCAGAGGCAGCTGCTCGCGTCGATCCACAGCTCGATCCAGCAGCTCCAGCAGCAGGAGGCCGAGCGGGAGGCCCGCCTCAGGGCCGAGGCCCAGGCGCGGCTGAGAGCTCAGATCGAGGCGCAGGCGGCTGCGCGGAAGGCCGCGGCTCAGCAGGCGCAGACGACGGCCCCGCCGCCGACGTCCACCACCGGCGTCGCGGCGCCACCGGTGAGCGTGCCGGTCGCGAACCCCGGCGTCGGCCACCCCCAGGCGGCGTCGATCGCCCTCCAGTACCTCGGCGTCCCGTACGTGTGGGGCGGCTCGAGCCCGAGCGGCTTCGATTGCTCCGGCCTCGTGATGTACGTCTACGGGCGGCTCGGAATCTCACTGCCGCACTACACGGTCGCGCAGTGGAGCGCGACCGAGCCGATCTCGATGTCGCAGATCCAGCCGGGAGACCTCGTCTTCTTCGACGGGCTCGGCCACGTCGGGATCTACATCGGCAACGGCCAGTTCGTGCACGCCCCGCACACGGGAACGGTCGTCCAGATCGCGTCGCTCTCCGGCTACTACGCCTCCGCCCTCGTCGGCGCCCGCCGCGTTCCGTAGCGCCCGACCCGCGTCTCTTCCGGACCTGTCTCGGTAACGGATGCCGAGCCATGTCCCGTCGCGGCGTCAGTCACGCAACCACGCTCGGTGTGCGGCCTGGACATACCGAGACCTGGCTCTTTAGGCCAGTTTCTCGCGGACGATCTGGCTGACCTGTGAGCCGTCCGCGCGGCCGGCGATCTGCGGCATCACGTCCGCCATCACGCGGCCCAGGTCGGCCATCGAGGTGGCGCCCACCTCGGCGATGACGTCGTCGACGATCTCGTCGATCTCGTCCTCGGACAGCGGCTCGGGCATGAACTCCTCGAGCACATCGAGCTCGCGCTCCTCCGCGACCGCCTGCTCCTCGCGGCCGCCGGTCCGGAACGCCTCGGCCGCCTCGACGCGCCGCTTCCGCTCGCGCTGGAGCACCTGCAGCTCCTCCTCCTCGCTCAGCGGCCGCTGTAGCTCCTTCTGCGAGCTCTTGAGCGAGTTGAGGATCAGGCGCAAGGCGTCGCGACGCTCGGCGTCACGCGCCTTCATGGCGTCCTTCAGCTCGTCCTCGATCTCCTCGATCAGCGTCACGCCCAGCCGCCTTTGATGTGCCAGTGGAGGTGGAAGACCGTCTGGCCCGCGCTCGGGCCCACATTGACCGCGACACGGTAATCGGTCAACCCCTCGCGTGCAGCGACCTCTGCGATGAAGTCGAGCATCCGCTTGTCTTCGTCCGCGGAGAACTCCGCAATCTCGCGGAAGGAGTCGATGTGATGCTCCGGGATGACGAGGAGGTGCACGGGAGCCTGCGGATTGATGTCGCGGATCACGACGAAACCCTCCGTAGAGGCGACATGGTCGCCATCGCGATAGAGCTTGCAGAAGAGACACTCGTCGTTCATGCGGCGAGTATCCCCTCCTCCGAGACGGCGGCGCCGCGAACGCGGACGAGCTCGCCGACCGGCATCGACTCCGGCACGAGCCAGGGCGAGTAGTCGTCGCCGTAGCCCCGGCCGGTCCGGTCGACGAGCACGAGATCGTCGCGGCCGAGCTTCGAGCGCCAGTGCGCGAGGCAGGCGGAGTGCGAGGCCGCGCGCAGCCGAGCGCTCCGCTCCTTCTTCACCTGCGGCGGCACGGGATCCTCGGCGGCGGTGCCGGTACCGGGTCGGGGCGAGTACGGGAAGACGTGCACCTTCGTCAGGCCGGCTTCCTCGGCGACGGCGAGCGTTCGCTCGAATGCCCGCTCGTCCTCGGCCGGGAAGCCGACGATGACATCGCTCGTGAGGTTGAACTCCTCCTGCAGCGGGGCGAGCCGGCGCAGATACGCGCCGGCGGAGTAGCGGCGGCCCATCGCGCGCAGGACTGCGTCGTCGCCCGACTGGAGCGGCACGTGGAGGTGCCGGCTCGCCGCCGGAGTCTCGCGAAGGGCCGCGACGAGCTCGTCGTCCACGTGGTTGATCTCGATCGAAGAGAGGCGGAGCCGCTCGAGGCCCGGCGTCGCGCCGACCTCGCGCACGAGCCGCGGCAGGCGGTAGCCGGCGGCGCGGTCGCGGTAGCAGCCGAGGTTGATGCCGGTGAGCACGACCTCACGGTGGCCCTGCGCGACGCGGCGGCGGATCTCGCCGAGAACCGCCTCGGCGGTGCGGCTCCTCGACGCTCCACGCACCAGCGGGATGACGCAGAAGCGGCACGAGAACGAGCACCCGTCCTGCACCTTGACGAAGGCGCGGACGCGGTCGAGGCGGGCGTCCGCCTGGACGCAGCCGATCGCGCCGACGTCGCGGGCGACGAAGTCGGGCGTCTCCTCGCTCCGGCGCGGGACGACGACGACGTTGGCGGGCAGTCCGGCGAACGGGTCGCCGGCGAGGTTGGCAGCGCAGCCGGTGACGTAGACGCGCCGATGCGTGCGCGCCGCGCGGGCGGC
>DASXJG010000013.1:0-2463 GCA_036497525.1 Gaiellaceae bacterium
AGGACACGCTGAGCGTGGCGCAGATCAACGCGGTCGCGAAGTACGTCTCCTCGTCCGCCGGCAAGAAGTAACGAACGCCTAGACCTGGGACACGGGCAGCGCGACCCGGTCGCGGATCGTCCCGAGCAGCTCGGCGTCGCCTGCGACGAGCACCTCGTCCGCGCCGAACACGCGCAGCGCGTCCTCGACCGCCAGCGCCGGATCGTCCGCGCCGACCTCCACCCGCGCGCCCGGCATCCGCGCCTCGAGCGCCGCCGCGGTCGCCTCGGCGTCGGCACGCCGGCCGTCCACGGAGCCCGTGAGCGCCTCGACCTGGCCGGAGACCGCCGGCACGACGACGAGCACGTCGGCGCCGTCCGGCACAGCGACGCTTTCCGTCCCGGGGAGCGCGAGGACGAGCACGCGACGCGTTCCCGGCGGTGTCGAGGAGGCGAGCACCGGCGCATGATCGGCCGCGCCGGGCACCGGCTCCTTCCGCAGCCACCAGACGAGCCCCGCGAAGACAAGCACGGCGACCGCGACGCCGAGCCATTTGTTGATGACCGCGGCCACGATGATCACCACGGCGCCGACGATCACCACGCCGAGGAAGCGATACGCCTCGGCCTCGCTGCGGAGCGGGTTGCGCATCTCTCCCGCTCCCTACCCGCGCGTCAGAGGATGTAGACCGTCGTGAAGACGACGATCCACATCACGTCGACGAAGTGCCAGTAGATCCCGCCGATCTCGACGCCGTGGTGGCTCTCGGCGGAGAAGTGCCCGCGGAAAGCTCGGATCGTCATGAATGCGAGGATCGCGAGCCCGATGAACACGTGGCAGCTGTGCAGGCCGGTGAGGCAGAAGAAGATCGTCGGGAAGGCGCCGTCGCTCGTGTTGAAGCCTGCGCGCAGGTACTCGTACAGCTGCGCGATCAGGAAGGCGAGCCCCATGAGGAAGGTCAGCAGCAGTCCCGAGCGCATCCCCCAGACGTTGCCTCGCTTGATCGACGTGGTGGCCCAGTGCATCGTCGCGCTCGAGGTCATGAGGATGAACGTGTTGACCGCGGCGACGAAGACCGGCAGGTGATACGGCGGCGTCGGCCACGGCACCCCGTTGACGATGCGGACGAAGAAGTACGCCGTGAAGAACGAGCCGAAGAGCATGACCTCCGACGCGATGAACAGGTACATGCCGAGCGTCGCCGGGAGGATCCGCGAGCTGTAGTGCGGCTCGGGGGGACCGTGATGCTCGTGCTCGTCGTGACCGAGGGCGTGCGAGTACGTCGTCATGCCGTGACCCCCGCCTCGGCCTTGGCGACGGTGACGTGCTCGACCGGCAGGCCGGTCTCCTTCCGCAGCCGCTCGACGAGGTCCCGCCGCAGCCAGCCGGAGCTGACCGGTTCGAACGTGGAGACGACGATCTCGTCGACGCGCTCGTCGTTGACCGCCTCCATCGCCGCGCTGAACGGATCGGGGTGCGCGACCTGGCCGTGCGCGTCGATCCCCTCGCCGCGGAGCTGCGCGAGCGCGCGCTTCAGCCGCCGCTCGGCCGCGGGATGGTCGCCGGCGGACGGGTCGCTCTGCGGCGACATGATCAGGAAGCTCGCCGGGCCGGCCGCCGCCCGCTCGCGGATCTTGGCGAGCAGCGGCTCGCCGAGGACGGTTTCGTTCGCGATCACGAGCACGTTCTTCTCCTCCCGCCCCTCGGCGCCCGAGACGAGGTGCTCCACGGGTATGTCGCCGGCGGACGAGCGGATCCGGTCGAGGACGTTGCGGCGCAGCCAGCCGGACTTCTCCTCGGGGTGCGTCGAGACGAGGATCTCGTCCACGGGAGGCTCGAGCTGTGAGAGCGCGTCGCGGACCGCCGCCGCGGGATCCGCCTCAACGACGTAGCCGTCGGCCGCGATCCCCTCCTCGCGCAGGTGCGCAAGCGCCCGCTCGAGCCGGCGGCGCGCGGAGGCCCGGCGGGTGTCGGTGTAGACGACGTAGCCGCGCCGCGGCTCGTTCACCGGCGAGACCACGGTCACGTACAGGTCGTCGCCGCGTGTCCGCAGCGCCTCGCGCAGCGTGGCCGCGTCGACCGTCTCGTTGGCGACGACGAGGAGGTGCGTCATACCGGAACCTCCTCCAGCTCGCGCGCCTTCGACGGGGCGAGGATCGCATGCTGCGCGCCGGGAACGCCGTACTCGTACGGCGCGCCGACGACCTGCGGGATCTCGTCGAAGTTGAAGGTCGGCGGCGGCGAGGTGACCAGCCACTCGAGCGTCATCGCGCGCCACGGGTTGGCGGGCGCGATCTCGCCGAAGCGCCAGCTCGTGATCATGTTGTAGAGGAAGACGATCACCGACGCGCCGAGGGCGAACGACGCGAGCGAGATGAACATGTTGAGGTCGGCGAACTTCGGCAGGTAGTCGGCGACGCGCCGCGGCATCCCCTCCGTCCCGAGGATGTGCATCGGGAAGAAGGTGAGGTTGAAGCCGACGAA
>DASXJG010000014.1:0-3734 GCA_036497525.1 Gaiellaceae bacterium
TCGAAGACGAGGATCGTCTGGTCCGAGCCCTCCTTGTCGAGCCCGTACGCGAGCGCCGCCGCGGTCGGCTCGTTGATGATGCGGAGGACGTTGAGGCCGGCGATCTTGCCGGCGTCCTTCGTCGCCTCGCGCTGCGCGTTGTTGAAGTACGCGGGGACGGTGATGACCGCGTCGGTCACGGTCTCGCCGAGATACGACTCGGCGTCCTGCTTGAGCTTCTGGAGGATCATCGCGCTGATCTCCGGCGGGGCGTACTCCTTGCCCTCCGCCTTGACGCGCACGTCGCCGTTCTGGCCCTTGACGACCTCGTACGGGACGATCGTCATCTCCTCCGAGACCTCGTCGAACTTGCGCCCCATGAAGCGCTTGATCGAGAAGATCGTGTTGGTCGGGTTGGTGACCTGCTGCCGCCGTGCCGGGGCGCCGACGAGCCGCTGGCCGTCCTTCGTGAACGCGACGACGGACGGCGTCGTGCGGCCGCCCTCGGCGTTCGGGATGACGGTCGGCTCGCCGCCCTCGAGCACGGCCATGCACGAGTTGGTCGTGCCCAGGTCGATACCGATGGTCTTTGCCATATTGTGCTCCTGCCTCCTCGTTGAGAAAATCTAAGCCTGTTTATAGCAGATATGTGCTGGGCCTGTCAGCGAAACGCGCCGATGAGGGCTCCGCCGGCGACGATGAGCGCCGCGCCGTAGACGAGCCGCTTCCCGACCAGCTCGGAATGGCGCAGGAAGAGCACGGAGAGACCGACGCCGGCGAGCGATTCGACGGCGACGAGCGGCGCGACCACCGTGACGCGGCCGCGGTAGTACGCCTCGAAGAGCGAGACGTACGAGCCGCCGAACAGGAGCCCGGCCGGGACGAACGGGAGCCAGCGGCGACCGACTCCTTCGCGCGCCCAGGCGGCGACGAGCACCGTCCCGCCGAGCAGCGCAGCCGCGGCGGCCACCGCCGGCGGCACGGGTGTCCTCCCCACTGCCAGATGCCGAACGAGGTTGTCCCGGATCGCGAACAGCGTTGCCCCGGCGAACGCGAAGACGAGGCCGAGCCTGTTCAGATGCTCCGGCCGGTCGCGCTCGCGCGCGAGCAGGATGCCACCGACGACGACGAGCACCGCGCCGGCGATCAGCGGCACCCGCACCGGCTCGCCGAGGATGAGCAGCGCGATCGTCACAGAGACGAGCGGCGCCATGCCGAAGATCATCGAGACACGCGAAGAGCCCGAATCGCGGATCGCGATCGTTACGAGAATCTGCGCCAAGCCGGGCGAGAGGAGGCCCGCGAGCAGGAAGGGCCAGGCCGAGCCGAGATGAAGCCCGCGGGCGGGATCCTCGGAAGTGGCTGCAACGAGCGCGACGAGGAGCGCGGTCGCCGAGGTGGCGAGCGTGGCGAGCGCGACGTCGGGGTCGCGCTGAAGCGCCATCCGCAGCGCCACGCTCATCCCGCCGAAGAGCAGCGCCGAGACGAGCGCGAGCGCGACGGCCTCTATGCGCCCTCCAGCGCGTGCTCCGGCGTCTTCCTACCGTGGGCGAAGAGCGGCACGAACACGTGGGCGAGCGGCCCGATCGAGACCGCGTAGACGACGGTGCCGACGCCGACCGTGCCGCCCAGGAGCCAGCCCGTCACGAGCACGATCACCTCGATACCAGTGCGGACGACGCGGATCGAGTGGCCGCGTGCGGCGAGCCCGGTCATGAGCCCGTCGCGCGGCCCGGGGCCGAGCCCGGCGCCGATGTACGCGCCGGTCGCGACGCCGTTGAGGAAGACGCCGAGCACGAGCATCGGTATGCGGACGGCGAGCGCGTGCGGCGCATGGACATGGCCAAGGACGACGTTCATCGTCAGGCCGATGAGCACGACGTTGCTCACCGTTCCGATCCCCGGCTTCTGGCGGAGGGGGATCCAGAGCAGGAGTACGACGACACCGACGATGATCGCCCACGTCCCGATCGCAAGCCCGAATGTGCGAGAGAGACCCTGGTGGAAGACGTCCCAGGGATCGAGCCCCAGGCCCGCGAGCACGAGCAGCGACGAGCTGACGCCGTAGAGGATGAGCCCGGCGTACAGCTGAACGAGGCGGACGCGCATTCCTCGAACGTACACTCGCGCGATGCCCGCGGAGACGACGCTCGCCGCGCAGCTCGCCGAGGACGCGGCCGAGCGCTTCCTCCGTTATGTCCGCATCGACACGCAGTCGGACGAGGAATCCGAGACCTATCCGAGCACCGAGAAGCAGCTGGTGCTGCTGCGGCTGCTCCGCGACGAGCTGGAGCAGGTGGGGCTCGCCGACGCGGCGATCGACGAGCACGGCTACGTGACCGCGAGCCTGCCGGCCACGGTGGAGCACGACGTCCCGGCGATCGCCTACTTCGCCCACGCGGACACGGCACGCGAGGTGAGCGGCGCCAATGTCTCGCCGCAGCGGATCCGGTACGAGGGCGGAGAGATCCGGCTCGGTGACTCCGGCCAGACGATCACCCCCGAGCAGTCGCCCGAGCTCGCCGGCCACGTCGGACACGAGCTGATCACGACCGACGGGACGACGCTCCTGGGGGCCGACGACAAGGCCGGCGTGGCGGAGATCATGGCGGCGATCGCATACCTGGCAGCCCATCCCGAGATCCCGCACGGGCACCTCAAGGTCGCCTTCAACCCCGACGAGGAGATCGGCCGCGGGGTCGACCACTTCCCCGTCGAGAGCTTCGGCGCCGTGGCCGCCTACACGGTCGACGGATCGACCGCCGGCGAGCTCCAGTCCGAGACGTTCTCCGGCGCAGCGGTACGCATGTGCATACGCGGCCGCCCGATCCACCCGGGCTGGGCCAAGGGCGAGCTCGTGAACGCGATCAAGATCGCCGGCGAGATCATCTCCCGTCTTCCCGACGGCCTTTCGCCCGAGACGACGGAGGGACGCGAAGGATTCGTCCACCCCGTGCTCGTGCAGGGCGACTCGACGGAGGTCGAGCTGCGGTTCATCGCCCGCGACTTCGAGGACGACCGCCTCGCCGAGCACGTCGCGTTTCTCCGTGCGCTCGCGGAGGAGGTCGCCGCCGCCGAGCCGCGCTGCTCGATCGAGGTCGAGGACCGCATCCAGTACCGCAACCCGCGCGCAGGGATCGAGCGGAATCCGCGGATCGTCGCGAACCTCGAAGAAGCGATCCGCCGCGTCGGCCTCGAGCCGAGGAAGACCGCGATCCGCGGGGGGACGGACGGCTCGGCACTGACCGAGATGGGCCTCCCCACGGCGAACGTCTTCACGGGCGGCCACGACGCGCACAGCGAGCGGGAGTGGATCTGCGTCGAGGACATGGGCCTCGCCGCGGCCACGTTGGTGGAGCTCGCGCAGACGTGGGCCGAGCAGTAGCGCGGGTACGCTGAAAGACATGGAACCGCTGCTCGACCGGCTCGGCCGCCCGCTCGAGACACTCCGGATCTCGATCACCGACCGTTGCAACTTCCGCTGCGTCTACTGCATGCCGAAGGAGGTCTTCGGCCGCGAGTACGCCTTCCTCGAACGACGCGAGCTGCTCACGCTCGAGGAGCTGGCACGCGTGGCCGGCGTGTTCGCCGGCCTGGGCGTCCAGACCGTACGCATCACCGGCGGCGAGCCTCTGGTTCGTCGCAACGTCGAGGTCCTCGTCGAGCTGCTCGCGGCGATCAGGCGTCCGGACGGAAGCCCGCTCGAGCTCGCGCTGACGACGAACGGCTCGCTGCTCGCGCAGAAGGCGGAGGCG
>DASXJG010000015.1:0-2051 GCA_036497525.1 Gaiellaceae bacterium
GAGAGCGGATGATGGGACTCGAACCCACGACCTTCTGCATGGCAAGCAGACGCTCTAGCCAACTGAGCTACATCCGCGTGGGAGTCGCAGTCTAGCCGAGGTCCGCGGCGTCCAGAGCCTCGTTCACGAGCCTGTCCGCGAGCTCGTTTTGCTCCCGCCGGACGGCCGTGTAGCGCACCTTTCCCACCTGCCGCGCCAGCCGCGCGGCTTCCAGCGAGAGCTGCTTGAGCGCTTCGTTCTTGACCCTGTACTCGCCGGTCATCTGCTTCACGAGCAGCTCGGAGTCGGAGACGACTTCGACCTCGTCGACCTGCAGCTCGGACGCTCGCTCGAGGCCCGCTACGAGTCCGCTGTACTCCGCGACGTTGTTCGTCGCTACCCCGATCGCCTCGCCGTGGGCGGCGAGCACCGTCCCGTCCTCCGCCTCGAGCACGTAGCCGAACGCCGCCGGGCCCGGGTTTCCGCGCGCGCCGCCGTCCGTGAAGAGCCGGGCCTTCACCCCGCCAGCTCGTAGACGTCGAACGCCGGCTCCTCGTACGGGTGCGCCTGCCGAAGAGCGGCGAGCACCTCGTCCTGTCGCTCCGTCGGGAAGACCGTCTCCAGCCGCAGCTCGGCGACGCGCTCCTCGCGGCCCGGCCGGCCGACGTCCGGGGACGTGCCCGCGCCGCCCAGGAACGTGCCCGTTCCCTCCGTGTAGAACGAGCAGCGCTCGTAGTCGCCGATCCGTCCTGCGCCCGCGGCGAAGAGCGCATCGCGCACGACGTCGAGCGCCTCCCGCGGCACGAACACGATCAGCTTACGGTTCACGCATACATCCTGACGTGATCCGCCCGCCGGGGCAGCTACTGCTCGGTGTCGATCTGCGCGCGCTGGAGGCGACCGGAGTAGTCGACGTAGATCGACTTCCACTCCGTGAAGACGTCGAGGGCGGCCTGGCCCGCCTCGCGGTGGCCGTTGCCCGTGTCCTTCGTGCCGCCGAACGGGAGATGCACCTCGGCGCCGATCGTGCCGGCGTTGACGTACGTGATCCCGGCCTCGAGGTCGCGCATCGCGCGGAACGCGGCGTTCACGTCCTGAGTGAAGATCGACGACGAGAGGCCGTACTTGATGCCGTTCGAGACGCGGATTGCCTCGTCGAGGTCGCGTACGGGGATGAGCGCGGTCGTCGGTCCGAAGATCTCTTCCTGCGCGATCCGCATCTGCGGGTCGACGTCGGCGAACACGGTGGGCCGGTAGAAGAAGCCCTTGCCGAGCTCTCCGTCGCCCGCAACCTCGCCGCCGGTGAGCAGCTTTGCGCCCTCTTCCTTGCCGATCGCCGTGTAGGAGTCGATCTTGTCCAGCGCGGCGCGGTTGATGACCGGGCCGATGTCGGTGTCGTCCTCCCAGCCGGGACCGAGCCGCAGCTTCTCGACGCGCCTGACGAGCTGTGACTGGAGCGCGTCGTAAGCGCCCTTCTGGACGATCACGCGCGACGCCGCGGTGCAGCGCTGGCCCGACGTGCCGAACGCCGACCAGAGGATGCCGTCGACGGCGAGCTCGAGGTCAGCGTCGTCGAGGACGACGATCGCGTTCTTCCCGCCCAGCTCGAGGTGGACGTGCGTCAGCGTCTCAGCGGCCGCCTTCAGCACCTCGACGCCCGTCTCGCGGGAGCCGGTGAGCGTGATCACGCGGACGTCGGGGTGGCGAACAAGGCGTTCGCCGACCGTTCCGCCGCCCCCGTGGACGATGTTGACGACGCCGCTCGGGATGCCGGATTCGGCGAGGAGCTCGACGAAGCGCTCGGCGAGCGCGGGCGTGTCGGTGGCCGGCTTGAGGACGACCGTGTTGCCACAGACGAGCGCCGGGATGAGCTTCCAGGACGGGATCGCCACGGGGAAGTTCCACGGCGTGATCGCGCCGACCACGCCGATCGGCTGGCGGATGCTCATGTTCCACTTGTCGCGCAGCTCCGACGGCGTCGTGTGGCCGAAGAGGCGCCTGCCCTCGCCGGCCATGTAGTAGGTGATGTCGATCGCCTCCTGGACGTCGCCGCCCGCCTCGGCCTTCACCTT
>DASXJG010000016.1:0-18143 GCA_036497525.1 Gaiellaceae bacterium
ATCGGGCTGGGGCTCGGGGTCTGGGCCGCTTGGCTGCGCGGCGGCTCGACTGTCCACCACAGCAGCGGCCCGATTGGCGGGACGGTGCAGCACTCGAGTGGCGCGGCGGTGCCCCTGAGGGGGATTGCCGACGTCGGAACCAGCGGAGGCGTCACCTGGGTGGACAACTCGCACGGCGTCTGGCTGACAACGAACGCGGGGCGGAGTTGGCGTAGATCGGTTCCGCCGAACCTCGCCGCGAGGGGTGTCGCCCCTGGCCTGATCTCGGACGTGCAGTTTGTCGACAAGCGGCACGGGTGGATGAGCGTGATCCTCGACGCGGACCCAGGGTCGCTGGCCAAGGGTGGCCACCACTTCGAGATCGACAGGACGACCGACGGCGGCCGCACCTGGCACTGGTCGCTCCCGCCCGGCTGCTTTGCCACCTGCGGTAGCAGCACGATCAACTTCCTCGATGCGCGTCACGGTTACGCGCTCGCGTGGTGGGCCACCATCGGCGATCGACGTTCGGGCCTGAAGTTGTTCCGTACGGATGACGGCGGGAGAACCTGGCAGCTCGTCTCGCGTCCGTCAGTAGGCGGGCAGATCGCGTTCCTGAACGACCGGGAGGGCTTTGTGGTCGAGTCGCAGCCGCTCCCCGGGTTGCTCGGTGGGATACCGGAGCCGGCGCTCCTGTCCCACACCAGCGACGGCGGCCGTACGTGGGCGAGCTACCGGATTCCCCCGGACACCAATTGGATGCAGGTGCCATTCACGGCGTTCGGACGTCACCTGGTCGTTGCAGGCTTGGCGCCGCACCACGTCAACGGCCCCAACGCCGTCTATGCGAGCGACGACGGCGGCAAGCACTGGCGCTTACGTACACCGCCGCGGGGCAAGCGTCTTCCCACCTCCTTCAGCGCCGGCTCTCCGAGCATGTGGGTCCTCTCCGGAGGACACGACCTGTTCGTCACGCACGACGGCGGGCAAAGCTGGCGCAAGATCGTGTTGCACGGCCTGCCGACCAGCACGAGCATCGAGAAGATCGTGTTCAGCTCCAGCCGCGTCGGCTGGGCGGTCCTCGGCCCACACTTCGCCGGCGAATACGGATCGTCGCTCGTCCGGACGACGGACGGCGGCCTCCACTGGAGCCCTGCCGGGCCGCGACTGCCGCGGCACAGAGCACCTCGCCGATAGCTGGGCGCCCCTGGGTGGCTAGGCGTCCGCGACACGCGGCTCGGGCCGCGGGACGAGCTTCGTGGCGTCGTCGAGTTCGACGAGGGTCAACGCCTCCGCGGTCAGGGCCGCGTCGAGGTCCGCCTCCGCCGGCTCGACCGGCGTCGCGCAGTACGGGCACATCTGCCAGAGCGGGTCCAATGCCGCGTCGCACTGCGCGCAAGGCCGGCGGAGCATCGTCGTGCACACGGGACATGCGAGATAGTCGGGCTCGACGGCGGAGCTGCAGACGGGGCACTTCGGCCCCGACTGCGCGAGGTGCCGCTCGAGGGCACGCACCTCGACCCGTCGCGAGTGCGCGTCGTCGAGCGTCTCGGACGGCCGGAAGAGGAGATAGACCATCGGCCCGAGGTACGGCGGCACCAGCCCGAGCAGGGTGGCCACGACCACGAAGAACGGGTCGCGGATCCGCCGCCGTGCGTCCTTGTTGACCCAGAACCCGAGCGCGAGCCAGAAGACGACGGCGAGCAGGAGCGCGAGGTTCCGGGCGACGACGAAGCCGGTCGAGTGCGAGAAGCCGTGGATGCGGTGGAGGATGCCCCGGCCGGCGCCGGCGGAAACGCTGCCCGCGTCCGTTTCAAGCACAATGGCGCAGCAGTGGCAGGAGACCAGGGTCGTAACGGAGGAGGGGCGCACCGGCGCGGGGAGTCGCGCAGGGCCAAGCTGGAGCTCGAGCGGCTCCTCGCGCTCCGCCACGCACGCCTGCGCCGCCGCAGCCGCAAGCACCGCAGCATCCTGCTCGTCCTCGCGCTTCTGCTCGCCTCGGCCGTGGCGCTCGTGCTCGCGACCGTCGCCTTCACCGGACGGCAGATCCTGCTCTCGACGTGCACCACCTCCGACCTCCGGCCGCTCTCGCTCGGCTCGAACTCGTTCCTCTACACGAACAACATGAAGCTCCTCGGCGTCGTGCCGTCGGCGACGAACCGGCAGCCGCTCCCCCTCTCGGAGATCTCGCCCTGGTTGCCGGAGGCGACTGTGGCGATCGAGGACGCGCGCTTCTGGCAGCACGGGGCGCTCGACTACCAGGGCATCGCGCGTGCCTTCTACGACGACATCTCGAGTGGGCACATCGTCCAGGGTGGCTCGACGCTGACGCAGCAGCTCGTCCGCAACCTCTACATCGGCAACCCGCAGCGGACGCTCTCGCGCAAGGTCAAGGAGGCCTGCCTCGCCGAGAAGGAATTCGGGAAGCTGTCGCGGAAGCAGATCCTCAAGGCCTACCTCAACGAGGTGTTCTACGGAAGGCACGCCTACGGCGCGCAAGCGGCCTCGGTGACGTACTTCTCCAAGAACGCGTCGGAGCTGACGCTCGCGCAGGCGGCGCTCCTCGCGGGGCTGCCGCAGGCGCCGACCGACTACGACCCGCTCAGGAACCGGAGGGCGGCGCTCCACCGGCGGAACCAGGTGCTGCGGGCCATGCACAAGAACGGCTACATCACCGCGCAGAAGATGCTCGCGGCAATTCACAAGCCGCTGTTGCTGAGACCGGGCCACCTCTACACGCAGCTGCATCAGCCGAACTTCTTCGGCTGGGCGACGCAGGAGATTGCGAAGAAGTTCGGCCCGAAGCAGGTGGAGCTGGGTGGCCTCAAGGTCAAGACGACGCTCGACCCGCGGCTACAAGCCCTTGGCCTGCGCGCGGTCACCAACGTGCTGCACACGTCCACCGACCCGGCGGCGGCTCTCGTCGCCATCGACCCCCGTACCGGCGCCGTGAAGGCGATGGTCGACTACCTCCCCGACGGCCGGAAGATGCAGTTCAATCTCGCGACGCAGGCCCACCGCTCGACGGGCAGCGCCTTCAAGCCGATAACGCTCGCGACCGCGCTGAGCGAGGGTGTCTCGCTCTCCTCCACCTTCTACGGGCCGGCCCAGATCTTCATCACCGACCCGCAGTGCCAGGACAAGAACGGAGCCTGGGACGTGCACAACTCCGCCGACGAGGAGGCGGGCACGTTCAGCCTCCTCGACGCGACGGCCAACTCCGTGAACACGATCTTCGCGCAGCTGATCGCCAAGGTCGGCGTGCGGAACGTCAAGTTGTGGGCGCACCGGCTTGGGATCACGAGCAGTGGCCGCTACTTCAAGACGGTGTGCGCGATGACGCTCGGATCGGTCGGCTTCACGCCCCTCGAGATGACCGACGTGTACGCGACCTTCGCCTCGGGCGGGGTTCATCACGACCCGCAGGCGTTCGAGAGCGTCCGCGAGCCGAACGGGAGGCTGATCAAGCTCAACGCCAACGGCCGGCGGATCCTCGGTCCCAACGTCGCCGCCGAGCTGACTTACGCCCTGCAGGGAGTGATCCAGCACGGCACGGGCACCGCGGCCGCGATCGCGCGTCCGGCCGCCGGCAAGACGGGGACGGCCGAGAACTTCCAAGACGCCTGGTTCTGCGGCTACGTGCCGCAGCTAGCGACGTGCGTCTGGGTCGGCTACCCGTCCGGCGAGATCCCGCTCCTCAACGTCGAGGGCGTCCCCGAGGTATTCGGCGGCACGCTCCCGGCGGAGATCTGGCACGAGTTCATGGGCCCGGCCGTCGCCAACCTCCCGGTTGTCAACTTCCCGACGCCGCAGCTTCTCGGCACGCTGATCAACGGCGACGGCACGTACTCCTACTCGCAGTCCCCCTAGAGCACCAGGTGACACTCTCGGCCACGCGGGGCAGGACGCCGCCGTGGCCTCCTATCCGCTGAACCGGCTCGACGACCTCGTCGGTGAGTCGCTCGAGCGCGGCATCCGCGCCCATCACGTGCGGCGGCTCCGCAGGCACGGCAGCGCGCAGGCGCTCGACCCGGCGGCGGGCGGCTGGGCGGGCACGGCCTCGTTCTCGCCGCGTCCCGGCTGCCGCATCGAGCTGCTCGCGGACGGGAGCGAGGCTCTGGCGCGGATCGCCGACGCGATTCGCTCGGCGCGCTCGCACGTCCACCTCGCCGGCTGGCACTTCGATCACTCGTTCCGGCTCGAGAAGGAGGGCCCGACGCTGAGGGAGCTGCTCGCCGACGCCGCCGACCGCGTCGCCGTGCGGGTGCTCGCGTGGGCCGGCGCGCCGCTCCCGCTCTTCCATCCCGCGCGTCGCGAGGTCCGGCAGGCGTGCGAGGAGCTCGCCGGCGGCACGCGGATCTCGCTGGCGCTCGACGCGCGCGAGCGGCCGTTCCACTGCCATCACGAGAAGCTCGTGGTCGTCGACGACGAGGTCGCGTTCGTCGGCGGGATCGACCTGACCGGGTTCGGCGGCGATCGGCTCGACTCGAGCGGGCACCCGCGCCGGGACGGCCTCGGCTGGCACGACAGCGCCGTCCGGCTCGAGGGGCCGATCGTGGCCGACGTAGCGCGGCACTTCCTCATGCGCTGGCACGCCGTCACCGGCAGCGGGCTGCGAGAGCCCCAGGCGCCGGCGCAGTCCGGCGCCGTCGAGGCACAACTCGTGCGGACGGTGCCGGAGCGGGCCTACGAGCCGTGCCGGGACGGTGAGTGGTCGATCCTCGAGAGCTACCTGCGCGCGGTGCGGGCGGCCGAGCGGCTCGTCTACCTCGAGAGCCAGTTCCTCTGGTCGCCGGAGATCACCTTCGAGCTCGCCGCGAAGCTCCGAAATCCGCCCCGCGACGACTTCCGCGTGATCGCGCTCTTGCCGTCGCACCCCAACAACGGCGCCGACGACAGCCGCGGTCAGGTCGGGCTGCTGATCGACGCCGACAACGAGTCGGGCGACGACACCACCCGCTTCCTCGCCTGCACGCTGTTCCAGCCGGGCCCCGGCGGTCACCCCGTGTACGTCCACTCGAAGGCCGCGGTGATCGACGACGCCTGGTTCACGGTCGGCTCGGCGAACCTCAACGAGCACTCCCTCTTCAACGACACCGAGGTGAACGTCGTCGTCCGGGACGAGGCGCTCGCGCGCGAGGCGCGGCTACGGCTGTGGGAGGAGCACCTCGAGCGGCCGCGCGGCGAGATCGACGGCGACCCCGCACAGGTCTTCGACGAGCTATGGGCGCCGCTCGCCGAGGAGCGATTCGAGCGGCGCAAGCGCGACGGGTGGGCCGACGGGAAGCTGACCCTGCTGCCGCACGTCTCCCGCCGCACCGAAGCGCTTTGGGGGCCCCTAAACGGCCTGGTCGTGGACGGTTAGAAGCCAGGCTTGCAGGGAGACTCGCCCAGCTTTGTCTGCACCGAGGGCTCGATGGCTTCGAGCGCGTCGAAGCAGTCGCGGCAGAGGCCGACCGCGCTCTTCGCCTTGCGGATGAGCAGGGCGCGATCGTCCACCGGCAACACGCCGATGGAGAGCAGGAAGCGGTTGAGCAGCAGCTCGAGCTTCATCGGCCCGTGCTCGTGCACCGTCACGAGCCGGCTGTCGAGCCGGTGCATCTGCACGATCATCCGGTTCGCCCGCCGGATCACACGGCGCTGCTTCGCCGAGAGCGTGCACTTCGGAGGCCCGGCTGCCGACGCTCGCGTGGCCGTGGTGGGCTGCGAGCCGCCGCCGCATCCCGCCGCGAGCACAGCCGCCACGGCGGTCAACGCCAGGATGGCGATCGCCCTCAGATCTGCCAGGCCCCCTCGTGGATCAGCGGGATGCGGCGGCCGCGCGCATCGAAGCCCGTGGCCTCTAGCTCCGGGCTCCCGATCATGACGTCGAGGTGGATCACCGAGCGGTTGATACCCCTGGCCGGCGTCTCCGAACGCGTGCCGCCGAAGCCGCTGCCGAAGGCGATGTGCGCGGCGGCGTTCTCGTCGAGCAGGGTGTTGTAGTAGATCCGGCCCGTCTCCCCGATCCGCGACGAGCTGTCGACCAGCGCGACCTCACCCAGCCGTCGCCCCATGCGGTCGGTGTCGATGTAGGCGGCGACGAAGTCCCGATCGTCGTCCGAGTCGGCCTCGAGGCGGACGAGGCGGCCGCTCGAGAACTCGCCGCGGAGCCCGTGGATCAGGCGGCCGCGGAAGGAAAGCGGGAACGTGCAGCGGAAGGTTCCGCTCGTGGCGCGCGGGTCGGGGCTCGTGAAGGTCTCCTCGGTCGGCATGTTCGGCGCGAACCTCCGGCCGTCGACGAGCGTCTCCGGCCCGCCGAGCCATTGCGTGCCGGAGACGAGTCCGACGTCGAGCTCGGTACCGGGCGCGCGGAGCTCGAGCCGCGTCAGCCCGAGCTTCGTCAGGCGCGCCGAACGGCGGCTGAGCGTGCGAAGGTGCCCGAGCCAGCCTCTCGCCCCCTTGCCGTCCTCCTCGGAGAGCCGGCAGAAACGGAGCAGGTCGCCGGCGAGCCGGCGCTTCGCCTTCAGCGGCTCGAGGTCCGGGTAGACCTGTCCGGCCCAGTGGTCGGTGGGCCAGGCCGCAATCGTCCAGCGCGCCCGCATGTTGAGCTGCGCGTGGCGGAAGAAGGCGGTCCGCTTCGCGAGGCCGGAGTAGTCGGCGGCGATCCGCTCCGGAGGTACCCCGTCGAGGTAGCCGGCCTCGCCCTCGCCGGTGATCGCGGCGAGAGCGCCGCTCGGGCCTGCGACCTCGCGCAGCCGGCGTAGTGACCACGGCGAAACCGCACCGATCGCGTCATCCGTCCCCTGCAGCAGCCGCGCCCGCATGACCAGCGGGTCCGAGGTCACGACGTCGACGAACTGCGCGCCTGACCGGTAGGCCGCGCCGGCGACCGCCACGAGAAGCTCGCGGTGCTCGGGCTCGCCCTGGACGACGAACGTGTCGCCCTTCTCGATTGCGAGCGACGCGGCGACGATCGCGTCGGCATACCGCGCGAGCGCCTCCGCCGGAAGCAGCGGTTCGGGCGCCATTCAGCGAGCCGCTTCGAGCGCCTCCGGAACCGTGTCGTGGACGAGGAAATGTCGGTCGAGGCCGGACACCTCGAGGGCCCTGCGGGTCTCGATGCCGGGCGCGGCCAGACGGAACCCCTTCCGGTCGGCCATCCTCGAGCGCGCCTCGATCAGCACGCCGAGGGCGGTGGAGTCGATGAAGGTGACCTCCCCGAGGTCGACGACCAGCACCTCCGGCTCTCCGGCGCAGGCCTCGAGCAGCGCGCTCCGCACCTCCTCGGCGTTGTAGAGGTCGAGCTCTCCCGCGAGCGAGACGACGGCAGCCCCGTCGCGGCTGTCGACTCCGGTCACGACGGCTTCACGCCCGCCGGACTGTCCCTGCCCCTCTGTCAATCTCCCTCCCATTGCGTTCGGTCCTCGCGCGCGGGCATTCAAGCAAGAATGGTCCGGTGGAGCTGGCCGACATCGCAGCCCGTGCCGCCGGCGAGAACTTCTCGGTCGGCTCGGTGCTCTTCCCGCGTCCGCTGCGCCCGCACATCCGGGCGCTGTACTGCTACGCGCGGTTCGTCGACGAGCTCGGCGATGCGTACGAGGGAGACCGGCTCGCCGCGCTCGACGAGCTCGAGCGGGAGGTGGACGCGGCCTTCGCTGGGGAGGCGACGTGGCCGGTGCTGCGGAACGTGCAGCCGACGATCCGCGAGTTCGACCTGCCGCGCGAGCCGTTCCTGCGACTGATCGAGGCGAATCGGATGGATCAGCGCGTGAGCGAGTACGCGACCTGGGCCGACGTGAAGCACTACTGCGTCCACTCGGCAGACCCCTGCGGGCGGCTCGTGCTCGGCGTCCTGCGGCAGCTCGACGACGCGGAGCTCGTCGCGGCGAGCGACTCGGTGTGCACCGGGCTCCAGCTCGTCAACTTCCTCCAGGACGTCCCCAGGGATCTCGAGCTCGGCCGTGTGTACCTGCCGGCCGAGGATCGGCGCACGTTCGGCGATCCGCCGCTCGACCGGCCGTCGGAGGAGCTGCGCGGGCTGCTGCGGTTCGAGGCCCAGCGGGCGGTGGACCTGCTCGCGGCCGGAGAGGTGCTGCGGGAGCGGATCGGCGGGCGGCTCGGCCGGGCCGTCGCGCTCTTCGCCCGCGGGGGCCTCGCCGCTCTCGACGCGCTCGAGTCGGCCGGCTGGGACATCTTCAGCGGCCGCCCGCGGCCGTCGCGCGCCCGGCTCGCGCGCGAGGCGGCAATCGTCCTCGTGCGATGACGGTTCAGGAGGCGTACGCCGAAGTCGAGCGCATCACCCGGCGCGAGGCGAAGAACTTCTCCTACGGGATCATGGTGCTGCCACGGGACAAGCGACAGGCGATCGCCGCCATCTACGCCTTCGCCCGCGCCGTCGACGACATCGCCGACGGCGAGCTGCCGCACGAGGAGAAGCGGGCGCGGCTCGAGGAGCTCCGCGCTGCGCTCGACGGCGAGCCCGTCGAGCCGGTGTTCGTCGCCTTACGTGATGCGCGCGAGCGCTTCGCAATCCCGCGCGAGCCGCTGGCAGCGCTCGTCGACGGCGGGCTGCAGGACACCGAGCAGGCGCGCTACAGCGACTTCGACGAGCTGCGCCGCTACTGCGAGAAGGTCGCGGGCGCGGTCGGGCTCGCTTGCGTTCCGGTCTACGGCTCGAGCGACACGGAGCACGCGCTGACCTATGCCATCGAATTGGGGATCGCGCTCCAGCTGATCAACATCATGCGCGACGTCGCCGAGGACTGGCGCCTCGGCCGCGTCTATCTCCCACAGGACGAGCTGGTGGCCTTCGGCGTCGGCGAGGAGGACATCGAGCAGGGTCGGATCACGCCGGAATGGCTGGCACTCATGACGTTCCACACCGCCCGGGCGCGCGCGCACCTGGCCGAGGGGCTGCACCTCCTCGGGTCGCTCGATCGCCGCAGCGCGCTCTGCGTCGGCACGTTCGCCGGCCTCTACCGCGAGACCCTCGACCGGATCGAGACAGGCGGCTTCGACGTCTTCGGCGAGAAGGTGCGCCTCTCGACTCCGCGCAAGCTCGCGGTCGTGGCGAAGGAGCTCCTGCCGTGAAGGTCACGGTGGTGGGCGGGGGGCTCGCGGGGCTCGCGGCTGCGCTCGACCTCGTCGACGCGGGCCACGCCGTGACGGTGCTCGAGGCGAGGCCGACGCTCGGCGGCGCCGTTCAGACGCTCCCGGAGCGGGAGGGAGATCCGGAGCCCGCGCCCGACAACGGCCAGCACATCGGGCTCGGCTGCTTCACGGAGTACCTGCGCTTCCTCGACCGGATCGGCGAAGGAGGCTCGTTCCTGCGCACGCGGCTTGCCTTGCCCGTGATCGCCGAGGACGGCACCGTGGCCGCGATCGGGCCGCGGCTCGCGTCGCTGCTGCGATACCGGCACCTGCCGGCGCGCGACCGTCTACGGATTCCGATCGTCACGGCGCGTTGCCGGAAGGCGCGCGCCGAGCCCGGGGAGACGTTCGGCGCGCTGCTGCGGCGCTTCGGCGCCTCGGATGCCGCGATCGACCGGTTCTGGGACGTGTTCATCCGGCCTGCGCTCAACCTCCCCTGCGACGAGGTGGACGCCGAGGCGGGGCTCTTCACCGTCCGAACGGCGCTGCTCGGGCCGCGAGCGAACAGCGACCTCGTCCTACCGACCCGACCGCTCGGCCGGATGCACGGCGATGCGGCGGGAGAGGCGCTCGAGGCGGCGGGCGCGACAGTCCACACCGACGTACGCGTGGCCTCCCTCGACGAGATCGACGCCGACGCGATCGTCGTCGCGGTGCCGCCGGGCGAGAGCGCGCGCCTGCTCGGCGAGCCGGAGCCGGCGCTCGAGGACTCGCCGATCGTGAGCGTCCACCTCTGGTTCGACCGGGCGCTGCTCGACCCGCCTCTTGCTGCGCTGCTCGGCTCCGACGCGCACTGGGTCTTCGACCGCGGCCGTCTGACCGGCCACGCGCCCGAGCGGGGCCAGTACCTCACCGTCGTCTCGAGCGGCGTGCCGGAGCTGCTCGAGGTGCGGGGACGGGAGCTCGTGGAGCGGGTCGCGGGACAGCTGACGGAGCGGCTCGGCGAGGCGGAGCTGCTCTGGTCGCGGGTCAGCCGCGAGCCGTACGCGACGGTGGCGCTGAGGCCGGGCACCGTGCGCCCGGGGGTCGAGACCTCCCGTCCCGGCGTCGTGCGTGCAGGCACCTGGACCGATACCGGCTGGCCGGCGACGATGGAGAGTGCGATCCGCAGCGGGCGCAGGGCGGCTCAGCACATCTTGAGCAGTCTTTCCGCCAGACTTACTGCTTGAGATGGCCGCCACCGCCGAGCTGACCCGCCTCGACCAGGCGATCGACCGCGGCACGCGCCGCCTGCTCGAGCTGCAGCGGCCCGACGGCATCTGGGTCGGGGAGCTCGAGTCGAACGCGACCATGACCGCGCAGCACCTCTTCTGGAACCACTACCTCGGCCTGCGCACCCCCGACCTCGACCGGCGGATCGCCAACGAGCTGCTCTTCCGGATGCGGGACGACGGGACGTGGTCGATCTGGTTCGAGGGACCGTCGGACCTCTCTACCTCGGTCGAGGCGTACGTCGCGTGTCGCCTCGCCGGCGTCGACCCGGGCCCGCAGGCTCTCGCCTACATCCGGCGGGAGGGCGGGATCCCGAAGTGCCGCCTCTTCACGAAGTGCTTCATGGCGCTGATCGGCCAGTGGCCGTGGCAGAGGATGGCGCCGATCCCGCCCGAGCTCGTCCTCGTGCCGCCGGGCTCGCCCTTCTCGATCTACGACTTCTCCTGCTGGGCGCGGCAGACGTTCGTCGCGCTTTCGGTCGCGCAGTCGCTGCGACCGGTGCGGCCGGCCGACGTCGATCTGACCGCGATCGGCGCCCGGCCCGGAAAGACGCGCGCGCCCGGGCGGCCGAATCGCCTTCGCCGGCGGGCGGTGACGGTCGCCGAGCGCTGGATCCGCGAGCGACAGGAGGCGGACGGCTCGTGGGGCGGGATCCAGCCGCCGTGGGTGTGGGGGATCATCGCGCTCGCCGCGCTGGGGTACGGGCTCGACGACCCGACGCTGGGCAAAGCAGTCGAGGGATGGCAGGGCTTCATGGTCTCCGACGGCGATCGGCTTCGACCCGAGGCCTGCCAGTCGCCGGTGTGGGACACGGGTCTCGCGCTCCTCGCCCTCCGCGCCTGCGGTGTCCCCGACGACCATCCTCAGCTCGTCCGCGGGGGCGAGTACCTGCTCTCGCAGGAGGTGCGCGTCAAGGGCGACTGGGCCATCCAGCGGCCCGACCTCGCGCCCGGCGGCTGGGCCTTCGAGTACGAGAACGACAACTACCCGGATATCGACGACACGGCCGTCCTGCCGCTCGCCCTCCACGGGCTGGGCATCGGCGAGGAGGATGCGGTCGCGCGCGGGCTCGAGTGGCTTGTCGGCATGCAGTCGCGCGACGGCGGCTGGGGGGCGTTCGACGTCGACAACGACACGATGTGGCTCTACAAGATCCCGTTCTGCGACTTCGGCAAGGTGACCGACGAGCCGTGCGCCGACGTCACCGCGCACTCGCTCGAGACGCTCGGGACGCTCGGCGTCCACCGCGACGCCGCCGAGCGGGGAGTGGAGTGGCTCCTCGCGGAGCAGGAGGACGACGGCTCGTGGTTCGGCCGCTGGGGCGTCAACCACCTCTACGGCACCGGCGCCGTGCTTCCCGGCCTCGAGGCCTGTGGCATCCCGCACGACCACCCGTCGATGCGCCGCGCCGTCGCGTGGCTCGACTCCGTCCAGCAGGAGAGCGGCGGCTTCGGCGAGGACATACGCTCGTATGCTGATCCCGCGTGGCGCGGCCGGGCCGACTTCACGACTCCATCGCAGACGGCATGGGCGCTGCTCGGGTACGTGGCCGCAGGAAACGCTGAAGATTCGAGCACCCGGCGGGCGGCAGACTATCTCTGTGCCGCGCAGCGCATGGACGGAGACTGGGACGAGAGGCACTTCACCGGCACGGGGTTCCCACTCGACTTCATGATCCGCTATCACCTCTACCGCATCACGTTCCCACTGCTCGCACTCGGACGACTGAGAGAAAGGTTGGCTGGATGAAGTTCCCGCTCGCATCGACGGTCTCGATCGGCAAGTACGTCGCTGCCCAGCAGCGGAAAGGCGAGCGCTATCCGCTCGTCCTGATGCTCGAGCCGACCCTCGCGTGCAACATCGCCTGCATCGGCTGCGGGAAGATCCGCGAGTACGAGTCGAACCGGGCCCGCCTCTCGGTCGAGGAATGCGTCGACGCCGCCGTCCAGTGTCCCGCCCCCGTCGTCTCGATCTGCGGCGGCGAGCCGCTCGTCTACAAGGGGATCGACGAGGTCGTCCCGCAGGTGCTCGAGTTCGGCAAGACGATCGAGCTGTGTACGAACGCGCTGCGGCTCGAGCAGTGCCTCGACTGGTTCGAGCCGTCGAACAAGCTGACCTTCGTCATCCACCTCGACGGGATGCGCGAGATCCACGACTACGTCTGCGACTACCCGGGCCTCTGGGACATTGCAATCGACGCGATCAAGACGGCGCGCGCCCGCGGCTTCCGCGTCACGACGAACACGACGATCTTCAAGGAGACCGAGGTCGGCGACGTCGTCGAGATGATGCGCTACCTCACCGACGAGGTCGGGATCGACGGGATGATGATCGCCCCCGGGTACCAGTACTCCCAGATCGACCCCGCGCTGACGATGACCCGCGACGAGCACGAGGAGAAGTTCCGCGTCATCCGGCAGGCGACGCGCGACCACGGCTACCGCTGGATCGCGTCCCCGATCTACCAGGACTTCCTCACCGGCAGGCGCGAGCTCACCTGCGCGCCGTGGGGCTCGATCACGCGCAACCCGTATGGCTGGAAGGGCCCGTGCTACCTCCTCACGGACGGCATCTTCCCGACGTACGAGGCACTGCTCGAGGGGATGGAGTGGGACGCGTACGGCCCCGGCAACGACCCGCGGTGCGAGCACTGCGGCATCCACTGTGGCTTCGAGCCGTCGGCGGCGTACGAGGCCTCGAGCAGCCTGAAGGAGACCGTACGGAGCCTCGCATGGACGCTGACGGGTTGACATTCGCCTGCGCGACGAGCGCCGAGGAACGGGTCGCGCGGCGGCTCGGCCTCGACGCGGTCCGAGTCGGCGTGTCCGTGGCGAACGGCGTCCCCGACGGGCGCCTCGTCTCGTTCGGGCTCGCCGGCTCGCTCGGTGGGCTGCGGATCGGCGACGTGCTCGACGCGACCCGCGTCGTCGACGAGACCGGCGCGACGCTCTGGGAAGGCCCCGGCCTCGGCGTGCGCGGTGCCCGCGACGGCGTCGTCCTCGGCGGGGACGTCCTCGTGCACGACGCCACCGAGCGCGCGCGGCTACGCGAGGCCAGCGGCGCCGACGCCGTCGACATGGAAAGCGGCGCCCTGGCGCGCAGCGGCCGGCTCGCCGGGGTGCTCCGCGCGATCTCCGACGACGCCGGAAGCATGGTCGAAGGCGTGGACCGCACGGTGCACGCGGACGGCGGCACGAACGCTGTCGGCCTGATCCGCTGGGTCGCGACCCGCCGGGGCAACGCGGTGCGCTCGATGCGCGACGCGCTGCACGCGCTGCACGCGCTCGAGGAAACGGTGGCGACCTCGTGAGCCGCGGTCGCGTCCTACTCGCTGCGCCGCGCTCCTTCTGTGCGGGTGTGGACCGGGCGATCGAGATCGTCGAGCGGCTGCTCGAGCAGTACGGGCCGCCCGTCTATGTCCGGCATCAGATCGTCCACAACGAGCACGTCGTGCGCCGGCTCGAGCAGCTCGGCGCCGTGTTCGTCGAGGACGAGGCGGAGATCCCGGAGGGTGAGATCTGCGTCCTCTCCGCCCACGGCGTCGCGCCGGCGGTGAAGGAGAACGCCCAGCGGCGCGGCCTGCGGGTCGTCGACGCGACGTGTCCGCTCGTTAACAAGGTGCACGCCGAGGCTCGGCGCTACGCCGACAGCGGCCACCTCGTCGCGCTCGTCGGCCACAAGAACCACGTCGAGGTGATCGGGACGCTCGGCGAGCGTCCGGACTCGACCGTGGTGATCGAGTCGCCGGAGCAGGCGCGCGACCTCGACACCGAGAAGCCTGTTGCCGTCATCACCCAGACCACGCTCTCCCTCGACGACGTCGCTCCGATCGTCGACGCGCTCGGAGACCACCTCGGGACGCTGCGGCGGCCGCACGCCGACGACATCTGTTACGCGACGCAGAACCGCCAGGACGCAGTGAAGGAGATGGTCGCGCAGGGCGCGACGCTCGTCCTCGTGATCGGCTCGGAGACGAGCTCGAACGCGCAGCGGCTCGTCGAGGTCGCGCAGGCCGCGGGGGCGCAGGCGACGCTCGTCGACGGCGAGAGCGGGCTCGACGACGCGCTGCTGAACGGGCACGAGACGATCGGCCTCACCGCGGGCGCGTCGACGCCCGAGGAGCTCGTGCGGGCGACGGCTGCCCGGCTCGCACAGGCAGGGTACGACCTGCCCGAGGAAATCGAGGTCGCGAAGGAAGACGTCCACTTCAGGCTGCCGAAGGAGGTCGCGCAGGCATGACCAGCGTCGAGGTCCCCTACTCCATCGCAGCGGCGCTGCCCTCGCTGTCGGTGATGGACATCACCAACGACGTCTCGCGCGAGGTCGCGGCCGCGGAGGTCGCGTCCGGCATCGCGTACCTCCACACCGCAAGCGAGCTCTCGCTCGTTCGGGTGCAGGAGCGGGAGACGGGCTTCTTCGAGGACCTCGAGTCGCTGCTCGAGCGCGTCGTGCCCGCGACGCTGCGCTCGCGCGAGCGCCTCCTCGCCTTCCTGCTCGGGCCGCGCTGCGAGCAGGTCCCGTTCACGGACGGGGAGCTGCTCCTCGGCCAGTGGCAGCGGATCCTGCTCTTCTCGCTCGACGCGCAGCACCGTCCCGACTGGTCGCTGACGCTGCTCGGCTGACGCCCTCGTGCGGGCGCGGGAGCTGACCGTCGACGAGGCCGAGCGGCCTCTCGGTTGGCGCTACCCCGGGCCGTACGCGACCTACGACGCCGAGGGCCCGCTCAGGCCGGAGCTCGGCTTCTTCGCGGTCGAGGACGACGCGGGCAGCCTCGTCGGCTACGCCTGCGTCGGGGCGGAGGCGCGCGTGCCGGGCGTCGAGGAGGAACCCGGGACGGTCGACGTCGGCTACGGGATGCGGCCCGACCTGATCGGACAGGGCCACGGGCGTGAATTCGTCGGCGCCGTCCTGGTGTATGTCGTCGCCGGCGATCCAGACGCGCGGCTGCGGATGTCGATCCTCCGCTGGAACGAGCGCTCGCGCCGGGTGGCCCAGGCGCACGGCTTCGGCATCGTCGGCGAGGCGGGCGAGTTCGACGTGCTCGTGCGAGAGGCGCCGCACGGGTCTTGAGTGCCCGGGACGACGCCGCGGAGTACCGTCCTGGCTGACGATGCTCGTCCTTACCCGCAACGAGGTGGAGGAGCTGCTCGATCTCGACGCGCTCCCCGACGCCCTCGCCGCCGCGCACGCTGAGCTCTCGGGTGGCCAGGCCTCGCTCGTGCCGCGCATGGGCGCGTTCGCCGGCGAGACCGGGATCCTCGGCGCGATGCCGGCCTACGCCGCATCGAGCGGCCTCGGCTGCAAGCTGGTGACGCTCTTTCCGGGCAACCGCGACCGGCCGACGCACCAGGCCCTGATCGCGCTCTTCGACCCCGAGACCGGAACGCCGGAGGCGCTGATGGACGGGACGTACATCACGGCGATGCGCACCGCGGCCGCAGCGGCGCTGGCGACGCGCCTCCTGGCGCGCCCGGACGCGCGTGTGCTCGCGATCCTCGGCACCGGCGTTCAGTCGCGCTCGGCGCAGGAGATGTTCCCGCGCGTGCGGGACTTCGCCGAGGTTCGGGTCGCGGGCCGCGGCGAGTTCGAGGACGCCGTCCGCGGCGCCGACGTCGTCCACGCGACCACCGCGTCGGCCGAGCCGGTCGTCCGCTACGAGTGGTTGAGCCCCGGCACGCACGTCAGCTCGGTCGGCTACGGGGCGGGAGGCTCGGAGCTCGACCCGGCGATCGTCGAGCGCGCGGACGTCGTCGCCGTCGAGCAGCGCGACTCGGCGTTCGCGCCGCTTCCCGCAGGCGCGCCGGAGCTGGAGCCGCGCGGCCGCGACGGTGTCGTCGAGATCGGCGAGATCATCGCCGGCACCGCGGCCGGGCGCAGCTCGGAAGATCAGATCACGCTGTACAAGTCGGTCGGCGTCGCCGTCCAGGACCTTGCCGCCGCGGCGCTCGTGCTTCGCGCCGCGCGCGAGCGTGGCGCCGGCCTCGAGATCGAGCTGGAGGAGATCAACGTATGAGCAGCAACGACTTCAAGCCCGGCCTCGAGGGCATCGTCGCGGTCGAGACCGAGATCATGGAGCCCGACCGCGAGGGCGGGACGCTCCGCTACCGCGGTGTCGACGTCGAGCCGCTGATCGGCAAGTACCCGTACGAGAACGTGTGGGGCCTGCTCGTGGACGACGACATCGAGTCGCGCATGCCTCTCCCGGAGCCCTTCGACCCGGTGGGCATCACCGGCCATGCACCTGCCGACCTGCAGGCGCAGACGGCGCGTCTCTCCGGCCTCTGGGAGCTCGGCAAGCTGAACGAGATCTCCGACGAGCAGGCGCGGGAAGACCTCGGGCGCATCTCCGGCCAGATGATGTCGATCGTCGCCCGCTCCGCCCGGCTGGCCGACGGACACGAGGACGAGGTTCCTGCCGAGACCGTCGAGCGGGGGCAGACAGCCGCGGAGCGATTCCTGCTCCAGTGGCGCGGAGAGGCGGATCCCAAGGCCGTCAAGGCGATCGACACCTACTGGATCTGCACTGCCGAGCACGGTCTGAACGCATCCACCTTCACGGCGCGGGTCGTCGCTTCGACCGGCGCCGACTGCGGCGCCGCCCTCTCGGCTGCAGTGGGCGCGCTCTCCGGCCCGCTACACGGCGGCGCTCCCGCCTACGTGAAGCCGATGCTGGACGAGGTCACGGCGATGGGCGATCCCGAGACCTGGGTGCGGGACACCCTCGACGCCGGCAAGCGGATCATGGGGTTCGGTCACCGCGTCTACCGCGCCGAGGACCCCCGCTCGCGGATCCTCAAGCAGACCGCGCGGGAGCTCGGATCTCCGCAGATCGAGATCGCCGAGAGGCTCGAGGAGGCGGCACTGGCCGAGTTGGAGCGGCGCAAGCCGGACCGCCCGCTGCGCACCAACGTCGAGTACTACTCCGCGCTCGTCCTCGACGTCGCCGAGGTACCGCCACCGCTCGCGCCGGCCATGTTCGCGTGCTCGCGCGTCGCCGGCTGGTCGGCGCACATCCTCGAGCAGAAGCGCACCGGCCGGCTCTTCCGGCCCTCCGCGCGCTACGTCGGGCCGGGCTCGCGCTCGGCCTCCGAAGTGGACGGGGCGTCGGTCCGAACTTGAGCCTCGCCGAGGCCGGGGTCGAAGCAAACGCGCTCGCGGAAAGCGGGAACGAGCGCGATCTCGCGAAGCTGCGCGCCGCGTGGGCCGAAGAGCTCGAGGCGCAGGCCCGGTCGGCGAACCACCTCGAGCGGGCGACCGCCTACCGCGCGGTCGGGCAGTTCCGCTTCCGTCAGAAGGAGGAGCTGCTGCGCCGCGGGCTGGAGGACCCAAGCCCGGCCTGCCGCGGCTCGGCCCTGCTCTCGCTCGAGCTGCTCTCGCGCGAGCACCCGCGCTCGGTCAACTCGGTGCGGCCGCTGCTGCACAGCCTGGCGAACGCCGACGACAACGAAGCGGTGCGGCGGCTCGCCATCCTCGCGCTGCGGAACGGCTCACCGCAGCGCGACACGATCGTCCTGCTGCAGGGGATCGCCGAGGAGGAAGGCCTCTCGCAGGAGACGCGGCAGACCGCGGCCAAGAGCGCCTCGGGGCTCGACAAGCGCGCGAAGACTCGCTAGCTAGTGGCAGCCGCAGGCCGCGCGGCCTCGCAGCTCGTGCCCACAGGACGGACAGATTCGCCGCCGGCGCTTCCACTCCAGCGCGCTCTTCTGCAGGCCCGCCCAGGACATCAGCAAGCCGACGCCGGCGATCGAGCTGGCAAGCACCGTCATGTGAGGATCAGGAGTCATGCTGCACTCCTCTTCCCTGATCGTCACCGGCCCGAA
>DASXJG010000017.1:0-1549 GCA_036497525.1 Gaiellaceae bacterium
TTCCGTGACAACCCACGGCTCGAGATCGTGGCGTAGCGCCACCGGGCGCGCGTACCCTGGGGCAATGCCGCTCGCGTCCTATCTCACCGTACGCGCCTGAGCGTACGACCACGCCGAGCGTGTCTCGGCGGCGCTCAGAGAGCAGGAGCTTCTCAATCAGCTCCGTGACTCCGCTCCCGTGGCCGGGCAGTCCCGTCGCCGACGACGTCAGTGGAGGTTCGTGTACACGTTGGCGCTGAACCGCGGCGGCTCGTAGGCGAAGCATTCCGCGTCTGATACGCGCTACGGGTCGGAAGGGGTTCCGAGGTGCTCCAGCCAGTCGGGATCCCAGAGGCGGAAGCCGCCGAGGAATGCGTTCTGGTTGGCGCCGAGCCGGCAGCCCGGCGGGAGCTCGTCGAGCTCGCCGGCGCCCCCGCCTCCCAGCACGACGTAATCCGGCTCCATCGCCGCGGTGAGCTGCTGGACCGTCTCGAACACGGCCTCGGTCCACTTCTTCTTGCCGGACTTCTCCAGCGCGTGCTCGCTCACGTAGTCCTCGAACGTCTTCTTGCGGAACGGGAGGTGGCCGAGCTCGAGTGGCTCGATCACCCCGTCGGTGATCATGGTCGAGCCGAGCCCCGTGCCGAGGCCCAGGAAGAGCATTCGGCCCCCCTCGTAGCTGCCGACCGCCTGCATCGTCGCGTCGTTGATGACCTTCGTCGGCTTGCCGAGCGCGGCCTCGAAGTCGAAGCCGACCCAGCCCCCGCCGAGGTTGACGGGCTCGGCGACGACCTTGCCGTCGCGGACCGGGGTCGGGATTCCGACCGAGGCGACGTCCCACGACCAGCCGTCGACTGTCTCCAGCACTCCGGCGACCATCTCTTCCGCGGTCAGGTTCGGTCCGGACTTGAACCGCCGCCGCTCGCTCTCCTTCGACGTCAGCGCCTTGACGTGCGAGCCGCCGACGTCGACGGCGAGGACTACGCGTTCCTTCGCCACGGACGTGTCTTAGCATCTGGCTGCGCCATGCCCACACAGATCTCCGTCGTAGGAAGCGGCACTGAGCACGAGGAGCGTGCCGAGACGGTCGGACGGCTGCTCGCGGAGCAGGGCGCGACGGTCGTGACCGGCGGGCTCGGCGAAGTGATGGCCGCAGCCTCCCGAGGCGCCAAGGGCGCAGGCGGGACGACGATCGGGATCCTGCCCGGCGAGACGCGCGCCGGCGCGAACCCGTGGCTCGACCACGTAGTGATCAGCGGGATCGGGCACGCCCGCAATCTCGCCGTCGTCGCGTCGGGAGACGCCGTGATCGCCGTGGGCGGGCGCTACGGCACGCTCGCCGAGATCGGCTTGGCGCTCACCCTCGACCGGCCGGTCGTCGTCCTCGAGCCGGGCTGGGAGGTCGAAGGTACCCAGCGGGCGGCGACTCCCGAGGAAGCGGTCGGGTTTGCGCTCGCGGCCGCGCGGCCAAGGAGCTGATGTGACCCACGTGCTGCTTCTCAACATCGTCTTCTTCATCCCGGCGACCTGCGGAGCGAGCGCATTCGCGCTCTTCATCTACCGGTTCCTC
>DASXJG010000018.1:0-4999 GCA_036497525.1 Gaiellaceae bacterium
GCGCGCGTCGTCGCGAGCTCCCCGGCCACGCCGGTCGCCGCCTTCGAGGCGCCCGAGCGCGGTCTCTACGGGGTGCAGTTCCATCCGGAGGTCGTTCACACGCCGCACGGCATGGACGTGCTGAAGAACTTCCTCTACCACGCCGCCGACGCGCCGCCCGCCTGGACGCCTGCCGCCGTGATCGAGGAGCAGGTCGAGCGGATCCGCGCACAGGTCGGTCGCGAGCGCGTGCTGTGCGCGCTGTCGGGCGGCGTCGACTCGGCCGTCGCGGCGCTGCTCGTGCACAAGGCGGTCGGCGAGCAGCTCACCTGCGTCTTCGTCGACCACGGCCTGCTGCGCCAGGACGAGGCCGGGCAGGTCGTCGAGACGTTCGGCGAGCATTTCCACGTCCCGCTCGTCCACGTGCAGGCGCAGGAGCGCTTCCTCGAGCTGCTCGACGGCGTCGAGGAGCCGGAGGAGAAGCGCAAGATCATCGGCCGCGAGTTCATCCGCGTCTTCGAGGAGGAAGCGCGCAGGCTCGGCGACGTCCGCTGGCTCGTGCAGGGGACGCTCTACTCCGACGTGATCGAGTCGGGGGGCACCGAAGGCGTCGCCGCGACCATCAAGTCGCATCACAACGTCGGCGGCCTGCCGGCGGACATGAAGATGCGCCTCGTCGAGCCGCTGAGGCTGCTGTTCAAGGACGAGGTGCGGCGCGTGGGGGAGGAGCTGGGGATGCCCGAGCGCATGGTCTGGCGCCAGCCGTTCCCCGGCCCAGGCCTCGCGATCCGGATCATCGGCGCGGTCACCGCGGAGCGGCTCGAGATCCTGCGCCAGGCGGACGCGGTGCTGCAGGAGGAGGTGCGCCGGGCCGGCCTCTACGGCGAGCTGTGGCAGTCGTTCGCCGTGCTACCGGCGGTCCGCTCGGTAGGCGTGCAGGGCGACGAGCGCACGTACGGCTACCCGATCGTGATCCGCGCTGTGACGAGCGACGACGCGATGACCGCCGACTGGGCGCGACTCCCGTACGACCTGGTCGAGACGATCTCGGCGCGAATCGTGAACGAGATCCCGGGCGTGAACCGCGTCGTGCTCGACGTGACCTCGAAGCCGCCCGCGACGATCGAGTGGGAATAGCCCTCCCGTCCGGCTTTGTGACCGGGCTCACATCGGACTAGGCTCCATCGATGCCGGTTTGCGCCTCCTGCGGACGCGAGAATCGCGAGGGACGGAAGTTCTGCGTCGACTGCGGCCAATCCCTTGCCGTGGAGCTCACTTGTGCGGCCTGTGGCGCACCCTACGAGCCGGGTGAGCGCTTCTGCGGCGAGTGCGGCACGGCGCTCGCGGCCACACCCGAACCTGCGGCAGCCGTGGTGGCGCCTCCCGTGGAGCCCGCGGTCGCGGAGCGTCGGCTGGTGTCGGTCCTCTTCGCCGACCTGGTGGGCTTCACGTCGCTGTCGGAGTCGCGCGACCCGGAGGAGGTGCGGGAGCTCCTCTCCCGCTACTTCGACACCTGCCGGCGGTTGATCGGGCTCTACGGCGGCGTGGTGGAGAAGTTCATCGGCGACGCCGTGATGGCGGTCTGGGGCACGCCGGTGGCGACGGAGGACGATGCCGAGCGAGCGGTTCGCACCGGCCTCGATCTCGTCGCCGCGGTGCAGGCGCTGGGGCAGGAGGCCGGTCTCGAAGGGTTGCGGGCTCGGGCCGGCGTGATGACGGGCGAAGCGGCCGTCAACATCGCCGCCGTCGGCGAGGGGATGGTGGCCGGCGACCTCGTCAACACTGCCTCACGGGTGCAGTCCACGGCCGAGCCCGGGTCGGTCTTCGTCGGCGAGGCGACGCGGAGAGCGACCGAGGGAACCGTCGTCTACGAGCCGGCCGGGAGCTTCGAGCTCAAGGGCAAAGAGGGCGAGACGCCCTTGTGGCGCGCTTCTCGGGTGGTCTCCGGACGGGGCGGCTCCTTGAAGTCGGAGGGGCTGGAGGCGCCGTTCGTGGGGCGCGACCGTGAGCTCCGCCAGATCAAGGACCTGTTCCACGTGTCGGCCGAGGAGGGGAGGGCGCAGCTCGTCTCGGTGACCGGGATCGCCGGGATCGGCAAGTCGCGGCTGGCGTGGGAGTTCTACAAGTACTTCGACGGCATCGTCGAAACCATCTACTGGCACCGCGGCCGTTGTCTCGCCTACGGCGAGGGCGTGACCTACTGGGCGCTTGCGGACATGGTGCGGTGGCGCTGCGGGATCGCGGAGGACGACCCGCAGGACGAGGCGCTGCGGAAGCTGCAGGCCGCGCTCGAGGAGCATCTTCTCGATCCGGAGGAGCGCCGCTTCGTCGAGCCGCGGCTCGCTCAGTTGCTCGCGCTCGGAGAAGGCGCTTCGCACGAGCGGCAGGACCTCTTCGGCGCCTGGCGGCTGTTCTTCGAGCGGCTCGCCGATACGTATCCGACCATCCTCGCGTTCGAGGACATGCAATGGGCCGACGCCTCCCTGCTGGACTTCGTCGAGTATCTGCTCGAGTGGTCGCGCGACAAGCCGCTGTTCGTGGTCACCCTGGCGCGGCCCGAGCTGCTCGAGAAGCGGCCTACCTGGGGGGCCGGGCATCGCAACTTCACGTCGCTCTACCTCGAGCCGCTTTCCGAGCAGGCGATGGAGGAGCTGCTGGTCGGTCTCGTACCGGGGCTGCCGTCTCAGCTGCGCAAGCAGATCCTCGAGCGGGCCGAGGGCGTCCCTCTCTACGCGGTGGAGACGGTGCGGATGCTGCTCGATCGCGGCCTGCTCGTGCAGGAAGGCTCTAGCTACCAACTGGTCGGCGAGGTCGACACGCTCGAGGTGCCGGAAACGCTGCACGCCCTGATCGCCGCGCGTCTCGACGGACTGTCGCCCGAGGAGCGTCGGATCCTCGGCGACGCAGCCGTGCTCGGCAAGACGTTCTCACCGCAGGCGCTAGCGGCGCTCAGCGGTCTGGAGCAGGGACAGTTGGAAGAGCTCCTCACGGGGATGGTGCGGCGTGAAGTACTCGGGTTGCAGTCCGATCCGCGCTCGCCCGAGCAGGGCCAGTACACGTTCCTCCAGGATCTCCTCCGGCACGTCGCCTACGAGACATTGCCCAAGCGCGAGCGGCGTGAGAAGCACCTCGCGGCCGCCGACCACCTCTCGGCCGCCCTCGGCGAAGAGGAAGTCGCCGAGGTGATCGCCTCGCACCTACTTGACGCGTACAGGCTCGACCCGAACGCCGCGGACAGCCAAGGACTTCGTCGCCGGGCACACGAGGCGTTGTTCCGGGCCGCCGAGCGCGCGGCGTCGCTCGGTGCCTCGACCGAGGCGCGCCGCTATTTCGAGCAGGCCGCCGAGCTCGGAGCGGAGCCGCACCATCGGGCTGCCGCGCTGACCCGGGCCGGGGAAATGGCGATGGCAGCAGGCGACAACGAAGGCGCGTACGCGTCATTCGAGCAGGCGCTCGGCCTGTGCGAGTCCGTCGGCGACACGCATGCAGCCGCCCGTGCCTCGAGCTGGCTCGGGTACGTCGAGAGTCGCCTCGGCAGGCTCGACCAGGCGATCGATCGGCTGGAGCGGGCCTATGCGGTGATCGCCGCCGACGAGCCCGACGCAGACCTGGCCTTTCTGGTTACACGTCTCGCCAGCTTGAACTTCTTTGCAGGCAACCTCGAACGCGCGGAGGAGCTGATCGAGCGCGGGCTCGACATAGCCGAGGCGCTCCAGCTCCCCGAGGTTCTCGCCCGCGGGTGGAACGGGAAAGCGATTCAACTCATGCCGCGGCGGCCTCAGGAAGCCCGCAGCCTCCTGCAGCTTGCGCTCGAGACGAATCTTGCGCTCGAGCAGTACCAGACTGCGAGCGTCGTCTGCATCAACCTCTCGGACCTGGGCCCTACGACGGGATCGATACGGCGAATCGCTGACGCACCTGGAGCAGGGGGTGGAGCTCGCACGCCGGATCGGCGCCCGCTCGTCCGAGTGGGCAATTCTCGGCGAGATGACGTACGCGCTCGCCATGCTCGGTCGCTGGGACGAGGCGCTCGCACGAGCCGCCGAGATTCCCGACGATCAGTCGGACTCGCAGGTCAGCAGCCTGCTGAATGGTGTACTCGAGTTCCTCGTTCATCGAGGGCACCTTGACCAGGGGCGAGAGCTTCTCGCCCGCTTCGAAGAGCTTGGGCGCTCCGGTGACGTCCAGATGCAAAGTTGTTATCACGCGGCAGTTGCCGCGGTCCGTCTTGCCGAGGGAAATCACGAGGCGGCTCTGGCAGCGGCAGAGCAGGCGGTCGCCACCCGCGACGCGCAGGGCATCGCGAGCCAGGGGCCAAAGCTCGGCCTGATTCACGCGCTCGAAGCTGCCCACGCTCTCGGGCAACATCGAAAGGAAGACGAGCTCCTCGAGCTGGTCGACGAGCTCTCACAAGGCCTGCGCCCGCCCCTACTCGAGGCGACCGCCCACCGCTTCCGTGCGCATCTGGCAGGCGATGATCCGGGCGCCGACCGCCACTTCACCGCGGCGGCCACTCAACTTCGCGGTGTGGAGTTGCCCTTCCACCTTGCCGTGGCCCAGCTCGAGTACGGCGAGTGGCTGGCGGCCCGTGGGCGGCCGGACGACGCGCAGCCGCTGCTGGCCGAGGCGCGCGAAACCTTCGAGCGGCTGAAGGCGCAGCCGTGGCTCGAGCGCGTCGACGCCGTCGCACCGGGCGCCTCGGCCGAAATCCTGGCCTGAACGTGCGATCCGACTTCGCGAGCCGGCTTGCGACCGCGAGCATCGGCGACACGTACAACCAGTACGCGACGTCGCCGCTCCTGCGCGACCGGCTCAGCTCGTACCTCGAGTCTCGGCGCGACGCGGAGATCGTCCTCGTCGGCGAGGCCGCCGGCTACCGCGGGGCGCGCGTGAGTGGGATTCCCTTCACCTCCGAGCGCCAGCTCACCGGCTCGGGCCCGGCCGAGGCGACGGCCACGATCGTCCACCGCGTGCTCGCGACTCTCGGCGTCGAGGACGAGGTGCTGCTGTGGAACGTCGT
>DASXJG010000019.1:0-11907 GCA_036497525.1 Gaiellaceae bacterium
CTTCGGCGGCACCGGGCTCCCGTCACGCGTCACTGGCTGAACAGACACCGCAGTCGCCTCAGCTCAGGTCAGATGGTGGAGGTAGGCATCGAGGATGGCGTTGCCGGCGAAGAGGGTGATGACGGCGCCCGCGGCGAGGAATGGCGCGAACGGGATCGCGAGCCGCCTGGCGCCGCGACCGTGGCGTGCGATGAGGAAGACGGTCGGGACGAGGGCGAGGAGAAGCGTCAGCATGAACGCGACCGGAGTCGTCCTGCCGAGGAGTGCGCCGATCAGCAGCGCGAGCTTGACGTCTCCCATTCCCATGCCGCCGGGGTAGGCGACTGCTGCGACGAAGAGGAAGCCCGCCAGGCCGAAGGCGCCGATAGCCCACACCGGCGACGGATGCCAGACGGTGTCGAGCACGAGAACGGCGAGCGCCGCCGGCAGCACCACACGGTTCGGGACGATCCGTCGCTCGATGTCGGTGGCGGTCACGACGACGAACGTGCCGCAGGCGATCGCGGCCGCAGCCGTTCTCAGCGTGAGCCCGAACGCGAGCACGCAGGCCACGAGCAGGAGCGCCGTCGTGAGCTCGATGGCGAGGTCGCGCGGCGGGATGCGAACGCCGCACTTGCGGCAGCGGCCGCGGAGCACGGCATAAGAGAGCACCGGCACGTTGTCGTACCAGTGGAGCGGCGTCTCGCAGCTCATGCAGGCCGAGCCGGGCTGCACGATCGAGCGGCGCAGCGGCACGCGGGCCGCGACGACGCCGAGGAAGCTGCCCAGAGCGAGCCCGGGCACGAAGACGAGCGGGGCGACGAAGGTCATCCCGTCTCTTATCGACATTCGCGGGGCGCCGCTTGAGAGCGGCTTGCGGCGTCTGTCGCGAGGTGAGAAGGGCTACTTGGAGCCGTGTGTCGCCGGGCGCTTGATCAGGCTGGCGCCGTAGGGCGACCGGTTCTGCGGCTCGCCGAGCTGCGCGCCCTTGCGGACGAGGTGCAGCGTGATGGTCGGATTGCCCGTGTTGAGCACGTGCATCCCGGGCTTCGGCGCCTGGGCGACGACGAGGTTGGAGGAGTAGCCCTCGACCGAGCCGCGAACCTTCCAACCGAAGCCGCTGTCCTCGAGCGCGCCCGACGCGAACACGAACAGCTGGCCGCGCACGTCCGGCACGACCATCACCTGCTGCGGCCTCGCGGCGTGCGCCGGCTTCTTCGCCATCGTCGGCTTGTCGGCCGCGAGGCTGATCGTGGCGCTGACCAGCAGGCCGGCAGCGGCGACCGCCGTCAGGCGGGGAAGCGTGAGGATGCGCCTGGACACGACTCGTGCATCGGAACGTTGGAACATGCGGATGACCCCTCTAATGGGTGAAGTAGACGATGTCGGAGCTGAACGCGGTGCTTCCCGCCGAGGTGAACGTCGCCGTGGTCGCCGTCCGCGACACGCCGGCCACCGCCGCTCCGAGAATCCGCCTCGCGCCGTCGTACCTCGAGGAGAACCAGGGCTCGCTGAGGCTGTCGATCTCGACGTTCGCTCCGGTGTGCGGCGCGTCGATGAAATCCCCGTAACCGATGTAGATCCCGACGTGGTCGAGGCCGTTGAAGAAGACGAGGTCGCCGGGCCGCAGCTGGTTCTTCGGCACCGGGACGGCGCCCGGGTAGTTCCACTGCGAGACGGTGTAGTGCGGCAGCGAGATCCCGACCTGCGCGTACACGTACTGGACCAGGCCCGAGCAGTCGAAGCCGGTCGCCGGGGTTGCGCCACCCCACTTGTACGGGATCCCGAGGTACTGCATCGTGAGCGAGACGACGCCGCTGTACGGCGCAGCTGAGTCGCCGCCGACGGAGAAGAGGTTGCTCGAGAGGAGCGCGGGGGAGCTCGTTCCGAAGGAGGCGCCCTTCGCCTCGTCCCGGAACTGGCCGAGCTGTGACGTGGCCGCGTTGAGACGCCGCTGCAGCCGGCTCACGCGCGAGTTGGCCGTGTGCCGGCGCACGCTGAGCTGGACGGCCTGCTTGCGCGCTTCGAGCTGGTTGGACAGAACGCGGGCGGTGTTGGCGACGCGGAGGAACCGCCGCTCGGAGCGCGCGAGCCTCGCTGCCTGCGCGCGAGCGCTGCCGAGCAGCGCGTGCGACGCCGAGACGCGGCTACGGGCGGAAGCGAGCTGCGCCTTCAGCTTGCCCGGCGAGATCGCGAATCCGGTTGCTTCTCCGTCTCCGCCGGCGCTGTAGAGGCTGGCGAGCCCCAGCACCTCGTTCACGTACCAGGTCGCGTGGTTGTAGCAGTAGACGGCGCGCGCGATGTCGAACTGCCCGCCGCAGCCGGCGAGGTAGCGAGCGGCGCTGAAGATCGCGTCGGTGGGATTGTTCGGATCGGCTACGCCGTCGCCGTTCGCGTCGACGCCCCAGCGGGCCCAGGTCGAGGGCATGAACTGCATCCAGCCGACCGCGCCGGCCGAGCTCGGCCCGAGGTTCTGCCCGAAGTTCGTCTCGACCTTGTTGATCGCGCCGAGCACCTGCCACGGGATCCCGTACGCGTTGCCTGCCGCTTGCCAGATCGGACGCAAAGCCGCGAACGACGTCCCGCCGCTCGTCGGCTGTGTCGAGGTGAACGGGATCGTGGTGGCGCCTGCGCTGCCGGCGGTGGTCGGATGCGGCTGCACGACACGGAAGGTGTCCGCCGCCGCGGTGCTCGAGAGGACCGAGGCGAGCACGAGCACCGCCCCGACGAGGGGAAGAAGACGTCTCATGGCTACTGCTGGCCGGCTACGCGAAGCCTCGGCAGATCCTCCGACTCGTCGACGACCTCCTCGGCCTTCGGCTCGGGCTCCTCTTCCGGATCCGGGTCCGCGACGGCGTCGAGGTGCGCCCCTGCGGCCTGCTCCTTCATGGCCCGATCGAGCGCGATCAGGAAGTCGTGGCGGTTCGAGGCGGCGTTGGCCGCGATCTCACGGTCGACCTTCTCGTCCAGCACGAGCTCGATGAGTGCCTTGCTGAAGGTCTGCATCTGGAAGAAGTCGCCTTCGGCGATCGCCTCGGTGATCTCGTCCGGCTTGTTGTCGCGGATCAGGTCGGAGATTCGGGCGTTTGCGATCATGACCTCGACCGCCGGGACGCGTCCGCCGTCGATCTTGGGCAGCAGCCGCTGGCTGATCACGCCGCGCAGAACGCCGGCGAGGATCGACCGGATCAGGTGTTGCTTGACCGAGGGGAAGAACTCGACCATCCGCCCGATCGTCTCGGAGGCGTCGACGGTGTGCATGGTCGAGAGGACGAGATGGCCCGACTCTGCCGCGGCTAGGGCGGTCTCGGCGGTCTCGGCGTCGCGGAGCTCGCCGATCAGGATCACGTCGGGGTCCTGGCGGAGGCCACGGCGCAGCGCCTGCGCGAAGGAGGCCGTGTCGAGCCCGACCTCGCGCTGGTTGACGATGCAGCTGTGGTCACCGTGGACGATCTCGATCGGGTCCTCGATCGTGACGATGTGCTGCCGCCGCGAGCGGTTCATGTGGTCGATGATCGCCGCGAGGGTCGTCGTCTTTCCCGAGCCCGTGGCTCCGGTGACGAGGACGAGCCCGCGGTGCTCCTCCGCAAGGCGGCGCACGCCGGGCGGCAGCGAGAGGTCGTCGAAGTTCGGCACCTCGCGGGGGATGACACGGAACGCGATCGAGATCGAGCCGCGCTGGCGGAAGCCGTTGACGCGGAACCGGGGGAGGCCGGGAGGCGCGTAGGCGCTATCCAGCTCACCGGTCTCGAGGAACGTCTGCAGCCGCTTGGGGGTCTGGGCGCAAACCTCCTCGAGTGCGAGCTCGAGATCGCGCTCCGTGAGCTCGGGCTCACCGTCGAGCTCGCTCACATCGCCGTCGCGGCGCAGCATCGGAGGCCGCTCGACCTTGAGGTGGATATCGCTTGCGCCGAGTTCGACGGCGCGTCTGAGCACGAGTTCGAGTTCCATCGGCAGCCTTTCAATCGGCCGGTTATGCCACCGGCTTTAGGCCCGATCCCCCGGACGGGCGGTGTGTGTCCCCCCGTTGTTCATCCGGTCGGTGTTCGCGACGAGATGACGGGCGCGGCGCAGCGCCAGTACTCGCGGGTCGGGTGGACGGCGATCAAGTTGCACGAGTTGTTCGTCTCGTCCGGCCAGCCGTCGAGGCGGCCCTTCGTGCAGCTCAGCAATGTCGGGTCGCCCTGGCCGTTGACCGTGACCGCGCTGCAGGTGCTCAGGAGACCGGCGTCGCGCAGGATGCGTCCGTTCTTGACAACGGCCATCACGCCGATGAGCAAGGCACCGACGACGAAGATCTTCAGCAGCATCCGTCTCTCCTGGCTTGTTCGTCCGTCTGAGTCGGCAGCGCGCGCATCGGGATCGATCCCTCCTTCGGACGAACTAGCGCGCGATCAGCGCTTCGAGCTCCCGCTCGATCTCGGCGAGCTCGCTGCCGTGCCGCCCGATGCCGCCGCCGAGCTCGTCGAGCGTCCGCTCGAACCGCTCCCGTTCGTCGGCGACGAGCTGCAGGAGGCCGTCCCGTTCGGCCTCGAGCTCACGGATGTTTCCTTCCAGCGCCTCGGCGTTTCGGCGAGCCGCCTCCGACTCTCGTGAGAGCTGCGTCGCGAGGTTCGCGAGCGCCCGGCGGTGCTCCTCCAGCTCCGAGACGGTCGCTGCGAGCTCCGCCTGGAGCTCGGCGATGATCGTCGACTTGCGGCGCCAGCGCGTCGACCGCGGACCCGCGGCCTCCACGGGCGTCTTCTCGGTCAATTCCGCAACCGGCATCTCCTCGGTGTGACCGGCCACGATCGCCACCGTGCCCACCAACGCGGCCATACAGATCCCGGCGGCGTAGAGTAGGCCGGGGACGCCGCCGACGATCACGTAGGCAGCCGCGGCGGCCGCGACTCCCAGGCCGGCAGCGCCCGCTGCGGCGAGCTTCCGTGCCGGCGTGCCGCTCACTGCAGGTGGCCGCCCTGGATGATCGCTGCGAGCTCGTGGGTCTTCGACAGTGCCCGCTCGAGCCGGTTGTTGCGGTCGGTCAGGTCATGCCTGAGGCGCTCGACCGCCTCCTGGTCGCGGAGGCGCTCGACGCGCATCCGCTGAAGCTCCGTCTCGAGCTCTTGCACGCGCTGCTCGCGCGCGGCCATCTCGCCACCGAGCTCCTGCAGCTTGCCGCGCAGGTCCTGCAGCCGCGTCGCCTCGCTGTCGAAGGCCGTGAGGACGCGCTCGAGCGACCGTCCCCAGACCGGCGCGGCAGCGGCCGCACCGTTCGTCACAGGGTCGGTCCCGGAGGACACTGTTGCCATCGACGCCGCATCGAGCAGGGACGCGAGGGTCGAGGTCTTGACGACGCCGATGTCGAGGGCGCCGGAGAAGTGCTCGCGAATGCCGGCAATGCGCTCCGGCGTTGCGTCGGCGAGGACGACGCGGACGTTGCCGTCGGCGCAGCGGACCGGAGCAGCGCCGATGCGGGCGAGCTCCTCGCCGCCGACACGGGCGGCGGATTCGCTGTCGATCAGAAGCGGTTCGTCGTCGAGGTAGGGGAGCTCCCAGCTGCGCGCGGTTGTGATCGCCGCGCTGCGCTCGTCGCCGGGCTCGACGCGCTGTTCGTCGTCGAACGTCGTCTCGTTTTCGCTCTCGAAGTAATAGTTATCCACTGCTCGCCTCCAGTTCGCGTATCTGCCCAGTTCGATTTAGCCCGGTTATCGGCTTCTGCTGCGCCGTTCTTTAGGCGCGAAGCCGCTTACACCTGCGCGAGATAGACGCAGACGTCGCCATCGGGCAGCGTGCGGCCGCTGCGCACGACCTCGTAGAGGATGGGCTCCTCCGAGTCCGACAGAACGAGTTCGACTCTCTGGCCGGCCTGCGGGGGTACGCCCGTCTGCGGGACGAGCTCGTAGCCGTTCGGCCCGGGCACGAACAGCGAGTACTCGATCACTTCGGCTTCGGCGGCAGGCTCGTCGACTTCGGCGTGGGCCTCCGGGTCTGCCTGTTCGTCGCTGACGGGCTCGTCCGGGAGCTCGTCGCTGCCGGTGGAGAGCTCGGTCGCGAGCGAGCGAATCGCGTCGAGGGCCTCGAGCAGCCGCTCCGAGTCGACCTGGACCTGCGCCTCGCGCTTGTCGGCGGCGGCAGCCGCTGCGGCGAGCTGCTCGATCGAGCGGCCGAGCTCCTCCTCCAGCACCGTGCGCTGGGCGAGCAGTGTCTCCCGCTCGGCGTGGTGGCGATCCTGTTCGTCGGCGAGTAGGCGCGTCCGCTCCTCGGCCTCCGCCTGAGCCTCGGCGGCGATGGTCTGGAGCCGCTCGAGCTCGGCCACCGCGCGGTCACGCTCGGCCTCGAGGGCGATCTGAGACTCGCGCACGCGCTCGGCCTGCCGCAGCAGCTCCTGGGCCTCCTCGAGCTCGGCCGCCAAGCTGTCGCGCTCCTCGACGACCCCCCGCAGCTCGGCCGCGGCGCTCTCGCGCGCCTCGGCGAGGATGTGCTGGAGGCGGTCGACCTCGGTACGAAGCTCGTTGCGCTCCTCGACGGCGGGCGCGGCCACGGAGAGCCGCTCCAGGGCGTCGCCGAGCTCCTCCTGGAGCCGCTCGCGCTGCGCGCTGATCTCGTCGCGCTGCTCGGTGAGCTCGTCGCGCTCGCCGGCGTGCCGCTCCTGCTCCTCGGCCAGTCGGCGTTCCTGCTCGCTTCCCGAGGCCTCGGCTTCGGCGAGCGCGTTCTGCAGGCTCTCGACCTCCTGGCGGGCGTGGTCGCCCTTCTTGCGGAGCCGTGCGACTGTCTCCTCGTGCGTGGTCTGCAGCTCGGCAAGAGTGCTCTCCAGCCGGTCGACGTCGCCCGAGAGCCGGTCGCGCTCGGCATCGGCGGCGGCTTGCGCTTCGGCGAGCGAGGACCCGAGCTGCTCGACCTCGGCGCGAAGCCGGTCCCGCTCCTCGGCGGCAGGGCCCGCGGCGGCGAGCTGCTCGAGCACGTCGCCTAGCTCCTCCTGCATCCGGTCGCGCTGGACTGCGATCTCGTCGCGTTGCGCGGTGACTTCGTCGCGCTGCGCGGTGAGATCGTCGCGCTCCACGGCGTGCCGCTCCTGTGTCTCGGCGAGAGTCCCGCGGAGCTGCTCGAGCTCGGTCGCGGCCTCGTCGCGCGCCTCCTGGAGCCGCGCGAGCTCCTGCTCGCGCTTGTTCCCCGTCTCGGCGAGGACGGTCTGCAGACGCTCGATCTCCGCCGTCGCGCGCTCGTTCTCTTCCTGGAGACGGCCCAGGTCCTGCTCGTGCGCCTTGCGCGTCTCGGCGAGGGTTACTTCGAGCCTGTCGGCGTCGGCCGCGCGCCGTTCCTCGTCGGCGGTCGAGGCCTGCAGACGCTCGAGCTCTGCAGTGGCGTGCTCGTGCTCCTCCCGTAGCTCGGCGAGCTTCTGCTCGTGCCCATTCTGCGTCTCGGCAAGGGCGGCTTCGAGCCTTTCGACGTCGGCCACGAGCCGCTCCTGGTCGGCGGTTGCGGCCTGCAGGCGCTCGAGCTCTGCGGTGGCATGCTCGTGCTTCTCCTGCAACTCGGCGAGCTTCTGCTCGTGGGTCGTCTGAGTCTCGGTGACGGCACGCTGCTGCTCGACCGCGACCGCCTGCGCCTCGGCGAGGAGCGCTTCTAGGCGCTCGATCTCGCCGCGCAGCTGCTCCAGCTCTGCGGGGTCGGTCTCGATCGCGGGCGGCGCTTCCGCGCTCTCCTCGGCCTCGTCGGACACTTCTTCAGGCTCGGGCTCCGGGGTCTCGTCGCTCTCCTCGGGTGCGACTTCCAGCGGCTCTGCGTCGGCCTCGAGCTCCTCAACCTCCGCAACCTCCGGTGCCTCCACAACTTCCTCGACGTCCACAACTTCCTCGGTCGCCGCGACCTCGTCGGCCTCTGACTCAGCCGGCTCGGCTGCTTCGTTCGCCGGTACGTCGTCGGCCGGCTCGGGGCTCGTCCGGTCGGGGGCGACCGCCGTCGCTGCAAGCCGGAGCTTGGGGAGTCCGGCGCGCGTCTCTTCGGCGTCACCCTCTTCGTCCACGGGTGGGGCGCCGAGCGCGAAGCCGTACTCGGTTTTGAGAGCGCCGCCGCTCTGCATCGCCAGCGCGTGTGCGACCGCCGCACCCGAGGCAAAGCCGAGCTCCACGATGATCTGGCCGAGCGGGCGCTTCGACTGCTGCTGGACTTCGAGAACGGTCGCGAGCTGCTCCTCGCTGATGAGCCCGAGCTCGGTCATCAGCTCTCCGAGCTGACGCTGAGGCAAGCGCTCCCTTTCGGAGGACGCACTCATGTCAGTTCCCCACCGGCCGCAGTGAAGTCACAGCAGATCTATCGGCGCCGGAAGCATCGAGCTTGAACGCAGCGGACTGCGTCGGGAAAACGCTTGTTCGAGGGATGGCTCGCCGCGGCGCTCGTGACGACAATTGGGCCAGGACAACTGCGGCGTCCGCTACAGACGAGTGGAAAAGGAGCGCCGCATGTCCAGCACCATCGAGGAGAGCATTACCCACAGGGACAGCCTGCTCGAGGTCGAGTACGCCGTCGCTCGCAGAGAAGTCGAGCGCGCCGAGCTCGCCCGCGATGTCGAAGCACAGCATGAGCGGTTGCACAGCCTGCGAGCCATCGTGCTCGAGGAGCTCACGAAGCAGCGCCGCGTCGCGATGCCCCGGTGGCCCAGCGGGCCGAAGGTCACTGCCTCGCTCGTCGACGAGGACGACTGGTGGAACAAGATGCTCGGGAGGAACAAGGCGGCGTAGTTCAGCCGCGCCCCGCGGTGGGGAAGCTCGGGACGCCGGGCTTCCCCGGCGCGCGTCAGGGCCCGGTCGTCGTCGTTGTTGTTGTTGTTGTTGTCGTCGTTGTTGTCGTCGTCGTCGTTGTCGGCGGAGGCGGTGGCTTCTTGTTGGTGGTCGTCGGTGGCGGCGGAGGCGCCGTCGTGGTCTGAAGCGTCGTCGTGTGCAGGGTCGTCGTGTGCAGGGTCGTCGGCTTGGCGGTCGTGGTCCCCACGGTCGTGTTCTTCTTGTGCGTGTGCTTGTGCTTGGGCTTGCAGCCGCCGCGCGGGCGCGCGTCGCGCCAGGTGCGCGCGAACTGGTAACGCCCGCACCACGGCTTGAAGGGCGGCGATCCGGGACTCTCGAACTGCTCGACCGGCTGTCCCTGTAGCGCGCCCGTCATGTACGTGTGCCAGATCTCTGCCGGCAGCGTGCCGCCGGTGACGCCGGCGATCCCGTGCACGCCCTTCATCGGGCGCTCGCTCGTCGGATAGCCGACCCATGTGACCGTGGTCAGCTGCGGCACCCAGCCCGCGAACCACGCGTCCGCGAAGCTGTCCGTCGTGCCGGTCTTCCCGGCGGCGGGCCGGCCGGGGAGCGCCGCGGCCGTGCCTGTCCCCGACTGGACGTTCGCCTCCAGCACCTTCGTGACGACCGCCGCGACCTTCGGGTCGACGACCTGCTTCCCCCTCGGTTTGGAGGCCTGCTCGGCGTGACCGCCGGGAAAGACGACCTTGTCGAGGATGCTCGGCTGGTGCGCGACGCCACCGTCGGCGAGCGTCGCGTACGCGGTGGCGAGGTCGAGCGGGCTGACCGCGTTCACGCCGAGCACGATCGAGGGGACCGGCTTGAGATCCGACTGGATCCCCATCCGGTGCGCGAGCCCGGCGATCGGCTTAGGGCCGAGGTCGAGCGTGAGGCGGGCGTAGACCGTGTTGTCGGAGAGGAGGGTGGCCTGCGTGAGCGGGATCCGGCCCGAGTACGTGTTCTCGAAGGTGTGGACCCGCCAGTCGTCGGGCCCGACGAACGGCGCCGAGAGATACTGCGTCGAGTATGGGTTGATCTCGCGCTGCACCGCCTGCGTCAGCACGAACATCTTGAACGTCGACCCCGACTGTCTCTGGCCGTCCACCGGCAGGTCGTACGCGATGCGCTGCCCGGTCTGGGCGATCGCCATCGCGCGGATCCGGCCTGTCTTCGGGTCGATCGAGACGACAGAGCCCGCCGGGTCGCCCTTGCGGTCGAGCGTGCTGAGGATCGAGCGCGTCGCGTCGGTTTGCATCTTCGCGTCCAGCGTCGTGTAGATCCGCAGGCCGCCGCGGCGCACGCGCTCCGCCCCGTACTCGTTCACGAGTTGGTTGGTGATGTAGCCGGTCAGGTACGTCTGGCCCGCGAGTCCCGGCGCCTGTCGCGGATGCAGGCCGAGCGGGCTGTGAACCGCCCGTCGGTAGCGCGAACGGGAGATGTCGCCCGCCTGCAGCATCGCCCGCAGGACCTCCGTCCGGCGTGTCTTCGCAGCCTCCGGCCGGCTGAGTGGGTCGTACGCCGACGGCGCCTGCGGCAGCCCGGCGAGGAGCGCCGCCTGCTCCAGCGAGAGATCCTTGGCGTGCACGCCGAAGTACGCCTCGGCGGCCGCCTCGATCCCGTACGCCTCCTGGCCGAAGTAGATGTCGTTGAGGTAGGCGGTGAGGATGCGGTCCTTGCTCCATTGCTCGTCGAGCTGGACCGCGAGGCAGCCCTCGGTGAGCTTCCGGCCGAGCGACTGGGTGGGAGTGAGGTAGAGGTTGCGCACCAGCTGCTGCTCGATCGTCGAGCCGCCCTGCTCGTACCCGCCGGCCGAGACGTCGCTCTTCAGCGCCCGGACGATTCCCACGTAGTCGATCCCGTTGTTCGAGTAGAAGCGGCTGTCCTCGGTGTCGACGATCGCCTTCCGCATCACGGGGCTGATCCGCCGGATCGAGACGGGCTGGCGGTTGCCGCTCTTGCCGAGCAGCCCGAGATGTGTGCCGTCGCTCGCCAGGATGATGCTCGCCCGCGCCGCACCGTGCGCCTCGAGCCCGTCGAGGCTGCACGAGTACCAGAAGAACGGCCCGGCGACGGCAGAGCCGACCGCGAAGGCGCCGATGAGCACAACGACGCAGGCGGCCGCGATCTGCAGCCCCCGCTTCAAGCGCAGCCCTCCTGTTGCGCGCGTGCCTTCTCCCATACGCCCTGGGATAAACGGCGGGGGCGGATTCTGGATACGGGAGTTAGCGCCGGAACAGGCGGTCGAGCAGGCCGCGCTTCGGCGGCTCGGGCTCGGGCTCCGCCACAGCAGGAGGCTCCGACGGAGGAGCCGGCCGCTCCGGCAGCTCGTCCTCCGGCGGCAGCATCGAACGCGGCACCGCTCCCCGCTCGCGCTGGGCGCGGATCGCCGCGTTCATCTCGTCACGCTGCGACTCGTCGTCCACCGTCCTCAGGGTACGCCGCACAGCACGCGCCTCCTCTCGTAGGCTCGCGACCATGTGCTTCGACCTCGACTCAGAGCCGCCGATCCCGCGGATCTCGGGCGCCGCCGTCTCCCACGAGGACCTCGTCCTCGAAAGCGAGGACGGCAACAAGTTCGCAGCGTTCCGGGCATTGCCGGATGGCGACCTCTCGACCGGCGTCGTGATCCTGCCGGACGTCCGCGGCCTCTACCGCTTCTACGAGGAGCTTGCGCTCCGCTTCGCCGAGCGCGGCCATGCCGCGATCGCCTTCGACTACTTCGGACGCACCGCCGGCATCGAAAAGCGGCCGGACGACTGGGACTACATGCCGCTCGTGCAGCAACTCACGCACAAGCAGGTGCAGGCCGACGTCGGCGCCTGCGTCCGCAGCCTCCGCGCTCTCGCTGGAAGCGTCGTCGGCCAAGCCGACGACGCCCGGCGGGAAGACCGGGCGCCCGAGGCGCCCGGGGGCGGCTGCAGCGCGATCTTCACCGTCGGCTTCTGCTTCGGCGGCAGCGGCTCGTGGGCGGCGGCCGCCTCGAGCCACGGCCTCGCGGGCGCCGTCGGCTTCTACGGGCGGCCGAGCCGGATGATCGAGTTCGTGCCGCGCCTCGAGGCGCCGATCCTCGCCCTGCAGGGCGGCGCCTACCAGGCCATCCCGCACGAGGACAACGTCGAGTTCGAGCAGGCATTGAGCGACGCCGGCATGGAGTACGAGCTGATCGAGT
>DASXJG010000020.1:0-17071 GCA_036497525.1 Gaiellaceae bacterium
CGCCTGTTCGAGGTCAGCCCGCGCGACGACTGGCTGCCACTCGAGGGCGACCTCCGCACCGAGGTCGACGAGCGGCTCGGCCGGCTCGGTCACGACTCGCTCGCCGCCTGGGCGGGCGTCGAGAACCTCGAGGAGCGCGTCGACGGCGGCGACGCGATCGATCCCGTCGTGCTCGAAGCTCTGCGGGAGGCGACGGCATGAGCGAGGGTTACGAGATTCTCACGCTCGACGAGGCGGAGACCGCTCCACATCGCGAGAGCACCACCCTCATCCCGGTCCGGCACCTCCTCGGCTTCCGGCCCGCGGGCGTCAACGCATGGAAGGCGGACACGGGCGGGCAGCTGATGCCGCCGCACGAGGAGGACAGCGGCAACGAGGAGCTGTACGTCGTCGTGAGCGGACGCGCGACGTTCACGGTCGGCGACGAGACCGCCGACGCACCCGCGGGAACGCTCGTCTTCGTGCCGCCGCAAGTGCATCGCAGCGCGGTCGCAGCCGAGGACGGCACGATCGTCTTCGTCGTCGGCGGCAGCGTCGGCCAAGCGTTCGAGGCCGGCGGTTGGGACTCGTTCACTCTCGCGGACGCGTACCGGCAGTCGGGACGCGTCGAGGAGGGGCAGAAGATCATGGAGCAGCTGATCGCGGAGAAGCCCGACTACTGGCCTGTCCACTACAACGCGGGCTGCTTCGAGGCGCTCGCCGGGAACAAGGACGAGGCGTTCACCCACCTGCGTCGCGCGAAGGAGCTCGACGCGGACGGCGACACCACGCCGTACTTCCGCGAGGACACCGACCTCGACTCGCTGCGCGACGACCCCCGTTTCCAGGAGTTTGTATGAAGGCCACGGGGACAGGTTCCTGTCTTTGCGCCCAACCGCGTCGCTCGGCGAAAGTCGGGAACCTGTCCCCGTGACTCTGTTTATGGCCCACGTCGACGAGCTCGACGCGATCGAGATGCCGGACGGCTTCGTCTGGCGGCCGGTGCGCCGTCGGTTCGGGATCAAGGCGTTCGGCACGAACGCCTACACGCCCGGAGCGAGCGGGCAGATCGTCGAGGCGCACACCGAGAACACGCTCGGCCACGAGGAGATCTACCTCGTGCTGCGCGGACGCGTCCGCTTCACCGTGGGCGACGACGAGCACGAGCTCGGCCCCGGCCAGCTCGTGTACGTCCGCGACCCTTCCCTCCGGCGTGCCGGCGTCGCGCTCACCGACGACGCCGCCGTCCTCGCCGTCGGCGGGAAGCCGGGAGAGCCGCACGACGTCTCGGCCTGGGAGTACACGTTCGCGGCCTCCCCGTACCTGCGCTCCGGCAACTTCGACGAAGCGAGACGGGTGCTCCACGAAGGGCTGGAGGCGAAGCCCGGCAGCCCGCCGATCCTGTACGACCTCGCCTGCGTCGAGGCGCTCGCCGGCGAAACGGACAAGGCGCTCGAACTCCTGAACGAGTCCGTCGCCGCGGAGGGGCGGTTCGGCGAGTACGCGCAGACGGACGATGACCTCGCCTCGGTCCGAGACGATCCTCGCTTCCCTCCCTTGTAACAGACTGTTACTAGCTGCCGCGCCAAGCGCCACGGCGCCGACCGAGCAGGTCTGCTGGAGCCACTGTCTTTCCAAGTAACAGACTGTTACTTGGGATCGCCGGGGAGCCGCACTCCCGCGGCGAGATCGCGCAGCGCCGGCACCGGGTCCGCTTCCGGCCGCGCAACGAGGAGCACCGCACCGTGCCCCTCTTCCTGCACGAGCGAGTCGACGAGTAGTTGGAGCCCGAGCGCGAGCGCGAACGCCTTGTGCGCCTGCTCGCCGCCGAACGGGACGAGCTCCTCCTCCCGGGCGAGACCCGCGACGACGTCTCCCCAGGTTACGGCGCCCATCGAGACGTCGACGACGATCGGATCGCCGCCGCTGCTGGGGATCCCGATCGCCAGCGGGTTCGTGCCCGCGAGCTTCGGCCCACCCGACGGGTGACCAAGACGCGGCGGAGACGTCGCGGTCAGCACCGCGACCAGGCCGCTGTCCGCCAGGCGGCGGACGTGGTGCCCGAGCATCCCGGTCGGGAACGTCTGCTCGCAGACCACGAGCCGGGCATGCGCAGGCGGACGTTCGAGCTGCTCGCGTACGACACGGCCGAGCACGAGATAGCCGATCGCTCCGCCGCCGTGCCAGCGCTGGAAGCCCTCCTCGTCCTCCCGCAGCCGGGGCTCGGCGGCCGGGTCGTAGCCCTCGAGCCCCTCGAGCCACGGGATCCTGGCGTGCCCGTGCCCCTCCTTCCCCCGTCGCTCGGCGGCGTCGAAGTGCGCCCACAGCTCCTGCGCGTCGGCCTCGCCGAAGCCGAGCGCCTCCAAGCGCGCGAGCCCCTCCTCAGGCTGCATGGCGCATCTTGAACTCGAGCAGCGGCCACGACCGCTCGTCCGCGATCTTCCGCAGTGCGCGGTCGGGGTTGACGGCCACCGGATGGCCGACCGCTTCGAGGAACGGGAGGTCGGTGTGGCTGTCGGAGTATGCGGTGCACTCGGTAAGGTCGAACCCTTCGTCCTGTGCGATCTCGCGCAGAGCCTCCGCCTTCGCCTCGGCGTGCAGCGCACGGAGCGCACGACCCGTGTAGCGGCCGTCCCGCACCTCGCAGATCGTGCCGAGAGCGCCGTCGAAGCCGAGATCCTCCGCGATCGCATCGACGATCTCCTGCAGCGTCGCCGAGACGATGTAGACGCGCTCGCCGCGCTCGTGGTGCTCCTCGACGAGCCGCAGCGGCTCCGCGTAGACGAGCGGCCGCAGCACCGGCTCCATCGCCTCCGAGACCAGCTCGCGCAACTCGTCCGGCGTGTAGCCGGCGAGGACGCGCAAGCCGTCCTCGGCGCCCCGGCGCACCGCCTCGTGGCTCGCCCCGCGGGCAACGAAGAGAAGCTGCCACCCGGCGGCACGCAGCATCTGCCAGCGGGAGATGAGCCCGCGCTCACGGAACGACCCCGCCAGCGCGAGCGCCGACGACCGGCGCAGAAGTGTGCGATCGAGGTCGAAGAAGGCCGCCGCGGCCAAGCTCAGCCGACGAGCGGCAGCGACTTGACCATGCCGCCACGCTCGCGGCGGAGCGCCTCGATCTCCTCGGCGATCGAGACGATCGCCTGCGCCGACGCCGCCTCGGGTTGCGCGGTCACGATCGGCGCGCCCGCGTCGCCCTGCTCGCGCAGCGCCGGATCGAGCGGGACTGTGCCTAGCAGCGGCACTCCCAGCTCGCCTGCGAGCTCGTCTCCGCCACCGCTCCCGAAGACGTCGCCGGACATGTTCTCGACCACGCCGAGGAGGCGCATGTTCGTCTTCTGCGCCATCGCCGCGGCGCGCGCCGCGACGTCCTGCGCGAGCCGCTGCGGCGTCGTCACGACGACGACCTCCGCGCGGGGAAGCAGCTGGCCGAGCGAGATCGAGACGTCGCCGGTCCCCGGCGGCATGTCCACGACGAGCACGTCGATCTCGCCCCAGTGCACGTCAGTGAGGAACTGCTCGAGCGCGCGGTGGAGCATGGGGCCGCGCCACATGACCGGCTCGTTGCTGCTCTCGAGGAAGAACCCGATCGACATGAGCTTCAGCCCGTCCTTCACCGGCGGCACGATCAGCTCGTCCACCGCGATCGGTCGCTGCCGGATCCCGAGCACGTGTGGGATCGAGTGCCCGTAGATGTCCGCGTCGAGCACGCCGACGCTGTGGCCGAGCTGCGAGAACGCGACCGCGAGGTTGGCGGCGAGCGTCGACTTGCCGACGCCGCCCTTGCCGCTGGCGACCGCGAGCACGCGGCAGTCGGCCGGAAGCCGGACCACGCCGTCACGCTCGGGCGCGCCGCCGCGCAGCTTCTGTGTCAGAGCCTGCCGCTCCTCGGGCGTCATCACGTCGAACGAGAGCTCGACGCCGGTCACGCCCGGCACCTCGGCAAGGGCGTGCTCGACCTGCTCCTCGAACGAGTGGCGAAGCGGACAGCCGGCGACGGTGAGGACGATCGTGAACGCGACCACGCCGTCGTGGATCTCGACGTCGCGCACCATGTCGAGCTCGGTGACCGGACGCCGAAGCTCCGGATCGATCACCTGCTCGAGGGCCTTCAGCACAAGCTCGCGGTCCGGCTCCATGCGGCGAGCGTAGCGCCTATGAGCCGGGCTCAGGGGCTTCGAACCGGCCTCGCCCGGTGCGGCGGATCCGCCCCGTCGCAATCGCCTCGCCGAGCGCGCGCCGGAAGCGGCCCGGGCCCCAGCGCCGCGCACCCGCGGTGCGGAAGAGCTCCTCGCGGGAGATCTGCCCGCCCTCGTCGACGGCGCGGCCGATGGTCTCGACCTCGTGCTGCAGCCCGGTGATCGGCGACGGCCTCCTCAGCGACGTCCCCATGAAGCCCGGCGAGTAGTACGGATAGTCGAGGCCGGGGCCGAGCCGGTAGCGCCGCCGGCCACGGCGCTCGCGCTCCGGAACCCCTTCCGCCTCCTCGGCCGTCAGCGGCTTGGCGACGTTCTCGAGCGGCGTCTGCTCCGCCTTGACCCCGAAGACGAGCTCGGCGATGCCGCCGACGGCCATCACGCCGGCGCCGATGAGGAAGGCGAGCGCAACCTGGCTTCGGCTTCCCGACGCGATCAGGTTGCCGAACAGCAGCGGCCCGATGATACCGCCGATGCCGGTGCCGACAGCGAAGAAGAAGGCGATCGCGAGTGCACGGGTCTCCATCGGGAAGATCTCGCTCACGGTCAGGTAGGCGGCGCTCGCGCCGGCGGAGGCGAGGAAGAACGTCCCGAAGATCAACGCCTCGAACGTCCACGGCGAGCCGTCCAGGGCGTTCCCGGTGAAGAGCAGCGCCATCAGGACGGCGATCGCCGCCGAGCCGAGGTACGTCCCCGCGATCATCGGCTTGCGGCCGACGGTGTCGAAGAGCCGGCCGAGGAGGAGCGGGCCGAGGAAGTTCCCGACGGCGAAGACGATGAGAAAGACCGGGACGAAGCTCGAGGACACGTTCCAGAAGGTCGTGTAGAGCGTCCCGAGGTTGAACGTGACGCCGTTGTAGAGGAACGCCTGGCCGATGAACAGCGCGAGCCCGAGTATCGCCCGGCGCGGGTAGCGCCGGAAGGCGGTGCGGGCGATCTCCCGAAACGGGATCGATTCGCGCTGCCGCACCGTGATCGTGCGCTTCGGCTCGTCGAGCTCCGACTCCGTCTCCCGCTCCACCGCTGTCTCGATGTCGCGGACGATTGCCTCGGCCTCCTCCTCGCGACCGTGGATGAAGAGCCAGCGCGGGCTCTCGGGCACGTTCCGCCGCACGACGAGGACACCGAGGCCGAGAATCGCGCCGAGGAGGAAGGCGAGACGCCAGCCGACGCTCGCCGAGAGAAGCGCCTCGTCGAGCAACAGGATCGAGACGGCCGCGCCCGCCGCGGCGCCCACCCAGTACGAGCCGTTGATGATCAGGTCGACCCGGCCGCGCACGCGTGCAGGGATCAGCTCGTCGATCGCCGAGTTGATCGCCGCGTATTCGCCGCCGATGCCGGCTCCCGTGAGGAAGCGGCAGAGGAAGAAGACCCAGGCCGTCCACGACGCGGCCGTGGCGAGCGTGGCCAGGATGTAGACGCCTAGTGTGATCAGGAAGAGCTTCTTGCGGCCGAACCGGTCGGTGAGGTGGCCGAAGAAGAGCGCTCCGCCGCACGCGCCCGCCACGTAGAAGGCCGCGGCCGTTCCGATCTGGGCGGTCGTGATCGCAATCCCGCTCCCCGGCTCGGTCAGGCGCGGTGCGATCGCGCCGACGATCGTGACCTCGAGGCCGTCGAGGATCCAGACCGTGCCGAGCCCGATCACGACGAGCCAGTGGAACTTCGCCCACGGCAGCCGGTCGAGGCGCGCGGGGATGTTCGTCTCGATCTGCCCGGTCTCGACGGTCGCGGCTTGGCTGCTCATGCTGGAGCACAACGAGCACACGAGAGCCGTGGTTACGCTCGATCCGTGTTCAGCTGCCGGCTCTTCGGGCACCGCTACCGCTTCCGGACGGAGGGAGCGACGATGCGCTGGGCCTGCGAGCGAGGCTGCGGCGCCGGGGGCTCGAAGGAATACGCGACCGTCGCCGAGGCCGCTCGCTACGCCGCCGCCTTCGACCGCGAGGACCGGGACGAGCTCGGCCGTCGGGCGCCGTTCCTCGGGATGTTCCCGCTGCGGTTGTGGTGGCACGCGCGGCGCCGCGACCGGTAGCAGGAGGCGGCACTGCGGCGGCGAAGCGCTCCCAGATGGCGTCCCAGTCCACGACCCGCTGGCCGCTCCTCAACGAGCGCCTCCCGATGGCGCCCCCCACGACGCGAGCGGGAGGCCGCAGGCCGCCGCGCTCGGTGTGGCTTCTCACCGGCCTGGCGTTCCTCTGCGGCGGCCTCGTCAGCGCGGCCGGCTTCTCCATCGGCTGGCGCCACCAGGCGCAGCGCAACACGGACGCCGAGACGGCTCTCGCGACTGCGACCGCGCACACACATGCCCTCGGGCGCCAGATCGTCGCGCTCCAGGCCACGCTCGCCCGAACGCGTGGCGCGGAGGCGCGCGCACATCGGACGGCTACTGCAGCCGCAGCTTCGGAGCAGGCAGCGCTCAGCGCCGCAGCGAAGGTAGGCGCCGACGCCGACGCCTCGAACAGCGCTGCCGCCTCGGTCTCCTCCGGAGCCGGCGCGCTGATCGCGACCGCGGACCGCATCGCGAGCGAGCTGAAGACACTCGAGACCTATCTCACGACGACGCCGACCGGCAGGCTGGATCCGGGCTACATTGCGAGCCAGACCGGATATCTCACCCGGCAGCTGGGGAAGCTCCAGACGGCCGGCGGGGGTCTCGGGGCGTCGATCGGGTCGTTCGACGCGGCTCTCCGCAAGCTCATGCGGAGCGCCGGCGCACTTTCGACTCGCTGAGGCCGCCCCGAATGAGGGACTTGGCTTTCGCGAGCGCAATTGCGATCTAACGGACAACGGATGCGGGGGGCACTGACCACACTTGCGGCCGCGCTTGCGCTGCTCGGCCCCGCGACGACGGCGAGCGGCGGCGCACGCCCCGCCCACGCGAGGATCCTCGGAGTCGTGCCGCACGCGGGCGTCCACGCATCGCCGCGGGCCGACCCTCCCACCTCGAAGGGCACCGGCCCGGTCGTCTACCACTCCGGGCAGGTCATGCACACGAACACGGCTTACGCGATCTACTGGAGCCCGAGCGGCTTCAGCGACCCGAGCTACGAGAGCCTCATCAATCGTTACTTCGGCGACGTCGCAGCCGCGAGCGGCAGCCCGTCGAACGTCTACTCGGTGGCCGGCCAGTACTACGACGGCAACGGTGCGATTCGTTACAAGTCCACCTTCGGCGGCTCGTACGTCGACACCGACCCGTTCCCGTCGAGCGGCTGCGGCCAGGCGACCGTCTGCCTCACGGACGTACAGCTTCAGGCCGAGATCCAGACGGTGCTGACGCACCAGGGCTGGCACGGTGGCACCTCGAACATGTTCTTCCTCTTCACGCCGAACGGCGTCGCCTCCTGTACCGATTCGAGCGACTCCGTCTGCTCGACGAACGTCTTCTGCGCATACCACAGCGATTTCTTCGACTCGAACGGCGAAGGCGTCATCTACGCGAACGAGCCGTATGCCGGGACGATCCCGGGCTGCACGTTCTCGCGCGTGGGGAACCAGGGCTTCCCGAACGACCACGACGCGGACGCGACGATCAACACGGTCAGCCACGAGCACAACGAGGCGATCTCCGATCCGTTCGGCGACGGCTGGTGGTCAGCCGACGTCGACAGCGACGAGATCGCCGACCTCTGCGCGGGAGACTTCGGGTCGACCCCGTTCGGCACAGCGAACGGGCAGCCCTACAACCAGGTCATCAACGGCCATCAGTACTCGCTCCAGGAGGAGTACAGCAACGACAACAGCTCCTGCGTTCGGGGCTACGCGCCGACGGTGGCGCCGAGCACGTTCGCTCCTCCGGTGCTCAGCGGCACCTCGATCCTTGGGAAGAGCGTTTCGACGACGGACGGCTCCTGGACGCACGCCCCGAGCGGCTACACCTACCAATGGCAGCGCTGCAAGGCAAGCGGAACTGGGTGCACGGCGATCTCCGGCGCCACCGCCGCGACGTATCTCCTAACCGCGTCGGACATTGATCACGTTGTCCGATCCACCGTGAGCGCCCACAACGTCGTGGGTGCAGCGAGTCCGGTCGCATCGGACACCAGTGGAGTCGTCGGCACCGTGTCCGAGGTCGCAGTACCAAAGTCGAGGAAGGCTCCGCGCATCTCGGGCCACGCTCGCATCGGACGGCGACTCACTGCCCTCAAGGGCTCGTGGAGCGGCCCGCCGAAGTCCTTCCGCTACCAGTGGCTGCGCTGCAACGCCCACGGGGGATCGTGTCGCAGCATCGCGCACGCCACTCATTCGACGTACCGGCTGACGAGGACCGATGCCGGGCACCGCCTCCGGGTGCGCGTCTCAGCGGTGAATGCAGCGGGAGCCGGGACGACCAGCTCAAAGCCGACGTCCCGCGTCCCGGCTGCTGGCTAGGGCTGGGAAACGGCTGCAGCCAGGCGCCGGCAGGTTTCTTCGGAGCCGGCGGCCGCAACGCGTGAGCGCTGCTCGAGGTCGAGCGGCGCTGCGCCGAACGGCTCCTCGCCGTCGAACAACTCGATCGCCAGCCCGACCTGGCGGCAGAGGAGCTGGCCGGCGGCGATGTCGACCGAGCGCGCCGGCTTGAGTGAGCAGACGGCGTCGACCCGGCCGGCGGCGAGGTGACAGAGCGAGAGCGCGAGCGAGCCCATGATCCGGAGCCGGTGGGCGAGCTCGGCCACTTTCGGCGCATCGCGAGCGACGAGCGAGGTGCGGGTCGCTTCGAACGAGAGGATCTCGATCTCCTCCTTCGGCCTCACCGAGCCGAGTGGCTCGCCGTTCAGCCAGGCACCTTCGCCACGGCGTGCCGTCCACTCCTCATGGGAGCCGAAGTCGTGGACGAAGCCGAAGACGACGTCGTCCATCGTCTCGCCTTCCGCCACCGCGATGGAGAGGGAGAAGAACGGAATGCCGCGCTTCGCGTTGAGCGAGCCGTCGATCGGGTCGACCACGACGAGCGGCAGCTCATCCCCGCCGAGCCGCCCGATCTCCTCGGAGACGACGGCACCCGCAGACTCGCGGATCCGGTGGAGGATCGCGTCCTCTGCGGCCTTGTCGATCGCCGTCGTCTCGTCGCCGCCGCGGCCTTCACCGACGACCGGCTCGCGCTCGGCCCGGGTCGGCAGCCGGGCCAGCACCGCGTCCACGTCCGCGACGGCCGCGCGGCAGAGCTCCAGCCAGTCGGTCATTCGTCTAGTGGCAGCATCAAGAGGCCGGAGGTGAGCTTCGGATAGAAGAACGTGCTCTTCTGCGGCATCACGTCGCCGCGGCGCGCGACCTCCCACACGTCCTCGATCCGTGTCGGCCGCAGGAGAAACGCTGCCTCGGCTTCGCCGCGGTCGACCGTCGCGACCGCCTCCTCGCGGCGCGGCGTGTAGGTCACTCCCGCCGGCGCGGCCTGCTCGACCAGCTCGGGATCGAGCCCGTCGCCGTCCAGGAGCTCGTAGCCTCCGTCGCGGTAGAGGACCGGCCCCGGCAGATCGTCGCCGGGAGAGTCGATCGGCGTCCCCGAGGCCGACCCCGCGTCCTCGGCGACCCGATGGGTCGGGAAGATCGTGAGGCCCTCCTGCCCGGTCGGGACGATGACGGCGAGCAGCCACGGCTCGCCGGCCTCGAGCGTCGTCTCGTAGCGGTGGTGGCCGTCCGCGATGAGCAACTGCGAGTCGCGGATCTCCTCGGCGAGGGCGTCGCCGAACTCCGCGTCGAGCCGCCAGAGGCTGTCGCCGCCACTCTTCAGGTCGGGCTCGCCGAGCCCGTCGACCTCGATCGTCCCGTCCCAGAGGAAGAAGAGCGGCTCGAGCTGCGTCCGCGTCGCCTGGAGAAGGCGCAGGCGGCCCTCCTTCGGGCCCGCGTGGGTGCGTTCGTGCGGGAGGACGACGCGGTTCTCGTACGGCTCGACCTGGAGCGCCGCAACGAAGCCCTCGCGGCGGCGCTCGACTCCGTCAGGCCCGACGTATTCCTGCGCAAGCCACCAGAACGCCGGCTCCTGCTCCTCGAGGAGAACGCCTCGCTCACGCCAGTCCGCGAGGAGCGTCGACGCCTCCTCCTCGGACTCCGGCAGGGTCAGGTGGACGACGTTGTACGGGCTACGTGCTAGGAGTGCCTCGCGTTCCTGCGTCCCGATGACGTCGTACGGCGGCGCGAGGAGCGACTCGAGTGGCCCTGCGACAGCCGGGTCGTAGCGGAGCGCGCGGAACGGCCGTACGACTGCCACGGCACTGACCGTACCAACCGGGCCGCCCCGGTACCGCCGCGCCGGCTCGTGCGCGCGACGACCGGAGATCCCTCGGCCCAGGCGCGGCGGGCCAGATGGAACGCCTCGGCGCCGAGCACGGCGACGAGGGTCGCGGCTACGGAGATCCCGCGCCACAGGACCCGCGCAGTCCACCGCAGGCGCACGCTCGCGTCCCGCCTCCGATCGGGCGTCAGCCGGTGGCGCCGGTCGACGACGAGCACCTGCTCGGAAGGGACGACGGCGATCACAGCCGACGTGGGCATGCGCCGCAAGCGGCTTCTCCCCGTCCGCACCTCGAGCACCGTGGGTTCGTACGGGTCGTCATCCGCCAGAACCCGCTCGACCGTGCCGCGGCCGCCACCCGAGAGGGAGAAGCCGACGCAGTGGGCGAGCCAGTAGCGGGTGACAGGGCTCGAGGTGTCGAACCGCCTGCTCTGGCGCATTGCTACCCCCATCCACGGTTCGGTCCCCACTGGCCCGCCATGCGAAACTCCCTGCCGTGACCGCGATCGACGAGCTCGAGGAAAACCGCACGGTTGAGGGCGTTTACGCGGTCGCGCGGAAGGAGCGGCTGCGGACGCGAAACGGGGCGACGTATCTCGCGCTCGAGCTCGTGGACACGAGCGGCCGGATCGGTGCCCGGGTCTGGAACGACGTCGACCTCCTCGACGGGCGGTTCGCGGCGGGCGACGCCGTCCGCGTCCTGGGACGCGTCGAGCGGTTCCGGAACGAGCTCCAGGTGGAGGTGCGGACGCTCGAGCCGGCGGACGGGGTCGACCCCGCCGGACTGACGCCGGGCCTACGTCGAGACGCGGACGAGCTCGAAGGCTTCCTCGAGTTCCTCGTCGGCGAGGTACACGACGAGGGGCTCCGCACGATCGTCTCGCGCGCGCTCGCGGACGCGCCGTTGCGTACATATCCGGCGACGCCCGGCGGCCATCACTCGTACGCCGGCGGCCTGCTCGAGCACAGCGTCGGCGTGGCGACGCTCTGCCGCGAGCTCTCACAGATCCATCCCCGTCTGCGCGCAGACCTGCTGCTCGCGGCCGCGCTCGTGCACGACATCGGCCGCACACGCGAGCTCGGCCGGGCCCCGGTTTTCGCGCAGACGGAGGAGGGGCGATTGCTCGGCCACGTCCACCTCGGACTGCGGATGCTCGAAGAGCTGGACGCTCCCGCCGACCTCTTGCACGCCGTCGCGTGCCACCACGACACCCGCGCGGCACGCACCGCTGAGGCGGCAGTCCTGTACCACGCGAATCAGCTCGACGCCGTCGCGGCGACGCGCCCCGTTCCGGATTGATCGGCGTCGTACTCGCGCTCGCCGCGAGCCTCTCGTGGGGCATCGCCGACTTCGGCGGCGGGATCGGCGCTCGGCGCGTGCACGTCGTGTGGGTGCTCTTCATCTCACAGCTTGCCGGGCTCGCGCTCGTCGGAACGCTGGCGCTCGTGACGCAGCCGCACCCGCCGAGCAGCCACGAGCTCGCGTGGGGCGTGTTTGCCGGCGTCATGGGCGCGATCGGGCTCGCCTCGTTCTACCGCGCCCTCGCGATCGGCACCATGGGCATCGTCGGGCCGATCTCGGCGACGGGTGCGATCGTCCCGGTGGCCTACGGTCTGTCACGCGGCGAGCGTCCGTCCTTCCTGCAGGCGATCGGGATCGTCGTCGCGGTCGTCGGCGTGGTCGTCGCCTCGCTCGAGCCGTTACCGGAGGGCGCGGGCCGCAAGCTCGCGACCGGCGTTCCACTGGCGCTGATCGCGGCGCTCGGCTTCGGCTCGTCGATCCTCGGCCTCAACCGCGTGTCGCAGGCCGGAGTCGTGTGGGGAACGCTGACGCTGCGGCTCACCGTGGTGCCACTCGTCTGCGTTGCGGTGCTACTCGTCCGGCCCTCCGTGCAGCGTCTGCGCCTGACGCTTCCGATTCTCATCGCGGCCGGGCTCTTCGACACCGGTGCCAACCTGCTCTACGGCGCTTCGGCGCGCCACGGGCTGATCAGCGTCGTGTCGGTGCTCGGCTCGCTGTATCCGATCGTGCTCGTCGTGCTTGCGCGCCTCGTGTTGAAGGAGCGAATCGCCCGCGCTCAGCTCGCCGGCGTCGCGGCCACGCTGGCCGGCGTCGTGCTCATAGCGGCAGGCTAGAGACCTTCCGCCCGATCGCTCGTGTCAGCCGCCGAGCGTCTCCCGAAGCTGTTCGATCGCCTCGGGCACGATCCGGTAGAAGGCCCACGTCCCGCGGCGGCTTGCCTCGACGAGCCCGGACTCGCGCAGCACGCGGAGGTGGTGCGAGACCGTCGGCTGCGAAAGATCGAGCGTGGCGTTCAGGTCGCAGACGCAGACCTCGTCGGCGGCGGCCAACCGGTTCACGATCGCGACACGAGCCGGATCGGCGAGCGCCTTGAAGCGAGCCGCGAGCGCGTCGCGCTCGGCGGGAGCGAGCGGCGGCGTGGCCGGGCCGCAGCAGAGGTTGGGAAGAACGGGAAGCGCTTGCATCGATCACTTTCAATGTAACATCATCGACCGTCATCGATGAAAGGAGACGCGATGCGCGGCGAATGTTGCGACTGTTGCGGCTGCGACACCGGCTGCTGCTAGCCCGGCGTGTCGGCGGGGGCGTACGACCCCGCCGGCTCCACCTGCCCCGCTGAGCCATGTCCGGACGAGACGACCCGTCTAGACGTTGAAGCGGACGTTGAGGACGTCCCCGTCCTCGACGACGTACGTCTTCCCCTCGAGGCGCTGCTTGCCCGCCCGCGCAGCCTCCGCATGGCCTCCCGCCTCGACGAGATCGTCCCAGCGCACGACCTCGCAGCGGATGAAGCCGCGTGCGATGTCGGTGTGGATCGTCTCCGCGGCGTCGAGCGCCGTCCGGCCGCGGCGCAGCGTCCACGCCCGCGTTTCTTTCTCGCCCGCCGTGAAGAACGTGATCAGGTCGAGCGTCTCTGCGAGGCGTCGCACGACCTCGCCGAGCGCCGACTCGCCGCCGCTGCGGAACTCGGCCGCCTCCTCCGGGGGGAGCTCCACGAGCTCGGCCTCCAGCTGAAGGTCGATGCCATCGGCGCCGTTGACCAGCTCGAGCAGAGGCTTCGTCGTAAGCGGGTCGAGCTCGGGCGGCAGCTCGCCCTCCCAGTCCGCGAGCGTGCGGCCGGAGTCGAGGTGCGCCAGGAGCCGTTCGAGGTCTGCGGCCTCCGCCTTGAGACGGGTGTCCCCCGACTTCGCCTGTTTTGCGACACGCTCGAGCCGCCGCTCGACGTGATCGCGGTCGGCGACGAGCAGCTCGAGCTTCAACGTCTCGAGGTCGTCGGCCGGAACACGGGTGCCGGAGAAGCCGTCGAGGACGACGAGGAGCGCGTCGACCTGCCGCAGGTTGCCGAGCAGCGCCGGGCCCGTCCCTGGAACGTCCACCACACGCACGGCCGCGGGTGTGATCTTTCGCGCCCCCACTGTCGCCGCCACCCGGTCGAGCCGCTCGTCCGGCATCTGCGCCATCCCGACGTGCTCCTTGCCGGAGCCGTGCGTCTCCGCCCGCGTCAGCGCGCGGAAGAGCGTTGTCTTCCCCGAGCTCGGCAGCCCAACGATCCCGACCTCCAGCGCCACGCGCGGAGGCTAGCGGGGACTAGGGCGCCTCCTGCTGCTGGATCTGCTTCTGCAGCGAGACGAGCGCGCGGTGCTGGAGCGACTTGATCGCGCCCTCGGTCTTGTCGAGGATCGCCGCCACCTCCGCGTTCGGGAGGTTGAAGACGAACTTCAGCGTCAGCACCTGCTGCTGCTCGGGCGAGAGCCGCTCGATGAGCTTCAGCATCGACTCGCGCCCGATCGTCTGCATCGCCTCGAGCTCCGCAGAAGGCTCCTCCTCTCCCGGCGGCTCAGGCACCTCCTCCTCCGGCTGCCAGCGGCGGCGAGCCCGGAAGTGGTCCATCGCCAGGTTGTGGGCGATCCGGAACAGCCAGGCCGAGAACGGCGCCGACTGCCACTTGAAGCTGCCGATCTTCTCCAGCATCTTCAGGAACGTCTGTGTCGTCAGGTCCTCAGCGTCGTGCCGGTTGCCGACGCTGACGTGGAGATAGCTGTAGATCCGGTCGAAGTGGATCAGGTACAGCTCCTCGAGCGCGTCGCGGTCGCCCTCCTGGCCACGCGCGACGAGCTCCCGCACATGCTCGGGCGAGTCGCGCGCAGGCAGACGCTCGGCGGGAGTACTCATCCCGCCTCCGTTTCCCCCGGAGCCCGCCAGAGCTAACTCGCGAACCCGACGCGGCCGGCCCGGACGACTCGCTTGTAGTACGCGACCTGCGAGACGACGACGTGCAGCGGGCCGTCCTCGGTCTCGAGCACGACCACCGGGCTGCCCGCGCCGGTCGAGCCCAGCGACGACTCAAGCTCGTCCGCCGAACGTTCGTCGACGAAGCTGCCCACGATCTGGCCGCCCGCGAAGCCGATCTCGATGCGCACACGCTCCTCAGCCAACCGCTACCACCTCCGAAAGCACGCCGTGAACCGAATCCGGATGGACGAACGCAACCTCGAGACCGAACATGCCCCGCCTCGGTGTCTCGTCGATCAGCTCCGCGCCCTCGTTCGAGAGACGAGCGAGGGCCGCCCCGATGTCGTCGACCTCGTAAGCGACATGGTGCATTCCCGGGCCTCGCTTGGCGAGGAAGCGGCCGACCGGGGTGTCCTCGCCGAGCGGGCCGAGCAGCTCGAGCCGGCTCTCGCCGACCCGGATCGACGCTGCCTCGATGCCCTGCTCCTCGACGAGGGAGCGCTGCTCGAGCCGCGCGCCGAAAAGACGCTCGTACGTCTCCAGCGCCCCGTCGAGATCCTCGACGGCGAGGCCCACGTGATGCACCGAGCGAGGCGTCTCCACCCGGCGATCGTATTTGAAAGACTCGCGACCACGATGCGCGTCTCGACCCTCGCCGTGGTCCTGGCGGCTCTCGTGCTCGCCGGGTGCGGCAGCAGCAGCAAGAAGGCCGAGAAGCCGAACGGAGAGGCGTCGAAGCCTCCGGCCCGCGTGCTCGCCGATGCAAAGGCCGCCGCGACGAGCGCAAGCTCGGTTCACGTCTCCGGACACCTCGTCTCGAACGGGACACCGGTCACGCTCGACCTGACCATGGTCCGCGGCAAGGGAGCGACGGGGTCGGCGTCCATCAACGAGCTCGATTTCGGCGCGGTCCGGATCGGCGACACCGTGTACATCCACGGCAGCGACGACTTCTACAAGCAGTACGCGGGAGCGGCGGTCGCCCAGCTCCTCCACGACAGGTGGATCAAGGCATCGACCGACCAGCCGCAGTTCCGATCCTTCGCACCGCTGACGAACATCGGAGCGCTGCTCACCGAGGTCAGCAAGAACCACGGCAAGCTCGTCAACGACGGCACGACGACCTACCAGGGCCAGCAGGTCGTGACGATCCGCGACACCTCGGACAACAGCAAGCTCCACGTTGCGGCGACCGGGAAGCCCTATCCGATCGCACTCGTCGGCGGCAAGAAGGGCCAGACCGGGACGATCGCCTTCGGCGACTGGAACAAGGCCACGTCGTTGAGCGCTCCGAAGAACGCCCTCGACATCTCCCAGTTCGGAGGCTGAGAGCGTCTACTTGAGAGTGTCTGGGAGCTCTGTCGCAACGACCCGCGGAACGCCGACGGACTCCGAAGCACGAGACTCCGGCTCGACGTCGGACACCAGCGCGAGCAGCTCGTCACGAACGAGCGTCTCCTTGTCGAGCAGCGCACCGGCGATCCGGTCGAGCGGGGACCGGTGCTTGTGTAGGAGCCTGACAGCCTCTTCGTAGGCGCCGTCCGTCAGATGCGCCTGCTCCTCGTCGCGCACGCGCTTGGTCGCCTCGGAGAGGGCGTAGTTGTCGGCCCGCATCGTCCGTGAGGAGACGCTGTCGGACATGCCCCACTCGAAGACCATGGCCCGGGCGATCTCCGTGACCTTCTCGAGATCGTTGGCGGCGCCGTTCGTGACGCGGCCGAAGACGACCTCCTCGGCGGCACGCCCGGAGAGGGCCACGATCATCCGGTCGACGAGCTCCTCCTTCGTGTGGAGGTAGCGGTCCTCCTCCGGCAGGTAGAAGGCGTAGCCGAGCGCGTTCCCGCGGGAGACGATCGTCACCTTCTGAAGCTCCATCACGGAGCCCATCAGGTGCGCCATCAGGGCGTGGCCGCCCTCGTGGTAAGCGAGGATCCGCCGTTCCTTCTCGGTCAGCACCTTGCGCTGCTGCAAGCCCGCGACGACGCGCTCGAGCGCCCAGTCGAAGTCGGACTGATTGATCGTGACGTCGTTGCGGCGGCCTGCCCTGATCGCCGCCTCGTTGCAGACGTTCGCGAGCTCGGCGCCGGTGAGCCCCGAGGTCTGCCGTGCCACGATCCCGAGATCGACATCGTCGATGTTTAGCGGCTTGCCGCGCGTGTGGACGCGGAGGATCGCCTCACGACCGGAGAGGTCGGGCGGCGGCACGAGAAGCTGCCGGTCGAAGCGGCCGGGGCGGAGCAGCGCCGGGTCGAGATCCTGGATCCGGTTGGACGCGCCCATTACCACTACCTGCTCGGCGCCCTCGAAGCCGTCGAGCTCGACGAGCAGCTGGTTGAGCGTCTGATCCTGCTCGCGGTTGAAGCCGTGCCCGCTGCGCTGGGCCCCTACGGCGTCGAGCTCGTCGATGAAGATGATGGCCGGCGCGTTCTT
>DASXJG010000021.1:0-6186 GCA_036497525.1 Gaiellaceae bacterium
GTCGTCTTGCCGGAGGACTCCGGACCGAAGATCTCGACGATGCGGCCGCGCGGCAGGCCGCCGATCCCGAGCGCGAGATCGAGCGCGAGCGAGCCCGTGGAGACGGCTCCGACCGAGACCGCGGCGCGGTCGTTCATCTTCATGACCGAGCCTTTGCCGAACTGCCGCTCGATCTGGCCGAGTGCGACGTCGAGTGCTTCGTGCTTGTCCACGTTCCTAGCCTCCTAAAGCGACAGATTCCAAGACTTCGTACACCGCTCCGCGCGGTTGAAGCCGTGACAGGTAAGCAGCTGCGTCGGACGGAACGAACGTTCGCCCGGGCGGTGGCTCGGGCTGCAACCGCGGACGCTCCCGATACCGGGCAACGGTGAGGTGCGGGAGCCAGGGACGGCCCTCCCGCTCGTAGACGCCGAGCCGCTCCAGCCGCTCGTGGAGATCGCCGGCGAGCAGAGCCGCATTCCCTCCCTCGTCGTCCAGCACGAGCATGCCGACGCTCCGCGTCTCGCGGTAGCGCACCGGCGTGAGACGCATCTCTCCCGCACCCGCGGCGGCCTCGCGCAGCGCGCCGACGATCGAGTCGAGCTCTCCCGACGGCCGGTGGCCGAGGAACGCGAGCGTGACATGCAGGTGCTCACGCGGGACGACGCGGACGTTCCGCAGCTGCTCGCGCTGCCAACGCTCGATCTCGTCGAGAAGGTCGCCGGGCAGGCGCAGCGCGAGAAAGAGCCGTAGCCGTTCATCGCCGGCCACGCTAGCGGCCTCGGTCATACGGCCTGGTCGCGACTTCCCGTCAGAAGCGCACGCAGGAGGTGGAGCGCGATAGCCGTGGCCCGCAGGCGTATCTGTCCACGCTCGCCCGGCAGGTCGAGGACGCGCGCGAGGGAGCCGTCGGGGCCGCCGGCATGCACGTAGACGAGCCCAACCGGCTTCTCCGGGGTTCCGCCGCCCGGTCCCGCCACACCCGTCACCGAGACGGCCACGTCGGCGCGCAGCCGCTCCCGCGCCCCCTCGGCCATCGCCGCCGCCACCTCGGCGGAGACGGCGCCGTGCTTCACCAGCAGCTTCTCGGGCACCCCGAGCTCCGCGCGCTTGACGTCGTCCGAGTACGCGACGACGCCGCCGACGAAGCTCTCGCTCGATCCGGGGACGTCGGTGAGTCGGGCGGCGACCATCCCTCCGGTGCAGGACTCGGCGGTCGCCAGCCTGAGCCCGCGTGCGCCCGCGAGGGAGAGGACGAGCTCCTCCACCCCGCGCTCGTCGCGCGCGAATAGCCATTTCTCGAGCCGCGCGACGAGGGCCGCCTCGAGCTCGTCGGCGCGCTCGTCGGCGCCGGGCTCGACGAGGAGATCGACGTGGATCTCGAAGTCGCGGGCACAGATGGTCGCCTCCACGCCGTCACCGTCCCCGCCGGAATCCTCGAGCGCTCTCGCGACCGCGGACTCGCTCAGCCCGAACAGTCGCAGCACCCGCCTGCCCGGCGGCTGCGTGCGGCCGAGCAGCTCCTGCATCGGCGGGCTTGCTAGCGCGTTCGGCCAGAGTCGCCGCAGCTCGGCGGGCGGGCCGGGAAGGATGACGACGACGCAGCCGCTCGGCGCCCGGAGGACCAGCCCCGGCGCGGTGCCGGCGAGGCCGATCGACACGGCCGAGGCAGGTCGCGTGGCTTGCTTGGTCACGCCGGGCGCGAAATCCGCATACGGTCGCCGCAGGCGCTCGGCGACGGCTCGCGAAACTGCCTCGATCTCGCGCTCCAGAGCCTCGTCCACGACGAGCTCGAGCCCGGCCACGTGCGCGATCAGCTCGACCGTGCGGTCGTCGTGGGTCGGGCCGAGGCCTCCCGAGACGAGGCACGCGTCTGCCTCCAGGCCGTCACGGAAGGCCGCCTCCAGCTCGGCGGGAGCGTCTCCGACGATCGTGATGTGAGCGGGCTCGAGGCCGTGTCTCAATGCCTCGGCGGCGAGGTACGGGCCGTTGCGGTCGGTGCGCTCGCCGCGGACGAGCTCGCTGCCGGTGGCGACGACGACGGCCCGCGGCCGCGAGGCCGGACGGCTCACCCGCTCAGGAGCGTGGTCCGCAGCGGTGTGACGATGACGCGGAGGTTGCGCCCCGCCTGCAGTGCAACTGCACGGCCTCCGAGCGAGAGACGCAGCCCGGCCGGCTGCCGGACGAGGAGGTAGAAGCGGCTGCCCGCGAGCCGGTCGATCTCGCCCCTTCCGACCGTCCCCTGCAGCATCACCTGGCCGCCGCCGGTGTTCCGGCGCACCTCGACGTACGTCCCGCGGCCGACGCCGCGAAGGACGAGCTGCCGCGGCGCCGCCGCCCGCTGCTTCTTGTGCGTCTGGTTTGTGCCGCCCGCAGGTGGTGTGCTGCCATCCGAGCCGCCGAAGCGCCACGCGACGAAGACGAGCACCGTCACGAGCGCGATGCCGGCGAGCACGAGAACGAGCGACCGCCGCTCCAGGGACCGCTCGCGTGGCCGGATGCGACCTCTCGGCGGCCGCGGGGGCACCTCGTCGCGCCAGCTCGTGAGGAAGCGCGAGGCGTACTCGTCCACGTACACGTCGGGATCGAGGCCGAGATAGTCCGCGTACGTCCGCAGAAAGCCGCGGATGTACGCGTCGCCCGGGATCGCCGTGAAGTGCTCTTCCTCGAGCGCGCGGATGTACTTGGCGCGGATCTTGGTCGCCGACTCGATCTCGGGATAGCCGAGCCCCTGCCGCTCGCGCGCCTCCCGCAGGCTGTTCCCGATCTCGAACACGGAGGGAGTCTAGAAGCTAGTGCTCGAGGCGCAAGAGCAGCTCGTACAGGCCCACCGCGATCGACGCGGAGAGCGTGACGCAGATGCCCACGACCGCGAGGAAGCGGCCGAGCCGGATCCAGAACGAGCCTCCAGCCTGTTCGAGCGACCGCGCGATGGCCCCGCGCGCGCCGCGGGCGAAGAGCAGCGACACCGTGGCCGCGGCGGCGGCGACCGGAATCGCCCAGACGGCGTCGAGGAGCACCGCCCCGGGGACCTTGCGCGTCGCCTCGATCGCCGCGGGGATGATTCCCGCCGCGATGAGCCCGAACAGGAACGCCAGGCCCGCCCGGTAGTTCGGGCGTCGATGCTGCACGAATGTCGCGGTACGGACGGCCAATTCAGTGAGCCATTGTAGGCGGCCGGAGGACGGCGAACGGGTCGGTGATCTCCAGCTCGCGAGTTCGAAAACGGTAGATGGTCGCGGGCCGTCCGCCGCCGCCACCGTAGTGGCGGCGCTCGCCGGTGTCTTCCAGCAGGCGGCGGCGGACAAGGACGCGCTGGAGATTCGTCGCGCTCACCGGGTGACCGAGCGCGGCGGCGTAGAGATCGCGCAGCTCGGCGAGCGTGAAGCTCGGGGGCGCCAGGGCGAAGCCCAGATTCGTGTACGAAAGCTTTCCGCGCAGCCGCTCCCGCGCGCTGACGAGAAACTCCTCGTGGTCGTAGGCGAGCTCGGGAAGCTCGTCGAGCGGATGCCAGCGAGTGTCGGGCGGCACCTTCGGGTCCACCCCGCTCGGTACGAGGCCGAGATACCCGGTGGCGAGCTCGCGGCGCCCCGGGTTCCGGTTCGGATCGCTCCGCGTCTCGAGCTGCTCCAGGTGCGACACCTCGCGCACGTCGACCTTCTCCGCCAGGTGCCGGCGCATCGACTCCTCCAACGTCTCGTCCGCCGCGAGGGCTCCCCCCGGCAGCGCCCAACACGACGCATACGGCTCCCGCGCCCGTTGCCACAGGAGCGCCTGGAGCCGCCCGTCCCGCACCTGAAGGACGGCCGCCAGCACGGCATGCGCCGCAGTTTTCGCCTGGGAGTCGTCAACCATGTAGACTCGGGAGCGAGGTTATCGCTTGTGAGGCAAAAACGCCAGACATGCGACGTCACCGTGGTCGGGGCAGGCGTCGCGGGCCTGTCCGCAGCCCTCGAGGCGGCCGACGCAGGCGCCTCGGTGGTCGTGGTCGCCAAGGCCTCGCACCGCAGCTCGAACAGCTATGCCGCGCAGGGGGGCGTCGCGGCGGCCGTTGGCCCAGGCGACGATCCGACGCTGCACGCCGTCGACACCGTCGCCGCAGGCCGGGGTCTTTGCCGGGCCAGCGCGGTCGAGCTCCTGACCGAGGAGGCCCCCGCCCGCATCGCGGAGCTGCGGCGCCTCGGCGTCCGCTTCGACGAGGGCCTCGGCCGCGAGGGCGGGCACTCCCGCGACCGCGTCGTCCACGCCGGCGGCGCCGACACGGGACGCCACATCGCGGGCGTCCTCACGGCACGGACGCGCGAGCATCCTCGGATTCGCCTGGTCGAAGGCGAGCGCATCGAGACCCTCTCCGTGCTTCACGGCTCCGCGGTCGTGCTCGCGACCGGGGGCTACGCGGCGCTCTGGGGACGCACGACGAACCCGCACGGCGCGACCGGCGACGGTCTCCTGCTCGCGCGGGCCGCGGGCGCTGCGCTGGCCGACCTCGAGCTCGTGCAGTTCCACCCCACCGCGCTGCGCGACGGGAACGGCCATGACGGGTTCCTGCTCTCCGAGGCGCTGCGTGGGGCCGGCGCGACGCTGCTCGACGACGCGGGCGAGCGGTTCGTCGACGAGCTTGCGCCGCGCGACGTCGTCGCGCGCGCGGTCGCCTCGCGGATGGGCGCACAGCTCGACCTGCGCGAGATCGAGCGCGACCGGTATCCGACCTTGATGGCGACCTTGGAGCGGGCCGGCTACGACCCTGCCGACGAGCCGATTCCGGTCTCCCCCGCCGCCCACTACGCCATCGGCGGCATTGTCACCGACCTCGCCGGCCGCACGTCGGTACCCGGCCTGTACGCCGCCGGAGAGTGCGCATGTACCGGCGTGCACGGCGCCAACCGGCTGGCCTCGAACTCGCTGCTCGAGTGCCTTGTCTTCGGCCGCCGGGCCGGCCTCGCGGCGCTCGCCGGGCCGCGCTTCGATGTCGAGGCGCCTCCGATCGCCCGGGCTGACGATGCGGGCGCTGCACTCTGGCGCGACGCCGGGCTGATCCGCAGCGCCGACGGCCTCGCCCGGCTGCTCGACTCGCCGCACCCGCTCGTCCGCGAGATCGCCTCCTCCGGGCTGGCGCGGGAGGAGAGCCGCGGCGTCCACTTCCGCGAGGACTTCCCGGTCGAGAGCGAAGAGCTCGCCGGGCACCTCGTCGTCCACGCAGGTCGGCAGCCGGTGCTGGAGTCATGGAGCTGACGCAGGAGCAGATCGACGCCGTCGTCGCGGCGGCTCTCGCGGAGGATCTCGGAGGCGGTGACGCCACGACGCTCGCGCTCGTGCCGGAGGAGGCACGTTGCCGGGCGGAGCTCCTGCTCGAAGAACCCGGCGTCGTGTGCGGCGTCCCCGTCGCAGCAGCCGTCTTCCGCGCGCTCGACCCGGCCGTTCGGGTCCAGGCCAGGATCGAGGAGGGCGCGGCCGTCTCCGAGGTCCCGGCCGTGGTCGCCGAGGTCGACGGGCCGGCGCGCGCCGTCCTGAGCGGCGAGCGCGTCGCGCTCAACCTGCTCGGTCGCCTCTGCGGCATCGCCTCGCTGACCCGCCGCTTCGTCGAGCTCACCGAGGGAACGCCCACGACCGTCCTCGACACCCGGAAGACGACGCCCGGCCTCCGCGCGCTCGAGAAGTACGCCGTGCGCTGCGGAGGCGGCAGCAACCACCGCGCCGGCCTCTACGACGGTGTGCTCGTGAAGGAGAACCACCTTCGCGTCGCCGGCGGCGTCACGGCGGCGCTGGCGGCTCTCGACGGACGGGTCGACGGGCTGCCGGTCGAGGTCGAGGCCGAGACGCTCGCCCAGGTGCGCGAGGCGATCGACGCCGGCGCCCCACGAATCCTGCTCGACAACATGAGTCCCGAGGAGGTGCGCGAAGCCGTGAAGGTCGTCGCCGGGCGCGCCGAGCTCGAGGCCTCGGGCGGCGTCTCCCTCGGCACCGTCCGCGCCTATGCCGAGACCGGGGTCGACTTCGTCTCGGTCGGCGCCCTCACCCATTCCGCCCGCTCGCTCCACGTCTCCCTGGAGGTCCGATGACCGTCGCCGCCCCATCCACGACTGCTCTGCATGACGAAGTCCGCGCGCTCGCCGAGGCGAAGAACGCCGTGATCCTCGCCCACAACTACCAGCGGCCGGAGGTGCAGGACGTCGCGGACTACGTCGGCGACTCGCTCGGTCTCTCGCG
>DASXJG010000022.1:0-6608 GCA_036497525.1 Gaiellaceae bacterium
GTGATCGAGGAATGGCGCGAGCTCTCGAAGCTCCTCAACACCTACCTGCAGCCGCTGCCCGACATGATCGGCGAGGACGGGCGCCTGCACACGACCTTCAACCAGACCGTCGCCGCGACCGGCCGCCTCTCGACGACGAGCCCGAACCTCCAGTCGATCCCGATCCGCACCGAGATCGGACGCGAGATCCGTTCCGCCTTCGTCGCGGAGCAAGGGGCGCGGCTGATCTCCGCCGACTACTCGCAGATCGAGCTGCGCATCCTCGCGCACGTCTCCGGCGAGCCGAAGCTGCGCGAGGCGTTCGAGCGCGGAGAGGACATCCACACCGCGACGGCGGCCGAGGTGCTCGGTGTCGATCCCGCGAAGCTCACGTCCGGTGAGCGGTCGATCGCCAAGATGATCAACTTCGGGATCGTCTACGGGATCTCGGCCTTCGGCCTCTCCGAGAACCTCGAGATCCCGCGCGAGCAGGCGCAGGAATACATCGACGCGTACCTCGCACGGTTCCCGCTCGTGCAGGACTTCATCTCCCGCACGATCGAACAGGCGGAGCGCGACGGGTACGTGACGAGCTTGCTCGGCCGGCGCCGCCCGGTGCCGGAGCTGCGCGTACGCAACCGCGCGACCCGCGGGTTCGGCGAGCGCGTCGCCGTCAACTTCGTGATGCAGGGCTCGAACGCGGACATCATCAAGGTCGCAATGGTCGCGATCGAGCGGCGGCTGCGGGAGGAGGGGAGAAGCGCGCGGCTCGTCCTCCAGGTGCACGACGAGCTGCTGCTCGAGGTCCCCGACGCAGAGACGTCGGTGGTGAAGGAGCTCGTGCGCGAAGAGATGTGCTCGGCGTATCCGCTCGACCCGCCGCTCGCGGTCGACGTCGGCGCCGGCGACTCCTGGGCCGACGCGAAGAGCTGACGCCGACTGGGATCGGGCGCCCGTTGGCGTTACCCTTCCGCCCGGCATGTCGTGTCGAGGGTTCTCGTGAGCGATTCGTTGCTGCCGGCGCGGTTCGAGTCCGCTCGGCTGCTCGCTCGGGGCGGGATGGGCACGGTGTATCTCGCGTGGGATCGCCTGCTCTCCCGGCGCGTGGCGATCAAGGTCCTTGCCTCCGAGCTCGTCTCCGACATGGTGGCGCGGGAGCGGTTCGCGCGCGAGGCGGCGCTCGCCGGCCAACTCGGCGCGCATCCGCACATCGTCACGGCGTTCGAGGCGGGCGAGTGGGAGCGCCGCCCGTACGTCGTGTTCGAGTACATGCCGAACGGGAGCCTCGCCGAACGTCTGTGGGAGAGCGGCACACCGTCCCGCTCGAAGGCCTTGCGCGGGCTCGAGCAGGCGGCCGATGCGCTCGACCACGCCCATGCCGCGGGAGTCGTCCACCGGGACATCAAGCCGGAGAACCTCCTCCTCGACGCAGACGAGAACGTCAACGTCGCCGACTTCGGCGTCTCTCGGCGCGACGGCGAGACCACGCTGACCGCGCAGGGGGAGATCGTGGGCACGGCGGGGTACATGGCGCCCGAGCAGGTCGCGGGCCAAGGCGCAACCGCGGCGGGCGACCGGTTCGCGCTCGCGGTGGTCGCCTACCAGCTCCTGACGGGCCGGCTGCGCACGGCCGAGGACCGGGAACTGGCGGCGCCGATCGAGACGGTCTTCGACCGGGCGCTCGCCGAGCAGCCCGATCGGCGATACGCGACGGCGTCCGCGTTCGTCGAAGCGCTCGCAGCGGCGCTCGCAGCCGATCCTGCGCGCACCGGGGTCAAGCGCACGCGAACGAGACTGCTTCCACTGCCCACGACGCCCGGTCTGCGGCGCACCGGACCGGCTCGCCCGCCGGTCGCGCGGCACACACAGCGGACTCGGCTTTGGCGCACGGTGGCGTTCGTCATCGCGGCGCTCGCAGTCGCCGGGCCGGCGACCGCAGGCGGAGTGGTGATCGGCCGGAGGCTGGCTCGCGCGCAGCCGTCGCAGACGCCTCGCGAGCTCCCGACCCGGTGCGCCGTGTCGAAGTTCGGCGCTGACGCGAACCTCGTCGTCTCCGGGGTCGGCGCGATCCGTTTCTGTCGCTCACAGGCTCAGACGCTGTCGGCGCAAGGCGACGCCTGGGCGTATCGAGCCGACACGCACTTGCTCGCGCCGGACAGCGGCAAAGCCCAGGACCTGGGCCGCATCTGCGCGCTCGTCCGCGGCCGGCTCACCGCTGCGGTCTACGACGATCTCGGCCGGAAGATCGGCACCGACCTCTGCCACGCGTACGCCGCCGCCGGCTGGGAGCTTCGCAGCTAACCAAACCGTCACCAGGGCGCGACGGTGGTGCCACCCCACTCTTCGGGCTCGACGTCGTGGAGTGTCTGCGTCAGCTCCCACCGGTGGCCTCCGATGTCCTCGATGACGCCGGACCGTTCGCCGTATTCCCACGTCGTCAGGTCCTCGACGACGCGCGCTCCTCGCTCAAGAGCACGGGCGAACGCCGCATCGACATCGGGCACGCGAACCTTGATCAGGTGCGTTCGGCCTGGGCCTTCGGGGGCGATACGATCCGAGCCGACATCCGCAACCACGATGGCCCCGTCGGCCCCGACGCGCATCTGGGCGCGGTGAGTGTCGCCGATGCGCACCCGCTCTTCGAAGCCGAGCGCATCCCCCAGCCAATCCACTGCGGCCCTCACATCCTGATACACGAGCACCGGCGTGACGGTCGCGGGGGGCGCCGAGCGATTGTGCACGGGCCGACGCTAACCGACTAGCGACCGGTGCGGACCCGGAAGAGCTTGCTCCGTGTCGTTTGTCCAGGCGTTTGCCGACTTTCGATGGAAGCGCGCTTAGCGGCGATCGCGGCGCGGAACACTCAAACCATGCCCGAGGGAGTCGTCACCGTCGCCGAGGTCAAGGCGTTCAAGACGCAGTCCGGCAACACGCGGTTCGTCCTGCGCGACGACGAGGGACGCGAGTACTCGACCTTCCGCGAGCAGATCGCACGCGACGCCGTCGCGGCCGAAGGCCGAAGGGCGCGCATCACCTTCCACGAGCAGCAGCGAGGCAACTTCACGAACGTCTACCTCGACGCCGTCGAGCCGCTCGAGGAGCCGGAGGGCGAAAGCCCGTCCGAGGCGGTCGAGGAGGTCGCCTGGAAGACGGCCGTCGACGCGGCACCGTGGCTGCTCGGCGGCGAGCCGGAAGAGGCCGTCCCACCGGAAGAGCTGTTCGAGCGCCTGCAGCCGTTCAAGGAGCGGGTCGCCGACGACATCCGCGGGGAGCCCCCGGACGAGCCTGACGACTGACGCCCAGCTACGAGCTGGTCGACAGTGCGCCGCGCCGGCGCTCGGCGGTCTCGCGGCCCCAGCTCGCGATCGCGTCGCCGGCGGAGGAGATGCCGCCGAGCCAGGCGAACAGACCGAACGCGAGCACGTAGAGCGCGGGAATCCAGATCCAACTCAACATCTGCCGAGGGTAGCCAGAGCCTCGTTAAGGACGTATGAAGGCGCACCGAGCGGGTCGGATCGTGAAGCTATTTGCAATTCGGGTCGATTGCGTTTCAAATGCCGGGGTGCCGTCCGCCCAGCGCCTCCTGGCGGGGATCACGATCCCGCAGCAGCTGCTCATCGCCGCGGCGCTGAGCTACGGCCTGGTCTTCGCGCTGCTTGTCGAGTACGGCCGGCCCGGGCTCAGGATCGGGGAGGGCTTCTTCGTGGCAGTCATCCTCGCGGCGGCGGCGACCAGCGCCTCGCTCGGCGCGCTCGCGGGCCTCGGGGCGCTCTTCCTCTACGAGCTCGCGATCCATCATCGAACCGGCCTCGCCTTCGGCGATTTCGCCCATGCGCCCGCGCTGACCCGCCTCGTGGCGTATGTCGCCGCCGGCATCGTGACCGGCTTCCTCGCGCAGCGGCTGCGGCTGATGCTGGCGGAGTCGCTGAGCATGCTCGAAGAGCTCTCCGACATCGCCTACGGCCGGGTCGACTGGGCGTCGCTCGACAGCGCGCTCGGCGAGCCGCCGCCTGCTGGTCGATGAGCTCGGCCTCGAGCCGGGCGAGACTCTGCGGCGGCTCGAGACACGCATCCTGCAGCAAGACCCCGAGCTGGAGCGTCCGAGCGTGTTGCCGGGCTCGGCGGTGGCACCGGCCGGGCGGCCCGCGCGCTCTCGCCGGCTCGCGATACTCGGCATCGCAGCTCTGTTCCTGCGGATCGCTGCGACCGTCGGGATCCTGATCGCGGCGGCAGGCGGCGGCCACAGTCGGCAACGTCCCATCGCCTCGTTGCGGATTGCTCTCGTCGCCGACGTGCCGCCGAATCCCACGTACGCGTCGCCGACGATCGAGGGATTGCGCGCCGCCGCTCAGAATCTCGGCTTCCGAACGAGGATCCTCTACGGCGGCGGTGCTCTTCGCGGCTTCCTGCGGAAGATCGCAGCGGCAGCGAGGACATCGGACCTCGTGGTCGTCGACGCGACGCCCGACCTGGAAGCGGTATCCAGGCTGACGCGCCGGTTCCCCGGAACCCGGTTTCTCGTGCCCGACTCCGTCTCGGACCCTCTTGCGTCCTTCGCCGGCCAGCGCAACGTGACGGGGTTCAACTTCGACGACCGCGAGAACGGCTACCTGGGTGGCTACCTCGCGGGGCTGATGACGCACGGCGACGAGGCCGTCTCCGCGGTCGGAGGCCAACCGACCGACGCGGTGCGCGGGCTGATCGGAGGTTTCACCGCAGGTGCACGCGCAGCCCGCCCGCGCATCCGGGTGCTCGTCCACTACACGGGCACGTTCTTGACGGACAACCGATGCGAGGCCACGGCAAACCGGCAGCTCGACCGCGGCTCATGGGTGGTCTTCGACGCCGCAGGCGCCTGCGGCCTCCGCGCGCTTCAGGCCGTCGTGGTCAGAGGCCACTGGGGCGTCGGCGTCGACAACGACATGTCGTACCTCGGGCCGCAGATTCTCGGCTCCGTCGTCAAGCAGTTCGAACGCGCCAACCAGCTCGCCGTCACGCTCTTCGCGTACGGCCAACTGCCCGGCGGGAAGGATCTCAGGCTCGACCTCGCCTCCGACGGCATCGGTCTCGTCGTGAGCAGCGATCGTGTACCGCCGACCGTCCGGGCGAAGGTCGAGAAGGTCGCCGCGAAGCTGCGCGCCCGCGACCAGGCGCGGGACGCGCGCTAGACCATCGTCAGCTGTAGCCGAGCTCGGCGAGGAGCGGGCCGGCCTCGGCCTCGACGTCTGCGAGCTGCTCCGGAGTCAGTTCTTTACGCCAGCGGCCGATCGAGGAGTCGCGGAAGCGGTCCATCGCCCGGTGCGTCGACGTCACGTTGGAGCCGAGGAACTCGGCGAGCTCGTCGGCCACGCCGGCGAGGCTCTCGTACCGGATCTCGAGCATGCGTTCGCCGGCGCCGGCGCCCCGCACGGCCTGGACATAGCGCCGCCACGCCCACGCGCAGCGTCGCGCGTCGCTCACCTGCGCGAACTCCTCGCGCCGCTCCGGCTCGACCCAGAAGCGCGGCTCCGACCCGTAGGCGAGCCTGGCGTCGTCGCGGCCTTCTGCGCCGGCGTTGAGCCAGCCGCGCTCGAGCAGGGAGCAGACCACGTCGCGGCCGTCGCGCAAGGCGTGCACCGCAACCGCCTCCGGATAGGCCTCCAGAGCAGCACCGAGCACATGCGCGGTCTCGGGCGTCTGCTCGACGCCGCGCAGTCCCCAGGCAAGCCCGATGCGCCGGATGCGCTCGAGGATGGTCCGCAGCTCTGCTGCCGAAGGCCCGTCGGGGAGCGCCGCCTTCCACGGCGTCACCTCGCCGAAGTCGACGAAGCCGGGCAGGCCCCCGATCGCGCGCCCAACGAAGGTCGTTCCTGAGCGCGGGCAGCCGACCACGAAGACGAGGCGCTCTTCCCGGCCGAGTCTCGGCCGCTGCACGAGCGAGCGCTCCGCGACCCGGACTCCGGCGGTGCAGTAGTCGAGCAGCGCGCTCACAACGCCTCGGGAAGCGAGTCGGGCACCATGCCGAGCCCCTGGCGGAGCGTCTCGATCAGCCGCTGGGCGTCGCCGAGCAGCGACGCGAGCTCGTCCACCTCGTCGCGCGGCACCTCGATCGTCACGCGCACCGGCGAGCGGGCCGTGGAGGACAGCGCAAGGGTCTCGACGTCGTCCGTGGCGAGAGCCGTTACGTCGAGATACTCGTCCCGCGCGAGTCTGCGCCCGGGCTCGAACCGCTCTGCGGCCGCGCCGAGCCGCTCTGCCAGGACACCTGCGTAGTGACCGGGTACGCGGATCGTCGCCTCGCCGCTGCGGAGCCCGATCGTCGCCGACCAGCTCCCGTAGACGTCTTCGCGGCCGTCATGTCGCAACACCGCAACCGCGCACGAGTCAGTGACGCCGATCGGATAGCGCTCGTCCATCCGTCGCAGCGTAGCCCCGGGTGCCGGACGACTTTGCCGGACCGCCGGTATATTGGCTCGCCGCAGATGGCGAACGAGACAATCAACGATCCGCGGCTCGAGGAAGGCGTCTGGACGACCGACCCCGAGAGCGGCGAGCTGGTCCCCGACTACGAATCCACCTTCCCCACGATCGAGGAGGGGCAGGTCGTGAACGGCACCGTCGTCCGCGTGGACAAGGACGAGGTGCTCGTC
>DASXJG010000023.1:0-11491 GCA_036497525.1 Gaiellaceae bacterium
CTCGGTTTCGCGGTGAAGATGGACAAGGGCGACTTCATCGGCCGCGAGGCGCTCGAGCGTGCAGAGCCGCGGCAGAAGCTCGTCTGCATCGTCCTCGACGACCCGCGTGCGGTCGCGCTCGGCTCGGAGCCCGTCCGGCACGGCGACGACATCGTCGGGCGAGTCACGAGCGGCGGCTACGGCTACGCCGTCGGCGCGAGCATCGTGTATGCGTACGTTCCGGTGGTCCTGGCTGAGCCGGGAAACACATTCGCGATCGACATCTTCGGCGACTGGGTCGGCGGCGAGGTGATGGCCGAGCCGCGGTACGACCCGAAGGGGGAACGCATCCGCGCGTGACCCAGGTCGTCGTCATCGGCGGGGGGATCGCCGGCGTCAGCTGCGCCTACCACCTCGCCAGGTCGGGCATGCGCGACGTCGTGCTCGTTGAGAAGGGCGAGCTGACGAGCGGCTCGACGCACCACGCCGCCGGGCTCGTCACCCAGTTCAACCCGTCCCCGACGATGATGCGGTTCCGCCGCTACAGCGTCCAGCTGTACGAGGAGCTCGGCGTCTTCGAACGAGTGGGCTCGCTGCGCATCGCGTCGAGCCGCGACAGCCTGCTCGAGCTGCGGCGCGGCGTCTCTCGCGCGCATGCGATCGGGCTCGATGCAGAGCTCGTCGGCCCGGACGAGGCCCGCGCCCTCCTGCCGGCGATCACCGGCCGCGAGCTGTACGGCGCGGTCTGGATGCCGGGCGACGGCGCCGTCGACCCGCACATCGCGACGTACGAGTTCGCCTCCGCGGCGCGCGAGCTCGGCGTCGAGATCCGGACGCGCACGCTCGTGACGGGCATCGACGTCCGCAACGGGCGCGTGCATGCCGTCGAGACGGAAGACGGCCCCATCGAGTGCGAGGTCGTCGTGAACGCCGCCGGCATGTGGGCGCCGCGAGTCGCCGCCATGGTCGGGGCGTTCGCCTGCTCGATCCCGGTCGACCACCAGCACATCGCGCTCAAAGCGGTGGAGGGGCACGAGCTCCCGCACGACGCCCCATGCTTCCGCGACACCGACAACCTCGTGTACGGGAAGGCGGAGAGCGGCGGCGTCCTCTTCGGCGGCTACGAGCCCAACCCGGTGTCCCGCTGGGAGGACGGCGCGCCGTGGGAGCACGGCGCCCGGGCGCTGTCGGCGGACCCCGAGCGCTTCGAGCAGCTGATGGCCGGCGCGGTGCGGCGGTTCCCCTTCCTCGACGACGCGGGGATGGTCTCACTCGTCTGCCATCCCGACGCGATGACTCCCGACGGGAATCCCTTGCTCGGCCCGACGCCGGGCGTACGCGGGTTCTGGACGGCCGCCGGGCTGTCGCTCAACGGCTTCGGTGGTGCCGGCGGGCTCGGCAAGGCGCTCGCGGAGCTGGTCACCTCCGGCGAGGCCGAGGTCGACGTCCAGCCGTACCGGCCCTGGCGCTTCGGGGGCCCGTACCGCGACTCGTCGTTCGCGGCCGCGGGCGGGCGCGAGGTCTACAAGTACTACTACCGGCTGAGGTACCCGTACGACGTGTCCGAAGCAGGCAGGCCGAAGCGCCTGTCCCCTCTGCAGCCGCGGAACGAGGCGCTCGGGGCGGTCTTCGGGACGAAGAACGGCTGGGAGCGCGCGGAGTGGTACGAGCCGGGTGCGACGGGCCGGCGCGCAGGAGAGGAGCAGCGTGCGGCGGGCGGCTGGGTCCGCCCGCCGTGGCACGGTCGCCTCGCGGTCGAGCACGCTGCGATCCGCGAGCGCGCGGGGATCATCGACATGACATCCTTCGGCAAGCTCGAGCTGTCCGAGCTGGACGTCCTTGAGCGGGTGTGCGGCGCACGGATCGACCGGCCCGTGGGGTCGATCGCGTACACGCAGCTGCTCGACGAGCGAGGCGGCATCGTCGGCGACGTCACGGTGACGCGTCTTGCCGAGGATCGCTTCCGCGTCATCACGGGAGCCGGAGCGGTCGACTCCGATCGCGGCTTCCTCGAGCTCCACGGCGGGCAGGTCACGGACGTGACCGACGACTGGGCGGTGATCGGGCTCTGGGGGCCCGCCGTGCGCGGCGCGCTCGAGGACTTCCCGTTCCGGACCGCGAAGACGATCGACGTCGGCGGTGTGTCCGTCCTCGCCCAGCGGATGACGTACGTCGGCGAGTACGGCTACGAGCTCTACGTGCGGCCCGACGACGCGCCGCGCGTCTGGGAGCACCTCGTGGAGACGCTCGAGCCGGAGCCCGTCGGCTACCAGGCGCTCGACTCGCTCCGTATCGAGAAGGGCTACCGGTACTTCGGGACCGACCTGACCGCCCTGGACACGCCGTTCGACTCGGGATTGTCCTTCGCAGTGGCGAAGGACAAATGGCTCGAGCTGGACCGCGACCCGCCGACGATGCTGCGGACGCTGCTCGTCGGCGGCGAGGAATACCTCACCGTGTACGGCGGTGAGGCCGTGCACCGTGAGGGCGAAGTCGTCGGCCGCGTCCGCAGTGCCGCGTACGGATTCACCGTCAGGAGGAATGTCGCGCTCGCGAAGCTCCCGTCGGAGCTCGGCGAGGGGACGGAAGTCGAGGTCGACGTCATGGGCGACCTCGTCCCCGCAGTCGTGGCGCCAACCGACCTACTCAACTGAGGGGGCGGCTTTCGCCGCCCCCTCAGTTCCCCTATTCCGCGGGTATCTCCCCGTAGACCATGCTCATGTCCAGCCCCTGCCGCTTGCGGACGATCCGGGAGCCGACATAGATGGCCAGGGCAACGCCGTAGAGACACCCCATGTAGATGAGCGAGTCGTGGTTGTTCGACCCGTACACGCCGTCGCTCAGCCACTTGTAGATGCAGAAGCCGAGGAAGGCGAGGAACAGGGCCGCCGCCGCCGTGATCAGCGGGATCCCCGCGACCTTGTACTTCGCGATCGGTGACGCGTTGTAGATCTCGGGCTTGCGCCACGGCAGGATCCCCGCCGCGACCGTCGAGCCCAGGAACGTCACCGCAATCACGAGCGTTGCGTCGAGCGTCCAGCTCGTGAACGTGGTGTTGTACGCGTAGAAGTACGAGATGATCAGCGACGGCCCGAGCATGATCAGGATCGCGAAGTAGGGCGTGCCGCGACGGTCGACCCGGGCCGCCCACTCGGGAAGGATCCGGTCGAACGCGGTCGCGAAGATGACGCGGCTCGCCGTCAGGAACACGGTCCCGACCCAGCCGAAGAACCACAGCGACATCAGCACGATGACGATGAACTGGAGCCATGGACTGACGAAGAACGACGCCAGCGTCACCGGATACGGCCACACGCCGCCCAACTGGTCGGTCCCGCCCCACCAGGCGTTGTTCGCCGAGTTGTAGAAGTTCCAGCCCATCGTGTGGGCGATCAGGAGCAGCAGGATCACTGCGAGGAGCGTCGTGGCGATCAGCGCGCCCGCCATCGCGCCGATGTTCTTCTTGAAGTCCGAGGCGCCCCGAACCTCCCCATAGAGCGTTGCGCCCCAGTTCGACCACAGGTTGAAGAACGCGATCATCGGGATCAGGAGCAGCGTCGACCCGAACGCGACGCCGCCGAGCGATCCCGCGTGTGGGTACGTCCCCTTGGCGATCGTGTCCGCGTAGGGGTTGGCGGACGTGGAGTGGTACGTGTGGTGCGCGTAGTGGTTGAACGCCGCGATGAACTCGTTCTTCGAGTGGAAGATCAGCAGCCCGAAGATGATGAGCAGGCCGGCCATCCCGCTGTAGAAGCAGAGCTTCTGCAGCTTCGCGTAGCCGCGCATGCCGATCGAGATGAAGATCGCCGCCAGGACGGCGGTGATCACCGACGCGGTGAAGATGCCCTTCGGCTCGCCCCAGAAGCTCACGAATCCGCTCCAGCCGAGGATCGCCCCGAGCGGCTGGAAGAACTCCTTGACGAGGATGTTCGCGTAGATGGGCACCCAGTGCCAGTTGATGAACCACCAGCCGCAAACGGCGAGCGTGAAGCCGAGCCCGCCGCCGATCACGCGGCTGACCCAGACGTAGTCGCCGCCCGCACGAGGCATCACCGCGATCAGCGCCGCGTAGACGATCGTCTGGAAGACGAGGTACGCCCCCGAGAGGATGATCGCCAGCATGAGGCTCCCCTTCGGGATGAAGGGGCCGCTCGCGAAGATGTAGAGGCCGAGCGTGATCAGGTTGATCGAGAAGAACGCGTAGATGAACGCGTCCTGCACCGACCAGCCGCGGACGAGCCCGGTCGCCTTACGAACGAAGAGTGAACGCTCCTCGTAGGGAGCTTCACCCGCAATGCTCGCCATGCAGGTTCCCTCCTATCCGCTTGTCAACAGAAACCGCTTCACCTTCTTCTTGCCGTCCAGATCCACGACTGCTCCGAGGAGGTCCCCCTGCTCGTAGGAGCTGCCGGGATTAATGCAGAGCGTTCGGCCGATACGGCAGTTGCCCCGCGACTCGTGGATGTGCCCGTGCAGCGTCAGCGCCGGCTTGTGCGCCTCGATCGCCGCGCGGACGGCCGTGGAGCCGACCGGCTTCACCGCCCGTCCGGCGTCCTTGAGCATCATGTCCTCCGTCAGCTCGGGCGCGTCGTCCAGGCCCGTTCGGTACGGCGGGCAGTGGAAGTTGAAGACGACGCGCTCGGCCGGCGCGGTGACCCCCGAGATCGCCTTCTCGATGCGTTCGCTCAGGTCGGGCTCGTCCTCCTCTCGGTACGTATGCCACGGCGTGCGGTTCGACCAGCCCGTCGACACCATCTGGAAGCCGTCGATGTCGATCACACGCCCCTCGGCCAGCTCGACCGTCTTTGCGTTGTCGATGATCTCGTCGACCTCGAACTGGTCGTCGTTCCCCGGGCAGCAGAAGACGCGGACGCCGGTGCCGCCGAGCCGCTCGTCTGCCATCCGCATCCACTTCTCGACGGTCTCGAGCATCTTCTCCTGGAAGAGCCCGTGCCAGTGGCCCTCGTCCTCCGAGAGTTTCTGCAGCTCCACCGGGTCGGTGCGGAACGGGTAGTAGCCGCGGCGGATGACCCTGTCCTCGAACGCAGCGACCTCTTCCTCGGTCGTCATCTCGCTGCGGACTTCGAGCAGCGTGGCGTGCCAGTTGTCGCCGCCGTCGTGGATGATCGGGACGAGCGCCTTGCCCGTCATGTCGCCACCGAGGATGAGGACATCGGCCTTGTAGTGCGCCGCCGCGTTGAGGAACTTGCGCCAGCACGTCTCCGAGCCGTGGACGTCGGTGGCGAAGTACAGCCGCATGGCGCTATCTAAACCTCTTCGGGCAGCTCATACCAGCGCTTTCGCTCTCCGATCTTCGCCCGCAGCCGCCACGACCGCGATTTCGGGGCGGCTTCGATCCGCTCCAGGATGAGCGAGACCCGGCTCGAGACGAGGTCGCGGTCGACGTCGTAGCTGTCGAGCCGATCGCGGAGAGAGGCCAGGTTGTGGGAGATCGTGCGATGCAGGCCCCAGTCCTCGGCGCAGAGGGACGCGACGTGGGGCGCGTTCACGCCCCGGTCGTCGTCGGTGACCTCGTGCTCCAGCAGGAGCGCGACGGTGTCGCGCACGTCCTTCTCGTTCAGCTGGATGATCTGGAGCTTCGTCAGGAGCAGCTCGGCGAGTGGAACGGTGTCCTCGTCGACTGTGAGGCGCTTCTCCAGCGGGATCTCGTGGCACATCCGGAACGAGCTCACGAAGACGTCCACCTGCCGGCGATTCGGGTCGTCGTAGAAGAGGAGCCGCTCCCTGCCGTTCATCGCGTTGAAGCCGAGGTTCGGCTCGTAGCCCATGTCGCGCAGGAGCTTCTGCAGCTCCCCGGCCGACTTCTTGGAGCTTGCGAAGTCGAGATCCTGGTACTCGCGCGTGAGGGCCGGTGGCAGTCCGCGCGACCTCACGTTGACGGCGACGCCGCCGAGCAGGCGGATCGTCAGACCCGCTTCCCGTGCGGCGGCGAGGACACGACGGCCCTCGGTGACGACGTCCGCGTGGATCTCAGAAGAGTCCGACGGTCCTCCCCTCCGAGTCGATGTCGACGGCGAAGGCGGCCGGGGTCCGGCCGTAACCGGGCATCGTCTGCATGTCGCCGCAGAGCGCGACGAGCCAGCCGGCGCCCGTGTACGCGCGGATGTCGCGCACCGGCACGGTGAAGCCGGTCGGCGCGTTCGCCAGCGTCGGGTCGTGCGAGAGGGAGAGGTGCGTCTTCGCCATGCAGATCGGGAGATTGTCGAAGCCGACACGCTCGAACTCCTCGATCTTCTTGCGCGCGGCGGGCTGGAGGAGGATGCCGTCGCCGCCGTACACGCGCGTCACGATCGCCTCGATCTTGCGCTCGATGGAATCGTCGAGCGGATAGACGGGTGCGAAGCTCGAGGGCTCCTCGGTCGCCTTGACCACTGCTTCGGCCAGCGCCGCGGCGCCCTCCCCTCCGCGGACGACCGCCTCGTTCGCCTCGGCCGCGACCGCCCCGTTCGCCAGGGCGATCTCGCGGATCTGCTCGATCTCCTCGTCGGTGTCCGCGGGGAACCGGTTGACCGCGACGACGGCGTTGAGCCCGAACTCGCGGATCGTCGCGAGGTGCCTGGTCATGTTGGCCGAGCCGGCCGCGATCGCCTCCGCGCCTCCCTCCGGATCGCCGCCGTGGTGCTTCAGCGCCTTGACCGTCGCGACGAGAACGACCGCGCTCGGCGTGAGGTTGCCGACCCGGCAGACGATGTCCATGAACTTCTCCATCCCCATGTCCGCGCCGAAGCCGGACTCGGTCACGACGATGTCGCCGAGCTTCAGGGCGATCCGGTCCGCGACGAGCGAGTTGTTGCCGTGGGCGATGTTGGCGAACGGCCCGCAGTGCACGAATGCGGGCTGGCCCTCGAGCGTCTGGACGAGGTTCGGCTTGATCGTCTCCTTGAGGAGGACGGTCATCGCGCCCGCCGCCTTCAGCTGCTCGGCCGTCACCGGCTCTCCCTCGTACGTCGAGCCGACCGTGATCGCGCCCAGCCGGGCGCGGAGGTCGAAGAGGTCCCGCGCGACGGCGACGATCGCCATGACCTCGGACGCGGCGGTGATGTCGAAGCCGGTCTGGCGCGGGTAGCCGTTCGCGCGGCCGCCGAGGCCGATCGCGGTGTCGCGGAGCGCGCGGTCGTTGATGTCGACGCAGCGCCGCCACGAGATCGAGAGCGGGTCGATCCCGAGCTCGTTGCCGTGCAGCAGATGAGCCTCGAGGAGCGCAGCGAGCAGGTTGTTCGCCGCGCCGATCGCGTGGATGTCCCCGGTGAAGTGGAGGTTCATGTCCTCCATCGGCACGACCTGCGCGTAGCCGGCCCCGGCGGCCCCGCCCTTGATCCCGAACACCGGGCCCAGCGACGCCTCGCGGAGGCAGAGCACCGGGTTGCGGCCGATCGCGCCGAGGCCCTGCGTGAGCGAGACCGACGTCGTCGTCTTGCCCTCCCCGAACTTGGTCGGCGTGATCGCCGTGACGCAGACGAGCTTCGCGTCGGCCCGATCGGCAAGCCGGTCGAGCACCGAGAGCGAGACCTTCGCCTTGTAGGTGCCGTAGAGGTCGAGCTCGTCGGGCTCGAGCCCTGCAGCCGCCGCGATCTCGGTGATCGGGCGGAGCCTGGCGGCTTGCGCGATCTCGAGAGAGGAGGGTGTCGTCGTCGCCACGCCCGATCTCCTTTCTACACGGCCCGACCTCGGATACGTCTAATATATCTATTGTGGATCTGGCAGCGGATCGTGCGTACCTCGCTATCCGCGGGCTCATCGTCTCACTCGAGCTTCCCCCCGGGGCGGTGATCGACGAGCGGCAGCTCATGCACCGGCTCGGCCTCGGGCGGACGCCGGTGCGGGAGGCGTTGCGCCGGCTGGCTCAGGAGCAGCTCGTCGAGGTCTTTCCGCGCCGCGGCATGTTCGTGACGAACGTCGACGTGCGCGACCTCGCCCGCATCTCCGAGGTCCGGCTCGCGCTGGAGCCCGAGGCGGCACGGCTCGCCGCCGAGCGCGCCACCGAGGAGGAACGCGACGCGCTCGCCGAGCTCGGCGACCGGATCAAGCGCGGGGCCGACCTCATGGGGCTGGACGAGCAGATCCATCGCGCCGTCTACGCCGCCTCGCACAACGACCTGCTCGAGAAGACGCTCGGCGAGTACTACGTCCTGGCCCTCCGGATCTGGACGATCGCGCTCGACCGCGCCGAGGATCTCGAGGACGCGGTCGAGGCGCATCGCGATCTCATCCAGGCGATCGTCGTCGCCAACGGCGATCGCGCGGCCGACATCATGCGCGCCCACGTCGAGGACTTCGAGCAGTCGATGCGGAAGGTCCTGGTGAGCGTGTGAAGGTCGTCGTGATCGGCGGCGGGATCGTCGGCAACAGCCTCGCCGGGTGGCTCGCCGAGCTCGGCTGGACCGACCTCGTCCAGCTCGACAAGGGCCCGTTCCCGAATCCGGGCGGCTCGACCGGCCATGCCTCGAACTTCATCTTCCCGGTCGACCACTCGAAGGAGATGACGCAGCTCACCCTCGAGTCGATGCGCCAGTACAGCGAGACCGGAACCCTGCACGAGTGCGGCGGCGTCGAGATCGCACGCACCGAGGAGCGGATGGAGGAGCTGCGCCGGCGGATGGCGTCGGCGAAGTCGTGGGGCGTCGAGGGCTGCCGGCTCGTCACGCCCGCCGAGATCAAGGAGCTCGTCCCGTTCGTGGACGAGTCGATCCTGCTCGGCGGCTTCTACACGCCGTCGGTCGCGGTGGTGGACTCGCTCCGCTTCGGCACGGTCATGCGTGAGCGCGCGCGGGCGAAAGGCGCGGAGGTCCTCGCCAACACCGAGGTCCTCGGGATCGACGTCGAGGGCGGCCGCGTCCGCCGCGTACGCACGACCAGAGGCGACTTCGACGCCGACGTCGTCGCGATCGCGTGCGGTGTGTGGTCGCCGCGCATCGCCGAGATGGCCGGCGCCTCGATACCGCTCACCCCGGCGGTGCACCAGATGATCGACGTCGGCCCAGTGCCCCGCTTCCTCGACTCGAAGACCGCGGTCGACTACCCGATCGTCCGCGACATGGACACGAACATGTACGAGCGGCAGGACGGGCAGGGGCTCGAGGTCGGCTCATACGCCCACCGCCCGATCCTCCACGACCCCAGCGAGATCCCGTCGATCGAGGAGGCGGCCCTCACCCCCACCGAGCTGCCCTTCACGCAGGAGGACTTCGAGCTACAGCTCGAGCACGCGCTCGAGCTCGTCCCGGAGGTCCTCGGCGACGAGTCGGTCGGGATCAAGTACGCGATCAACGGCCTCCTCTCGCTCACCCCCGACGGGCTGCCGCTGCTCGGCGAGACGCCCGAGGTGAAGGGCCTCTGGTCGGCGGCGGCGGTCTGGGTCAAGGAGGGTCCGGGAGTCGGCAAGTCGCTGGCCGAGTGGATGGTGCTCGGCGAGCCGGAGATCGACCTCCAGTCGTCGGACGTCGCGCGCTTCTACCCGGAGCAGCGCACGCCGGAGCACGTGAAGGGCCGAGCCGCCGAAGGCTTCAACAAGACGTACGGCATCGTCCATCCGGGCGAGCAGTGGGAGTCGAACCGCGGCGTCCGCGTCTCCCCCTTCTACGAGCGGGAGAAGGAGCTCGGCGCGCGCTTCTTCGAGGCTGCCGCGTGGGAGCGCCCGCACTGGTACGAGTCGAACGCGCCGCTCGTCGAGGAGTACGGCGTGCAGCCGCGCGAGCACGAATGGGACGCGCGCTGGTGGTCGCCCATCATCAACGCCGAGCACCTCGCGATGCGCGAGCGCGCCGCGATGTTCGACCTGACCGCGTTCTGCGTCTTCGACGTCGCCGGCCCGGGGGCAGTCGACTGCGTCCAGACCGTCGCCGCGCGACAGATGAACGTCCCGGACGGCCGGGTGGTCTACACGCCGGTGCTCGCGCCGAGCGGCGGCTTCAAGTCCGACCTGACGATCATGAAGATGGCCGACGACCGCTTCCGGGTCGTCACCGGCGGCGCGCACGGGATGGCCGACCTGAAGTGGTTCCGCGACCACTGCGGCCCGGAGGCGCGGATCGAGGACCACACGTCGACCCTCTGCACGGTCGGCCTCTGGGGCCCGCGGGCGCGCGACATCCTGTCCTCGATCACGAGCGACGACGTCTCGAACGAGGGCTTCCCCTTCGCGACCTGGAAGACGCTCGAGGTGGGCCCGATGGAGGTGCTCGCCTCCCGGATCTCGTACGTCGGCGACCTCGGCTGGGAGCTGTACGTCCCGTTCGAGCAAGGGGCGAAGCTGTGGGACGCGGTCTGGGAAGCGGGTCGCCCGCACGGCGTCGTCCCCGCCGGAATCGGCGTCTACGGCACGACCGGGAGGCTCGAGAAGGCGTATCGCGCCTTCGGCTTCGAGCTCGACCAGGACTACGACGTCGTCGAGGCCGACATGGCCTGGTGGAAGGTCAAGAACGAGGACTTCGTCGGCAAGGAGGCGCACCTCGCCGCCCGCGAGCGGGAGCCCGCCGCCGTCTGCTGCACGCTGACGCTGACGGGGAACACGCGCTTTCCGCTCGGCCGCGAGCCGATCGTGCGCGAGGACGGGTCGCCGATCGTCGACGCAAAGGGCCGCCGCTCGTATGTCACGAGCGCGGGTGCCGGGCCGTCGCTCGGCAAGTACGTGCTCATGACGTACCTCCCGCCCGGCGACCACGGGCAGCTCTATGTCCAGTACATGGAGGAGCTCTACCCGGTCACCGTCGCGGTGGTCGGCTCGCGCCCGCCGTTCGATCCCGACAACGAGAGGATCCGCTCGTGAGGATCCTCGTGTGCGTGAAGCGCGTCCCGATCACCGGCGGGAAGATGGTGCTCACCGCCGACGCGCAGGCGCTCGAGACGAAGCACCTCGGCTTCACGATCTCGCCGCACGAGGAGTGTGCGGTCGAGGAGGCGGTCCGCATCGTCGAGGCCCGCTCTTCCAGCGAAACTGCCGGCGAGGTCGTCGTGCTGACTCTGGGGCCGGCCGAGGCGGAGGAGCAGCTCCGCGACTGCATGGCGATCGGCGCCGACCGTGGGATCCTGCTCGAGACGGAGGGCGAGGACTGGGACGCGCAGGCGACCGCGGCTGCGATCGTCGAGGCGATCCGCGCGGAGCCGGAGCCGTTCGACCTCCTCCTGTTCGGCAGCGAGTCGGCCGACGCCGCGGGCTACCAGGTCGGAATCCGGGTCGCACATGCGCTCGGGCTGCCCGTCGTCACGGGCCTGAAGAAGATCGAGCTGCGCGAAGGCGGCGTCCGCTGCGAACGCGACGTCGGCGGCGCGCGCGACGTGTACGAGACGCCGCTCCCGGCCGTGCTGACGGTTCTCGAGGGCCTGAACCTGCCGCGCTACCCGTCCGTTCCCGGCCGCCTCCGCGCAAAGCAGAAGCCGCTCGCGCGCACGGCCGTCTCACCGCCCACGCCTCGGCTCGAGAAGCTGCGGCTGGTCGTCCCGGAGGGACAGGGGAAGCAGGCGGAGATCCTGGGCGAAGGCGCGGACGCGGCGC
>DASXJG010000024.1:0-1791 GCA_036497525.1 Gaiellaceae bacterium
AACTCGTCGTCGAGCGGCGACGAGAGCGTGCGCGCCGAGTAGGCGCCGCGCGCCCACGGGTCGTCGTGCCACGTGGAGAGGAGCGCCGGGCCTTCCGCGTAGTCGAGATCGGGCCGGAGCCGCCGGACTGCCGCGGCCCACATCGCAGGCCCCCGGTCGACCTCGAGCCGCTCGAGCGCCGACGGCGTGCCCGCGAAGGACGCGGCGACCGGAGCCTCGTGCTGCGTCCACGTCCAGAAGCGCAGCGGCACCGAGAGGGTCTGACTCGGCGGCACCTCCGAGACGAGCGGGAGGAACAGCTTCGCCGCCTGGCCGTAGCGGACACCGGCGAGCGCCTCGCGCTTCCAGACGGGCAGCGGTGGGTCCCACTCGAGCTCGAGCGCGTGCGGCGCGGGCGTGGCGATCACGCAGGCGTCTGCGGCCACGTCGGCGCTCCCCGCCCGGACGACGACGCCGGAGTCCGACCAGGCGACGCGCGAGACCGCCGTCGACGTGCGCACGTCGAGACGAGCCGCGAGCGCGTGCGCGATGCGGTCGTTGCCGCCCACCACGCTGTGACTCGGGAAGTCGCCGAAGCCGGCCGCGCCGTCGGCGAGCGCGCCAGCGTCCTGGTCGTCGAGCTCGTACCCCGAGGAGACGGCAAGGCGGGCGGCGACTGCGGCGCGGGCACCCGGCGAGGGGACGAGCCGGGCGATCGCGTCGGCGACCGAGCCGGCTCCAGGCTCCTCCAGCGCCGCCCAGGCTGCGACGAGCTCTGCGCGTGACACCGGCGGTCCGTCGAGTGACTCGCGGTCGCCGTACAGCGTCCCCTTCTCGAAGAGCTCGAGGCCGAGCCGCGCCGCGGTCTCACGCAGCACGTCGTAGCCGGGAAGGACGAACTCCGCGCCGAGCTCCACGACAGCGCCGTTGTCGAGGCGCTGCGAGTGGACGCGCCCGCCGACGCGGTCGTGCGCCTCGAACACCGTCACCTCGTGGCCGCCGGCGGCAAGTGCATCGGCCGCCGCGAGCCCGGCGAAGCCGGCGCCGACGACGACGACCCTGCTCAGGGGCGGTTACGTGCTGCCAGGTACGTCTCGTTGAACCGGTACGGCAGCTCGTCCTTCTCCGCGTAGGTGCCGTGCGTAAATGCGCGCGAGCGGACACCCTGCTGGGCGTTCTCGCAGATGACGTAGTCCTGATGTGCGACGAGGTCGGAGAACTCGACCGTGTCGCCCGGGTCGAAGCCCGGCTCGGCCATCGCCTCGGGCCGGAACAGGTAATCGGTGATCATCGTGGTGTGCTCCGGCCCGCGCGGCTGGATCCGCGCCACGATCACGACCGTGCCCGTCAGGTCGATGAACATGTTGGGGAAGACGCTCGCGCCGTGCATCGCGTTCGCCTGCTCCTCGGTCAGCCCGGGCATGACCGGGATCGTCGTCGTCCCGGTGGCGGTGTAGCCGGCGCCCTCGATCGAGACGCCCCAGTCGTCGCGGCCCTCCTCGAAGACGAGGCCCCTGCGGAAGGTCGGCGCGATCGCCGAGAGCTCCGGGTGGACGGTCGGGCAGTGAAGGCACTCGTTGTAGTTCTCGACGATGATCTTCCAGTTCGCCTGCACCTCGCTCACGGTCGTGTGCGCGGTGCGCAGCTCGTCCATCCGCCACGGCTCGTACTGCAGCGGCCTGTCGCTCTGGCGCTCGAACGACGTGCGCACGTCCGCCTCCGGCTCGCCGAGATGGACGAAGACGAAGCCCTGCCAGGTGTCGACGTGAACCGGCCAGAGCGAGAGCGTCGAGCGGTCGATCTCGTCCTCGC
>DASXJG010000025.1:0-3420 GCA_036497525.1 Gaiellaceae bacterium
CACAGAGCCGACGCCTTCCACTCCAGCTGAGAGCGGCGTTAGCGTGCAGATTCATCCGGTGACCTCCTTGGGGCCGAGCTGCCTTTGACAGCGCTCAGCCTCCAGGGAGGCCCGGATGAACCAACGTGCTCAGGAACTACACCTAGCTCTCCTAGCTCGCCGAGAGCCCGCGGAGCTTGCCCGTGGCGCTGTGGTTCTCGGCCCAGACGAGCAGGCCGTTCTTCAGCGTGAGACCGAGGTAGTTCAGGCCGGTGCTCGCGAGCGCCCGAATGTGGCCGGTGGCGGTGGAGACGCCGTACAGGGTGCGGCCGACGCGGTAGACGATGAGCTGGTCGCTCGCCGCAAGCTCCACGGGGACTGCGCGCTGGGAGACGAGGACGCTGCCGATCTTGGAGGTATCGGTCGTCGAGAACCACGAGATCCTGTCGTGGGGGCCGCGCTGGGTGAGAACGGCGAGCACGTGCGGCGAGAGCGCGATCGCGGCAGGGATTCCGTGCACGAGCGGGTGGCCGATGAGGTTCCCGGTGGCCGCGTCCACGAGGTAGATCACGTTGTTGGCGCTCGCCAGCGGGCGCCCCGCCTTGGCGATCGTGGCCGGGATGTAGGCAATCCGCCCGGACGACGCCGCGAGCTGGAGCGCAGGCACTGCATTCGGCAGCGCCGTGACGCCCGAGTGGGACACGAGCTTGATTCCGCCGTCCGCGACCTTCATCTTGCAGGAGCCGCCCGAGAGGCAGGCCAGCTTGTCGACGTACTCGACGTCGTCCCACGAAAACGCGAGCGTCTTGCCGGCACCGGCCACGCCGCCGAGCCATTTTCCCGTGCCGTCACCGGCATGGGCGAGCCGGGCGAGCTGCTTCTCGGCCCCGCCGACGGAAGCGGAGACGACGTAGTCGAACGGCGCAGGCCCGCTCTCGTGCAGCGTCCAGAGCGCCGTGGATATGCCGGACGCGAAGGCGAGCTGCGGCACTCCGTCGGCGAGATCCCAGCGGCAGGTCATGCTGCCCGACGAGGGCTGCGGCAGGCTCCGGTCCGGCTTTCCCGGCGCGAGCACGTGCACCGCGTCACAGGTCTTGACTCCTCCGGATGTGAGCCAGGCCACGTTGCCGCCGTCCTGGGCGATCGCCTCGATCGGGCCGCTCGGGCTCTTGCGCAACGTATGGCCGGTCGGCGGCGCCGCGGCCGCCGCACCGGCTAGGACCAGGAGTCCAGCAGTGGCCAGGAGCACTCGCACACGAGGACGGTAACGCCCCTCTGTTAGGACTTTTGCGCGATTTCGCCCGTCCGCGCAGGTTGGTACCCTCCTCTTCTTGACGGAGTACGAAGCAGCTGAGCTGAACGCGGACGACGTCCAGCGGCTGCTGGAGCTCGATCGCAAGTTCGGCCGCGAAGGGCTCACCTTCGACGACGTGCTCCTCGTCCCGGCCGAGTCGCACGTCCTACCGAACGACGTCTCCACCCGCGCGCGGCTGACGCGCTCGATCGAGCTTGCGATCCCGATCGTCTCGGCCGCGATGGACACCGTGACCGAGGCGCGGCTCGCGATCGCGCTCGCGCGCGAGGGCGGGATCGGCGTTCTCCACCGCAACCTTTCGATCGAGGCGCAGGTCGCCGAGCTCGACAAGGTGAAGCGGTCGGAGTCGGGGATGATCGTCGAGCCGGTGACGCTGCCGCCCGACGCGCCGGTGCGCGCGGCGCTCGAGCTGATGGCGCGTTACAAGGTCTCCGGCGTCCCGATCACGGACGACGACGGAGTCCTCGTCGGGATCCTCACGAATCGCGACCTCCGGTTCGAGAACGACGTCGACCAGCTGGTCTCGGCGCTCATGACGGCGCGCAACCTCGTCACCGCCCCGGTCGGGACGACGCTCGTGGAGGCCGAGGAGATCCTTCACCGGAACAAGATCGAGAAGCTTCCGGTCGTCGACGCCGACGGCCGGCTGCGCGGGCTGATCACCGTCAAGGACATCCAGAAGAAGATCGAGTTCCCCGGCGCGACGAAGGACGAGCAGGGCCGCCTGCAGGTGGGCGCCGCCGTCGGCGTCGGCCCGGACGCGCTCGAGCGCGCGCAAGCGCTCGCTGCCGCGGGCGTGGACGTCCTCGTCGTCGACACTGCGCACGGCCACTCCAGTGGCGTGATCGAGATGGTGCGGCGGATCAAGGGCGCCGTGGCAGTCGATGTGATCGCCGGCAACATCGCAACCGCCGAAGCTGCGAGCGCGCTGATCGACGCGGGGGCGGACGGGGTCAAGGTCGGAATCGGGCCGGGAGCGACGTGCACGACGCGCATCGTCGCCGGGGTCGGCGTTCCCCAGGTGACGGCGGTCTACGAGGTGGCCCAGGTCGCGGCTCCCGAAGGCGTCTCGGTGGTCGCCGACGGCGGGCTCAGCTCGTCCGGCGACGTCGCGAAGGCGATCGCGGCGGGAGCGGACGTCGCCATGACCGGTTCGATGCTTGCCGGCACGGACGAGGCCCCCGGCGAGGTCATCGTCGTACAGGGTGAGCGCTTCAAGGAGTACCGCGGAATGGGGTCGCTCGGCGCCATGAAGGCACGGGGGTTCTCGAAGGACCGGTACTTCCAGAACGACGTCGAGGACGTCGAGAAGCTGATCCCCGAGGGCATCGAGGGCCGGGTCGCGTACAAGGGCCCGCTCGCGCCGATCGTCCACCAGCTCGTCGGAGGGCTGCGGCAGGCGATGGGCTACTGCGGCGCGGCGACGGTCGAGGAGATGAAGCGTGCGCGCTTCGTCCGCATCACCGGAGCCGGCCTGCGTGAGTCGCATCCGCATGACATGACGATCACGAAGGAGGCCCCGAACTATCGGCGCTGAGGAGGCGCAAGTCATTGCGTTCCCCGGCCAGCAGGAACGGCCGGTGCTGGTCATCGATCTCGGCGGTCAGTACTCGCAGCTGATCGCGCGGCGCGTGCGCGAATGCCGCGTCTACTCCGAGCTCGTCGGTCACACCATCACGCCCGAGGCCGTGCGCGCCCGGAACCCGTACGCGCTCGTGCTGAGCGGCGGCCCGGCGTCCGTCTACTCCGACGACGCACCGCGCGTCGACCCGGCGTTGTTCGAGCTCGGGATCCCGACGCTCGGAATCTGTTACGGCGCGCAGCTCATGGCGCTCGAGCTCGGCGGCCGCGTCGACCGCACGGGCGTCTCGGAGTTCGGCCGGACGGCGATGGAGACGATCGAGTCGACGCTGCTCGCGGACACCCCCGCCGAGCAGACGGTCTGGATGTCGCACCGCGACACGGTCGTCGCCGCCCCCGAGGGTGCGCGCGTCGTCGCGAGCTCCCCGGCCACGCCGGTCGCCGCCTTCGAGGCGCCCGAGCGCGGTCTCTACGGGGTGCAGTTCCATCCGGAGGTCGTTCACACGCCGCACGGCATGGACGTGCTGAAGAACTTCCTCTACCAC
>DASXJG010000026.1:0-5827 GCA_036497525.1 Gaiellaceae bacterium
GCGGAAGCGGAAGATCATCAGCAGCGCGTAGTCGATCGCGACGCCCAGCCCGACGAGCGCGATCAGGAACTCGACGATGATCGACACGTTCGTGATGTAGGTGAGCGCCCAGATGAGCGTGAACGTGTTGAGGATCGCGGCCGCCGCGACGGCGATCGGCATCAGGACCGCAGGCAGCGTCCCGAACACGAAGAGGAGGATCACCATCGCGCCGAGGCCGCCGATTACCGCCTCGACGAGGACATTCCCGCTTCCTCCCCCGTGCGTGCTCGCCTCTTCGAGCGGGTCGTGCCCCGTGACCTCGACCTGGATCCCGGCCGGCAGCCCGCGGGAGGCAGCTGCGCGAACGGCGGCCGCGCCGCTCGTCGTCGAGAAGGTCGACGGCCCGGGCGGATAGAGCTCCTCGAAGGTGGTGTGCCGGTCCTTCGAGACGTACATCGGGTCGTGCGTCGAGAAGTACGAGCTCGTCCGCGAGCCGGGCACGGCTTCGGCCGCGCGCTTCATCGCGGCTGCGATCGCGGCGCTCTTCGTCGCGTCGCCGGCCGTGTGGAAGACGACGACGTCGGGCGGCCGGACGCCGGTGCCGAACTCCTTCAGCGTCCGCTGGTTCGCCTCGTAGGCCGACTTGCCCGGGATCGAGAAGCTCTGGTACCAGCGCTTGGAGACCTGACTTGCGGCAAAGGCGCCGAAGAGCGTGAGCACGACCCAGGCAACGATCACCTTCTTGCGGTGCCGCGACACCAGGTGAGCGAGCCTGCCGAGCATGGGCGTGTCTGCCTGAGCCATTCGATCCCTTCGTCTCGCGATTAATCGTTCAGTCGCTGAATAGTTCTGTAGCTGTAGCATATGTGCGTGGCCGCGCGCAACCCGAAGCCCGCCGAGGTAGAACCGCCTCCCTTCCGGAGCGCCGCCTTCCTGCTCTCGACCCTCGGCTTCACCGTCTCGCGCCGTTTCCACGAGGTGCTCGAGCCGTTGGGGCTCGAGCCCGGCGAGTTCGCCTTGATGCGCGCGGTCTCGGCCAGCGACGGCGAGCCGCAGAACGCGCTGGCCGAGCGGCTGCACATTTCCCCGAGCTGGATGGTCGCGATCGTCGACCAGCTCGAACGGCGCGAGCTGCTCGAGCGCAGGCCTCACGCTCACGACCGGCGTGTGCGCAACCTCCACCTGACGGTCGCCGGGAAGAAGCTCCTCAAACAGGCGGAACGGAGAGCGGAGCAGTTCGACCGGCAGGTGTCCGATCCGCTGACGGAGCCGGAGCTCCAACAGTTGCTCGACCTCTTGCAGCGAGTTGCCGCAGGTCTCGATCTGCAGCCCGGCGCGGCGCACGCGGCGCTGCGCGGTTAGCGGCGATTGACCTGAAGCTGCGCCTGCTCGACGCCGTCCGCGACGAGTAGCTCGACGGCATCCGCCGCGCGCGCGACGAGGTCGTCCGGATCGTCCTGCGGCTCGAAGTTCGCCAGGACCCAGTCTGCGAGCGGACGGGGATCGCCGTGCTCCGGCCGACCGACGCCTATGCGCAGGCGGAGGAAGTCCGGCGTGCCGAGCTGTTGCGCGATCGAGCGCAGCCCGTTGTGGCCGGCGAGACCGCCGCCCACCTTGAGCTCGAGCCGGCCGAGGTCGAAGTCGCCCTCGTCGTGGACGACGAGCACCTCGCTCGGCTCCAGCTTGAAGAACGCCGCCGCGGGCCCGACCGAGCGCCCGGAGTCGTTCATGTACGTCTCCGGCTTCAGCAGCGCGAGCCGCTCGTCGCCGACGCGCACTTCCGCCAGCCGGCCCGAGAACTTGCCGCGCCACCAGCCGCCGTGCCGCCGCGCGAGCTCGTCCACGACCATCCAGCCGGCGTTGTGGCGGTTCCGGGCGTGCTCCCGGCCCGGGTTTCCCAGACCGGCGACCAGCAGCAAGAGCTAGCCCTCGGTCGTGCCCTGGTCGCCGGCGACGTCCGCGTCCGGCTCCGCCGACTCGCCGGCTGCACCCTCGGCAGCCTCGCCCTCGGCGCCCTCTTCGCCCTCTTCGGTTTCCTCGCCCTCGGCCTCCAGCGCCGCGAGCTCTTCCTCGGTGGGCTCGGGCTCGACGACCTTCGTCGGCGCGGTGACCGTGGCGACGACCATCTCGGGGTCGTCGAGGAGCGTGACGCCTTCCGGCGTCGTGAGGTCGGAGATGCGAAGCGTGGCGCCGATATCCATCGCCGAGACATCGAGGTCGAGATGCTCGGGAACCTCCAGCGGCAGCGCTTCTACGGTCACTTCGCGCAGCGGCTGCGAAAGCACGCCGCCCTCGCGCACGCCCGGCGCGTCGTCGCCGCCGTGGAGCTGCACCGAAACCGAAGCCTGGATGGTCTGGTCGAGCCGCACCTCCTGGAGGTCGACGTGCGTGACGCCGCCCCGCACCGGATCGACCTGGTACTCCTTGAGGATCGAAGCGCGCGTCTCTCCCTTGCCGTCGATCTCGACGTCGAGAATCGAGTGCAGGCCGGACGCACCGGTAAGCGCGCGCCGGAGCTCGCGCTCCGCGATGGTGATCGCGACCGGCTCGCCGTTCCCGTAGAGGACGCCCGGCACGAGTCCTTCCTTGCGCAGGCGACGCGACTCGGCCGAGCCGAGCCCCTCGCGCTGGACGACGACGAGTTTGGTGCGTTCTCCGGCCATTCCGGCGGCGGAGTGTAGCCGAGAGGCGCTTCGGTACGGTCCACTCCGATGGACTTCGAGAGTCTCCTCGCGGGCTGGGAAGGCGAGCACGCCGTCGTCCGCCACGACGCCGAGAGCGGAGCCTGGATGTTCGTCTGCGTCCACTCCACCGCGCTCGGTCCGGCGGGCGGAGGCACGCGCCTGCGGGTCTATCCCACTCCGGCGGACGGCCTCGCCGACGCGATGCGCCTGTCGGGGGCGATGACGTGGAAGATGGCGGCCGCCGGGATGCCGCGCGGCGGCGGCAAAGCCGTGCTCGCGGTGCCGGAGCTTCCCACCGGCGAGCCACGCAAGCGCCTCCTCCGGCGCTACGGCGAGCTCGTCGCCTCGCTCGGCGGCACGTACCGCACGGCCGGCGACATGAACATCTCGCCGCAGGATCTCGACGTCGTCGCCGAGACGTGCCCGTGGGTCTACGGGACGACCGGGCGCGGAGGGAACAGCGGCCGGGGCACCGCCCGCGGCGCGCTGCACGCGATCCACGTCACACTCGAGCACGTCTTCGGCTCGCCGGAGCTCGCCGGCCGCACCGTGCTCGTACAGGGGGCCGGCGCCGTCGGTGCGGTGCTCGCGCGCGAGCTCGCGGAGGGCGGCGCGCGCGTGCTCGTCAGCGACGTCGACGAGTCGCGGGCCGCCGCGACCGGCTGCGAAACCGTTCCGGTTGAAGCGGTGTTCGAGACCGAGGTGGACGTCTACTCACCGTGCGCCGTCGGCGGCACGCTCGACGCCGACTCGATCCCGCTGCTCGCCTGCAGCGCGGTCGCCGGCTGCGCGAACAACCAGCTCGCGGAGCCCGGGGACGCGGAGCGCCTCCGCGAGCGCGGCATCCTCTACGCGCCGGACTACGTCGTCAGCGCCGGCGGGATCGTTCAGCTCATCGGCCTCGAGGACGAGGGCTGGGACGAGGCGCAGCTCCAGAACGGGCTCGCGGGGATCGGGGAGACGTTGCGGACGCTATTCGCCGAGGCGGAGGCCGAAGGCATCACGCCGAACGAGGCGGCGGATCGCCTCGTCCGCCGGCGGCTGGCCGAAGCCGCTGCCTGATCAGGGTCGTGCGCGCCGGCGCCTGCCGCCGGCCCAGAGCAACCAGCTCACGGCGAACCACAGCAGCGGGAAGACGACGAAGGCGCCGAGACTCGCGCCGTTCCCGGCCAGCCAGGCGACGAACGCCACGAGCATCCCGATGCTCCAGAAGAGCCAGACGACAGCCGTGCCTACAAGAATCGCGGCATTCCGCATCGACCGAGCCGGCGATCGCAACGCCTGTCGAACAGCCTCCGGCGCGGCCCACCGCTCCAGGGGCAGCTCCTTCAGAGCAGAGCGGAGCTGCCCGGCGTTCCGGGCACGAAGCGCCGTCTCCAGCCGCTGCGCGAGCTCGTCCGCCGAGAGTCGCCCCTCGCGATAGTGGCGCGCGAGCTCGTGGGCAGCGCGGTCGCGCTCGGGATCGCCGACCAACATGGCCATTGCTCGATGCTACCCGGCCGGTGCGGTGGCGGGCATCGCCGTCGCATGATCCTCGCGAGTGTCGGCTCGCAGGATCGGGGACTCCGGCCGGAAGCCCTTCCAGGCGCAGTAGACGCCGAGCGACAGCTCCCAGAGGAACTCCGGGATCGTCGCAATGGATTGCACCGAGCGCAGCCCGCTGCTCGGGTTGTTGCCGCTGAACAGGATGGCCGTGCCGGTGATGATGATCAGCGGGCCGCCGATCAGGCCGAGCCAGCACATCCGCCGCGGCACCAGCTCGGAGCGATACATCAGGTAGCCGAGGATCAGCCCGTTCCCCCAGCCGACGACCCAGCCCGGCCCGAGGAGGAACGTCCAGTCCTTGATCGCGGCGAGGGTGTAGGCGACCGTCCCTTCAGCCGTCCCCGCCACCTGCTGGTGCAGCGTGACGACGCCGACCATCGCGACGATGCCGACGAGGATGAACGTGCATTCGATGATGCGTGCGGTCACGTAGCCGAGCGCCAGCTCCTCGTTCTGCCGCCTCAGGATCGGGAAGATCAAGACTGCGGTGCCGATGTTGGCGACGATCAGCAGCAGCTCCAGGAGGGCGCCGAACAAGACCTGCTTGTCGTGTCCGGCCCCCGCGATGTAGCTCACCGGATGCCGGAGCACGGTCTCGTACAGCGCCAGCGCCGGGATCGACGTCGCGAATGTGATGAGGAAGAGCACGCCGAAGATGCGCGCTCTCTTCTGATCGAGGGACATGCTCGGACCCCATTTCCCCGGCGATGGCTGCGGGCGGATTCCCGCGCCACCCTTCACCGGTACCGCCTCCGATACTTACGGCTTCTAAGACAGGTTTCAAGGGCCGCGGTCGTCGCCGGCCTCGTTGCGGCGCGAGATGGCTCTAGAAGAGCTGGTTTTCGCCGCCGAAGATCGCCGAGACCGAGTCGTCGGCGAAGACGTTCATGATCGCCTCGGCGAGCAGGCCGGAGACGCTGAGGACGGTCATGTTCTCGGGACGCTTGCGCGGATCGACCGGGATGCTGTCGGTGACGACGATGCGGTCGATCTCGGAGTTGCCGATCAACTCGAGGGCCTTGTCCGACAGGAGCGCGTGCGTCACGAAGACGTTCACCTCCGCCGCGCCGTGCTCCTTCAGAGCCCGGGCGCCGGCGACAAGCGTGCCCCCCGTGGTCGAGACGTCGTCGCCGACGATCGCCCTCTTGTCGCGCACCCTGCCGGTGACCTCGGTCACCTCGACGTGGTCGGCTGCGACCCGCATCTTGTGCATGATCGCGAAGCTTCCCTCGATCATCTCCGCGAAGCGGACGGCCTGCATCGCGCGACCGGCGTCCGGAGCCACTGCGACGACCCCCTCGCCGGTCAGGCCGAGGTCGCGGAAGTGGGTCGCGAACAGCTGCAGGGCGGTCATGTGATCAACGGGGATCGTGAAGAACCCCTGGATCTGCCCCGCGTGGAGGTCCATCGTCAGTACGCGGTCGACACCGGCGAGCTGGAGCATGTCGGCCACGAGTCGCGCCGAGATCGGCTCGCGCGGCTTTGCCTTCCGGTCCTGCCGCGAGTAGGCGAACCACGGGATCACGGCCGTGATTCGCTTTGCCGACGCGAGCTTCGCCGCCTGGATCATCAGCAGGAGCTCCATCAGGTTCTTGTCCACCGGCGGGGCGCCGGTC
>DASXJG010000027.1:0-14314 GCA_036497525.1 Gaiellaceae bacterium
CGCAGCGTCTTCCTCGAGGGGGCCACGCTCGGCCTCGGCGGCGTCATCGGCGCGATGATCACCCTGCCGGTGGCGGGCTTCATGGTCCTCCCCGGATTCATCCGCCAGAAGCAGCACAAGGTCGACCTCGGCCCGATCGAGAAGTTCGCGGTCGGATCGTGGTTCGTCGCCACGTTCATCGTCGATCCGGCCCAGGGAGAGGTTTCGCGGCGAGCGGCGTTCGTTCGCAACAACGGCCCCGTCGCTGAAAACGGGAAGCAGGTGCCGAGCTTCACGATCATCTCGAACCGGTGCACGCACGTCGGCTGCCCGACGCAGGCGAATGGTCCCACGGGCGCGATCCTCGGCAAGCCGACGATCAAGGAGCACACCCTGAACGGGCTCGTCCAGTTCGACCCTGTCGTCCCGGCCGGGTACGGCTGTCCGTGCCACGGCAGCCAGTTCGACATCGAGGGCAACCGGACCGCCGGTCCCGCGGTGCGCGCGCTCGACCGCTACGACTTCGAGATCAACCACGGACGGCTCGTCCTCCTCAGCACCTACTCCGTCTCGCACGTCGTCGGCACCGGCGGGCAGGCCAAGATCTACAAGTACAAGTCGTCGAACCCGGGTGACCACGTCGACGGGCCGGAGCAGTGGTTCTATCCCCTCCAGCCTCCCCACCACTGATGGCGAATCGGCAGCCCACGAAGGCCCAGATCCGCCGTCAGAAGGTGGAGGAGCTCGTCATTTACCCGGTTGACTGGCTCGAGGAGCGCTCCGGGCTGGTCGGCGGCATCCGGTATTTCCTCTTCCGCAACGTCCCGTCGGACATCAACTGGATGCAGACGCTCGGCTCGGCGGCGCTCACGGCGTTCCTCGTGCAAGCGATCACCGGCGTGATCCTCGCCATGTACTACGTGCCGTCGGCGGCAACCGACCCGGCGACGGGCAAGCCGGTTGCGTGGGAGTCGATCGTCAACATCAGCGACAACCTGACGCTCGGCTGGCTCGTGCGCGGCATGCACAAGTGGGGCGCCAGCGTGTTCATCATCCTCATGTTCCTCCACATGGGGCGCGTCTTCCTGTTCGGCGCGTACAAGTACCCGCGCGAGCTGAACTGGATCGTCGGCGTGCTCATCCTGCTGATGGGGATGCTCGAGGGGTTCACGGGTTACCTCCTGCCGTGGGACCAGACGGCGTACTGGGCGACGGTGGTCGGCATCAACCTCAACGGGACGGCGCCGATCCTGGGGCCGTGGCTGGCCCAGTTCTTACGTAGCGGCCAGGAGATCGGCGTGGACACCCTGCCGCGGTTCTATTCGCTGCACATGCTCGTGATTCCGGGCGGGATCATCGCCCTGATCACGCTCCACCTGTACCTCGTCGTGCGGCTCGGAGTCACCTCGCCGCCGTGGTCGAAGGACGCGGCGGGTGGCGAGCCGGTCGAGGCGGAGGAGCCCGCGAAGCGGCGGGGCCTGACGCAGCCGGTGCCGCGGACGGCCAACGGGGCGGCGATGCAGGCGGAGCCGGGAGGGCGCGACTAAGCGATGGCCGCGATCCCGAAGGACAAGCCAAGCCGCATCGAGGAGGCCCGCGCCGGGTTCGCCCGCTACAAGGCCGACGTGAAGGCGCGCGGGAAGCCGTTCTTCCCGTACGCGATGTTCCACGACACGATCATGAGCCTCGTCGTCGTGGCCACGATCATCGGGCTGGCGGCGATCTGGAAGTGGTCGGCGTACGGGCCGCACCACGACCCGACGCACAAGGGCCTGCTCGGGCCGATCGTCGACCCGCCCGCCGACCCCGGCACGACGAGCTTCGTGCCGCGGCCCGACTGGTACTTCTACTTCCTCTTCTACCTGCTCCGGATCTTCAAGTGGCCGGAGTCGGTCTTCCTCGGCACCATCGGCGTCCCGACCATCGCCCTCGTCCTGCTGCTCGGGCTCCCGTTCCTCGACCGGCGGCTCGAGCGGCGGCCGTCGGCCCGTCCAGTTGCCCTGGTCGCCGCCGTGCTGACGGTCATCTCGATGGGCGTGCTGACGTGGAAGGGCGCGACGGCCAAGGAGGCGCTCGCGTCCGAGGTGATCGCGGACGTCCCCCGTTGGGTCCAGCAGGAGAACCTGCCGCCCGCCGCCTTGCCGGGCGCGAAGCTCTTCGCGACCGCAGGCTGCACCTCCTGCCACACGTACGCCGGCTCGGGCAGCTCCAACCTCGGCGCCCCGGACCTGACCAACATCGGCACACGAAACCTCGGGATCCAGTTCCAGATCAACCACCTGAAGTGCCCGTCGTGCGTCACCCCCGGGTCGCCGATGCCGAAGTTCGCCTCGCTGGGCGAGAGCCGCCTGCACCAGCTCGCCGTGTTCCTCGAAGCTTCCAAGGGCACGCACTAACCGCAAGAATCTCCGAGGATGCACGTTTTCCTCGGCATCACAGGAGCTTCCGGCGCGCCATACACGGCCCGCCTGCTCGAGGCGCTCGCCGCCGCGGACTGCGAGATCGGGATCTGCGCCTCGCGGGCCGGGATCGAGGTGCTCGGCACGGAGCTCTTCGGCGACGCGAACCTCCCCCGCGACGAGACGCTCGCCCGCCTGCTCGAGCACGCGAACGGGGCGGCTCGCATCTACGACCCAGAGGACTGGAGCGCTCCCTACGCCTCGGGCTCCGCGAAGGTCGATGCGTACCTGATCTGCCCGTGCTCGATGGGGACGCTGGGCACGGTTGCGTCCGGCGCCATGACGAACCTCATCCACCGAGCCGCCTCTGTCGCGCTGAAGGAGGAGCGCCGGCTCGTGCTGATGCCGCGGGAGACGCCGCTCTCGGTGATCCACCTCCGCAACATGCTGGAGCTCCGCGAGGCGGGGGCGACGATTCTCTTCCTCGCGCCCGGCTTCTACCACGGTGCCGAGACGGTCGAGAACCTCGTCGATTTCATCGTCGCGCGCGCCCTCGACCTGCTCGGGGTCGAGCACGCGCTCACACCTCGCTGGGGACAGTCGTGACGGTCGAGTCGGGTCGGCTCCCTTCCGAGGGCGTTCGGCGGATGTTCGACCGGATCGCGCCCTTCTACGACGCGATGAACCGGGTCATGACGGTCGGCCTCGACGGCCGTTGGCGCAAGGCGACGATCCGGGAGACGGTCAAGCCCGGCGACCGCGTACTCGACGCCTGTTGCGGAACCGGTGACCTCGCCGTGGCAGCCCGGCGTGCCGGCGCCGGTGAGATCGTGGGCGTCGACTTCTCCGAGCGGATGCTCGAGCGCGCCCGGCGCAAGGCGCCCGAGCTCGAGTGGATCCAGGCCGACGTGCTTGCCCTCCCGTTCGAGGATGCGAGCTTCGACGCCGCGGTCGTCGGCTTCGGCGTCCGCAACGTCGAGGACCTCGAAGGGGGCATCCGTGAGCTCCGACGCGTGCTCCGGCCGGGCGGCCGGCTCGGGATCCTCGAGATCACGACGCCGCGCGGGCCGCTCAAGGTCTTCTACCGCGTCTGGTTCGATCGCATCGTCCCGCTGCTCGGCCGCGTGGTGCCGGGCGGGGACGCGTACACGTACCTGCCGGCGAGCGTGCGCCGCTTCCCAGGCCCCGAGGATCTCGCCGAGCTGCTGCGCGCGAACGGCTTCGACGGCGTCCGGTTCCGGCGGTTCGGCGGGGGTATCGTGGCGCTGCACGTAGGGGAGGGGATGTAACGGCAACGCTGGCGGAGATCCGCGCTGTCCCGGGGCTCGACGACTACCTCGACGCGCTCGAGGAGCGGCTCGCGCGGTCCGTCGCGACGCATCCGGGGCTCGTCGCCGCCGTGGGGAACGAGGCGCTCGCGGCCGGCGGCAAGAGGCTCCGGCCCACCCTCGTCTTTCTCGCGGCGCCGCCCGGAACCGAGCCCTCGCTCGCGGCGGGCGTCGCGGTCGAGCTCGTCCACATGGCGACGCTCGTCCACGACGACCTGATCGACCGCGCTCACTTTCGCCGCGGCAAGGCTGCCGCCTGGTCGATCTATGGGCCTGCCGCCGCTCGCGCCACAGGCGACTACCTCTTCGCGCGCGCCTTCGCCGAGCTGAGCGCGACCGGAGACGCCGTTGCGGTCGACATCCTCGCCGACGCGGTCCTGTCTCTCGCCCGCGGCGAGGCGTTGCAGCGGACGCAGACCCACGACCCGTCGACGACCGTCGAGGCGTACCTCGATCGCTGCGCTCTCAAGACGGGCAAGCTCTTCGAGGCCGCGTGCCGGCTCGGCGGCGGCTCCGGAGAGTACGGCCTTGCGCTCGGCATCGCCTTCCAGATCGCCGACGACGTCCTCGACTGCTCGGGCGCGACGATCGAGACCGGCAAGATCGCGGGAACCGACCTCCGCGACGGGACCCCGACCCTGCCGCTGCTGCTCGCAGCGCAGCGGGACGCGGTCGTGCGCGCGGCTCTCGCGGGCGGCCCCATGGACGGCGCACTGGTGCGGGTTGCGGCGACCGGGGCTCTCGACGAGGCCCGCGAGGTGGCGCTTGACTACGCTAGGCAGGCCAGGGCACGTCTGGACGGCGAGCTCCACCGCGACGAGCTGGAGGCCCTGACGCACGCAGTCGTCGACCGGGAAAGGTAGGCCGGAGGGTGGCAGTCCTCGACACGCTCGACACGCTCGCGCCCATCCGGGAGAAGGTGGTCGCCGGCGAGCGGCTCGACTTCGACGACGGCGTCGCTCTCATGGAGACGGACGACCTGCTCGCGCTCGGCGAGCTCGCCGACCTCGCGCGCCGGCAGCGCGGCGGCGGCGACGAGGTCTTCTTCGTCCAGAACATCAACCTGTACCAGACGAACGTCTGCCGCGTGAAGTGCAAGTTCTGCGCCTTCGCGAAGACACGCAAGCAGGAGGACGCCTTCACGCTCACGACGGACGAGTTCGTCGAAGATGCCGTCGCGCAGCACGAGCTGCTGGGCTTCACCGAGATCCACTGCGTCAACGGCGAGAGCCCGCACGTCGACCTCGAGTACTACGCGAGCCTCATCCGGAGGCTGAAGGAGACGCTGCCGGACGTGCATCTCAAGTTCTATACGGCGTCCGAGATCCACCACATCTCGCGCCTCGAGGGCTGTTCGCACGAGGAGGTCCTGCGCACGCTTCAGGATGCCGGCCTCGACTCGATGCCCGGCGGCGGCGCCGAGATCTTCGCCGACCGCGTCCGCGCGCTGATCGCGCCGGGCAAGGAGCACCCGGACGAGTGGTTCGACGTCCATAACACGGCGCACCGGCTCGGGATCACGACGCAGTGCACGATGCTCTACGGCCATGTCGAGACGTACGAGGAGCGCGTCGACCACCTGCTGCGGCTGCGCGAGCAACAGGACCGCTCCGGGGGCTTCCTCTCCTTCATCCCGCTCGCGTTCCATCCCGAGAACACGGTCTTCGAGCGCCGCGGCTTCCGCTTCACGACGGGCGCCGACGACCTGAAGGTGATCGCCGTCTCGCGCCTCCTGCTCGACAACGTCCCGCACGTGAAGGCGTACTGGATCATGATGGGCCTCCCGCTCGCCCAGGTCGCGCTCCATTTCGGCGCGGACGACGTCCAGGGCACAGTGGTGCGGGAGAAGATCTTCCAGGCGGCGGGCGCAAGCGCCGGAACCGAGCAGAAGGTGGCCGAGCTCGTCCGCGTCGTGCGGGAGGCCGGCCGCGTTCCCGTGCAGCGCGACAGCCTCTACAACGAACTGCGGCGATGGTGACTGTCGCCGACTACGAGCTTGCGCCGGACGTCGTCTGGGTCGGGTCGCTGCCGGGGCTGATGTGCCGCGGCGCCGAGCAGGTCAACGCCAGGCTCGACCAGATCCGCGCGAACGGGCTGACGTTCAGCCCGGAGGTCCTCGCGGAGCGCGACGGCGCCGTGCTGATCGATCCGCACGTCTCTGCGCCGCCGCAGCTCAATCCCGAGCTGCACCAGATCCTGATCGTCCGCGACGGGAGCGTCGAGGAGATCCGCGACTACCCGACCCGCGCCGCTGCCGAAGCCGCGTTCGAGGCCATGCAGTGATCCGCCTCGGGCGCATCTCGTACGTGAACATGGCGCCGGTCTTCCACCGCGTCGAGGCCGAGGTCGACGAGGTGCAGGGCGTGCCGACCGAGCTGAACCGGATGCTCCTCGCCGGCGAGCTCGACACAGCCCCGATCTCTTCGATCGAGTACGCGCGCAACGCCGACGGGCTGCGGCTGCTTCCGCGGCTCTGCGTCGCCTCCGAAGGTGCCGTCGACTCGATCCAGCTCGTCTCTCGCGTCCCGCTCGAGCGCGTGCGCAGCGTCGCAGTGACGCCCGAGTCGGCGACCTCGGTCGCGCTCACGAAGGTGCTGCTGCCCGAGGCGGAGCAGGCGCCGCTGGAGGCGTACGACACGCGGGAGGCGGAGGCGAAGCTGCTGATCGGCGACGCCGCCCTGCGCTCGGCGTTCGAGGATCCGACGCCGCACCACGATCTCGGCCGCCTCTGGCTCGAGCGGACCGGGCTGCCGATGGTGTTCGCGGTCTGGGCGTGCCCGGAACCGCTCGCCGAGGGGCTCGCGGAGCTCGAGGACGCGCTCGTCTCGTCGGTGCGGCTGGCCCGCGCGGAGCCCGAGCTGCTCGCGCACGAGGCGGCGGAGCGCTACGGCTATCCGGCCGGCTTCCTCGCCCGCTACTTCGAGAAGCTTCGCTACCGCTTCGGCCCGCGCGAGCGCGCCGGCCTCTACACGTTCCTCGAGCTCGCGCGCGACGCGGGCCTGCTCGAGACCGTGCCGGAGCTGCGCTTCGTGCAGACCGCCGGCGCTGCCGTCGCATGAACGCGGAGATCCTCGAGCGGGCGCGCAGCGGGGAGCGGATCTCGGACGAGGACGCCGTCGAGCTGCTCCGCTCGCGCGACCTCGTCGCGGTGGGACGCGCTGCGAACGAGGTGCGGAACCGGATCCACGACCCAGAGCGCGTGACGTTCATCATCGACCGCAACCTCAACTACACGAACGTCTGCGTCACGGACTGCGACTTCTGCGCCTTCTATCGGAGCCCCGGCGACCAGCGGGAGGGCTACCTCCTGCCCAAGCCGGTCATCTTCAAGAAGATCGAGGAGACGCTCGCGCTCGGCGGCACCGGCCTGCTCATGCAGGGCGGCCACCATCCCGACCTTGGCGTCGAGTACTACGAGGATCTCTTCTCCTCCATCAAGGCGCGGTACCCGATCCACCTGCACGCGCTGTCGCCGTCCGAGATCGTGCACGCGGCGCGCCGCTCGAAGCTCACCGTCCCGGAGACCCTGGTGCGGATGCGCGACGCCGGGCTCGACTCGATTCCCGGCGGCGGCGCCGAGATCCTCGTCGACCGCGTGCGCGACATCATCGCCCCGAAGAAGGTCAACACCAGGGAGTGGCTCGGCGTGATGCGCGAGGCGCACCGGCTCGGGATCTCGACGACGGCGACGATGATGTACGGCCACGTCGAGACGCTCGAGGAGCGCGTCGAGCACCTGCGGCGGATCCGCGAGCTGCAGGACGAGACCGGCGGCTTCCGCGCCTTCTTCTCGTGGACGTTCCAGGACGACGGCAACCGGCTCGTCTCGCTCGTTCCGGTCGAGGCGCGGCCGACCTCCTTCGACTACTTGCTCACGCAGGCAGTCTCGCGGATCTACCTCGACAACGTGCCGCACATCGGCTCGTCGTGGGTGACGCAGGGGAAGAAGATCGGGCAGGTCGCGCTCGGCTTCGGGGCCGACGACCTCGGCTCGGTGATGATCGAGGAGAACGTCGTCTCCGCTGCGGGGACGACGCACCGCACGAGCGCCGAGGAGCTCGTCCACCTGATCCGCTCGCTTGGCAAGACGGCGGTGCAGCGCGACACGCTCTACCGCCCCGTCAAGGTCTGGGCGTAGCAGCGCCAGGTCGGCGCTCCAGGGCTGCTTCCGCGGCTTCGAGACAGACCGCGAAAGCCTTTCTCCAACCCGCATTCAGGGCCGGAAACCCCCAAACCGGGGTCAGACCCCGGGCTGATGGCCGAAACGGTCATCGGCCGCGGCGAGCCCCGGCTACCCTGGCCGTCGGGTCGTGTTGCGCAAGCTTCTCATCACCGCCGCGCTCGCGGCGCTCGTCGGGGTGGCCGCCGCGTCCGCCTCGACCGGCTCGCAGCGGCGTGCGCAGCAGGAGTCGGCCTCGACCTCGACCCTCATGCCGGGCGTGACCTACACCCGTGAGGTCGACTTCACGTCACGCGGCCCGATCGTCGTCGACGTCGTCACCGTGCCGAGGCCCGACGGCGCCGTCTACTCGCTCCAGCCCGCGCTCTCGAACGGCCTGCTCCGCGGCACCGAGCAGCTGACGCACCTCGACCAGCGGGTCGCCGCCGGGGCGACCACCGTTGCGATCGGCGGCGACTACTTCGCCTCGCGCACCGGCGCGCCGAGCGGGATCCTCATGCAGGCCGGCGTGCTCGAGAGCCAGCCCGCCGTCGGGCGGTCCAGTCTCGGTATCGCCGCGAACGGCATCCTCTCGCCCACGCGCGTCTCCTTTGCCGGGAGCTGGCAGGGAAGCGGCCAGCGCCGGCCGCTCGGCCTCAACTCCCCTGCGGGCAAGGGGAAGTTCACGCTCTACACGCCCGCGTACGGCACGGCGACCCCGAAGGAGTCGGGAGTCGTCGAGGCCGTCATCCCGTCGTTCCCGCCGGCTCGGCTCGGCATGCCGCTCGACGGCGCCGTGACGCAGGTCACGAGCGCCGGCCCGACCGGGATCCCGCGCAACGGCGCGGTGCTCGTCGCGCGCGGCGCCGTATCGACCGCGCAGCTCAAGGCGGAGGCGCCCGCCGGGCAGACGGTGGACGCGCGCCTGGCGCTCTCGCCGGACTGGAGCAGCCTTGTGAGCGCGATCGGTGGCGGCCCGCTGCTCGTGCGCAACGGCAAGCCCGTCTTCCACGCGAACGAGGAATTCGACCCGCGTCTCCTGAACAGCCGCCAGCCGCGCGGCGCGATCGGCCAGCTCGCGGACGGTCGCATCCTCCTCGTCGGTGTCGAGGGGACGAATCCCGCGTACAGCATCGGCATGTCCAGCTACGAGCTCGCGGTGGAGCTCTCCCGGCTCGGAGCCACGACCGCCTTCGGCCTCGGAGCCGGCCCCGCCGCGGGAATCGCGTTCGACGGGACGCTTCTCACGCGTCCCACGAAGGGGCTGGTGCCGAAGGTCTCGAATGCGCTCGTCCTCTCCTACACCGGCGTCTACGCGGCGCCGCCGTCGGCCCTCGTGGTCTCGCCGAACGGCGACGGCGCCGGCGACACCGAGACGCTCGCCTATCGGCTCGCGCGCCCCTCGAACGTCGTCGCAACCCTCGCGGGTCCCGGCGGAGGCAAGCTCACGCTCGCGAACGGGGCGGAGCCGGCCGGGTTGCACACGCTCCCGTGGAACGGGACGAACGGAAGTTCACCCGCACCCGAGGGGCCCTGGACGTTCGCGGTCACCGCGACCGACGACCGCAAGATCACGACGGGCGCGCAGCGGACGTTCTCCCTGGACGACACGCTCTCCTCGCTGAATGTCAAGAGCGCGAGCCGCGGGCAGGCGACGGCGACCTTCCAGCTGACACGGAAGGCGGACGTCGTCGTCCGGATCGAGCGCCCGAACGGCATCCCGGTGGCGAGCTTCCGCCTCGCGTCGCGCCCGCCGGGAGCGCAGCGGGTGACCTGGCGGGGCCGGATCGGTGGTCGCAGCGCTCCCCGCGGCAGGTACCGGGCCGACGTCGAGGCGACGAGCTCGGTCGGCACGAGCTCGCTCGCGGCGTTCTTCTCATTCCGCCCTCACACGCGTCACTAGACTCCGCGCGGTGCTCGTAGCGAGCGTCTCGGCGAGCTTCACCTCCCAGATCGCGAATCACGGCGTCTATGCCGTCTTCGGCCTGATGGCGCTCGACGCCGTCTTCCCGGCGTTCAGCGAGCTCGTGATGCTCTACGCGGGGGCGCTCGCGGCGGGAGCGTTCTCCGCGGCGAACGGCGTGACGCTCTTCGGCTCGCGGATCGGCTTCGGCGCGGGCGCCTTCGTCACGCTTGCCCTCGCAGGCACGCTCGGCTACCTCGTAGGCTCGCTCGTCGGCTGGGCGATCGGGCGCTGGGGAGGACGGCCGCTGCTCGAGCGGCACGGCCGGTGGCTCCACCTCTCGCCTGCACGCCTCGACCGCGCCGAGGCGTGGTTCGACCGCTGGGGGCCCCTCGGCGTCCTCCTCGGCCGGGTCACGCCGCTGATCCGCTCCTTCGTCTCGATCACGGCCGGAATCCTCGAGATGCCGCTCGGCATCTACTCGGTGCTGACCCTCGTCGGATCCGCGATCTGGGCGTTCGCCTTCGCGGGAGCGGGCTACGGGCTCGGCAAGAGCTACCACGGCTTCGACCATGGCTTCCACTACGTGGAATACGCGGTCGTGGCCGGCATCCTCGTCGCACTGGCGTATCTGGTCTACCGTCGGGTGGCCGCAGCTAAAGTGGCGCCGCGTGCAGACGATTCCGCTCGTTGACGTCAGCGCCGAGTACGGGCCGCTGCTCCCGCGGCTCGAGGCCGCATTCCGCGAGGTCCTGGAGGACGGCCGCCTCATCCGCGGCCCGAACTACTGGGCCTTCCAGGAGGAGGCCGCGGCCCAGCTCGGCGTGAAGCGGACGATCGGCGTCGCGAACGGCACCGACGCCCTCGTCCTCGCGCTCAACGCCCTCGGCGTCGGGCCGGGCGACGAGGTGATCTGCCCCGCCTTCACCTTCTACGCGACCGCCGAGTCGGTCGTGCAGCGCGGCGCAACTCCCGTCTTCGCCGACATCGATCCGGCCACGCTCAACCTCGACGTCGAGGACGCCGCTGCGAAGGTCACCGACCGGACGCGCGCGATCATCCCCGTCCACCTGTTCGGGCGGCCACTCGACGTCCGGCCGCTCCTCGAGCTCGGCGTCCCGGTGCTCGAGGACGCGGCGCAGGCGTTCGGCGCACCCGGCGTCGCGCAGCAGGGGGCGATCTCGACCTTCAGCTTCTACCCGACGAAGAACCTCTTCTGCCTCGGCGACGGCGGCCTGGTGGCGACGAACGACGAGGAGCTCGCGGACCGCGTCCAGCTCCTCTCCTTCCACGGCTCCCGCGACAAGTCGGCCTTCGACCTGGTCGGCTACAACTCGCGCCTCGACGAGCTGCAGGCGGCGTTCCTGCGGATCTTCCTGCCCGAGCTCGCCGGCTGGAACGAGGGTCGCCGCGCCGCAGCCGCCCGCTACGCGGAGCTCGGGCTCGGTGAGCTCGTGGAGCTGCCGTTCGACGAGCCGGGCCACGTCTACCACCTCTTCGTCTGCCGCTCGCGGGAGCGCGACACGATCCGCACGGCACTCGCCGACGCGGACATCGCGTCCGGCACGTACTACACGACGCCGCTGCACCTCCAGCCGTCGCTGCGCTTCCTCGGCTACGAGGCCGGGTCGCTGCCCGCGACCGAGCAGGCGGGGATGGAGAACTTCTCGCTGCCGCTCTGGCCCGGGATGCCGGCGGAGGCGCAGGAGCGCGTCGTCGACGTCGTGCGGTCGGCCGTCCCCAGTCGCGTCTGATGCAGAACCTCCTCTCAAGGCACCGGCTCTGGCAGCTCCTGGTCGACGGGGCGATCGTCGCGCTGTCGTGGTGGCTCGCGTTCCAGCTCCGCTTCGACCATGGGCCGCCGATCTACTACCAGCATCTGCTGAGCCAGACGATCCTGCTCGTCGTCGCGATCAAGCTCATCGTCTTCATCGCCTTCGGCTTCTACAACCGCTGGTGGCGCTACGTCTCGATCCGCGACATGTGGGCGACGGTGCGCGGCGTCGTCGTCGCCTGCCTCATCGCCGACGTGACGGTCTACCTCGTCTCACCGGTGCACGGGGTCCGCCTGCCGCGGTCGATCGCGGCAACCGACCTGCTCCTCACGCTCGCCTTCGTCGCGGGCTCCCGCCTGCTCGCGCGGACCGTCGTCGAGCGGCCCGGCCTGACCGTGGTCGCGCGAGGCAAGGAGGTCGTCGTGGTCGGCGCGGGCGACGCCGGTCGGCTGATCGTGCAGGAGATGCAGCGCTCGCGGATGCTCAACTACACGCCGATCGGGTTCGTGGACGACGACCCGCGCAAGCGGCACACGCGGATCATGGGAGTCCGGGTGCTCGGCACGATCGACGAGCTGCCACGCGTTTTGCGCGAGCACCGGCCCGACGAGGTGCTGATCGCGATGCCTTCCGTCTCGGGCGAGGTGCGCCGCCGGATCATCGAGCCCGCGCAGCAGCTGCGGATCGTCGTCAAGACGCTGCCGGGCCTGTACGAGCTGATCACCGGAGAGGTCGGCCTCGCCGGCCAGATCCGGCCCGTGTCGGTGGAGGACGTGCTCGGCCGGGAGCAGGTTGAGGTCGACATCGGCGAGGTCGCCGCCTACCTCGAAGGGCATACCGTCCTCGTCACCGGCGCCGGCGGCTCGATCGGCTCGGAGCTCTGCCGCCAGATCGCACGAGTCCGTCCGTCGCGGCTGATCCTCGTCGACAACGCCGAGGGACCGCTGTTCGAGATCGAGCGGGAGCTCGTCTCCGAGCGCGACTTCACAGCGGCGCTGACGAAGCTCATCGACGTGAAGGACCGGACGGCGCTTCGGCGCGAGGTGTTCGAGAAGTACCAACCGACGGTCGTCTTCCACGCGGCTGCGTACAAGCACGTCGCGATGCTGGAGACGCATCCTCTCGAGTCGGTGCGCAACAACGTCGTCGGCACGCGCGTCCTCGTGGAGCTCGCGGCCGAGTTCGGCGTCGAGCGGTTCGTCTTCATCTCGACGGACAAGGCCGTGAACCCGAAGACGGTGATGGGGCAGTCGAAGGCGCTCTGCGAGTGGATCGTCGAGTCGTTCGGCCACCGGCGCGACGTGGCGACGCGCTTCGTCGCCGTGCGCTTCGGCAACGTCCTCAACTCGTCCGGGAGCGTCATCCCGATCTTCCGCAAGCAGATCGAGCGCGGCGGTCCCGTGACGGTGACGCATCCGGAGATGACCCGGTACTTCATGACGATCCCCGAGGCCGTCTCGCTCGTCGTGCAGGCCGGCGCGATCGGCGGCCGCGGCCAGGTGTTCGTGCTCGACATGGGCGACCCCGTGCGGATCATCGACCTCGCGCAGAACATGATCCGCCTTTCCGGCAAGGAACCACGCCTCCCCGATGATCCGACGACGTCCGCGCGCGACGTACGGATCGTGTTCACGGGCTCGAAGCCGGGCGAGAAGAGGCACGAGGAGCTCTGGAGCAAGGACGAGTCGGTCGGCGACACGTCGCATCCGAAGATCCTCCGGCTGAGCAGGCCACCTGTGGATCCGGAATGGCTCGAGGAGCAGCTCGCCGAGCTGGAACGCCTCGCCGACGAAGGGGACACCCTCGAGGTGGTCGCGAAGCTGCGGAACGTCGTGCGCGACGCGTACCCGCTCGCGGCGCCGACACCTGCACCCGCTGCGGAGATGCCTTCGCTCGAGGTCGAGTCTCGCCTCGATCGCGCCGACTGAGCGCACGTCCGCGGCCGCTGCGCTCGTCACGAATCCGGCGCGAAGCCTCCAGCGTCCCGGCGCGGTTTCGGCGATATCGTCGGTAGCCGAGGGCGGCGGGAACAACTCCCCACCCTGGGTGGCAAGTGGCCATTCTCTGTAGAAGCCCTATGCCGTGATGCGTTCTGGTCGAGCGCGAAGCTCGGCCGACTTCTGAACAGCCTCGCGGAAGAGCCGTTCCGCTTCCTCCGCCGTGCTGCCTCGCACCGTGATGTTGAGCGTGTGCGCTCCGGCATGCCACCCGTTCACTACCTGCTTCACCTCGGGAGTGATGTTCACGTGCCCCTCCTACGTCGCTGACGAGGGAAGGGTAGGTCCGAGTCCTGGTACAAGTCAAAAGTTCTTTTGGCCGAGTTCTAACGAGTTCCTTGACGAAAGGACTCTGAGTCCCTATAGTTGGGGAATGGCAATCATCCAGGATGGACCAGCGCCCTACGCTCCAACCGCGAACGTGGTGCGGGCAATTGACCACTACCGCGAGAAGGCCCCTGCCGTCATGAGCAAGGGATTGTTGATGAGGCTGGGCTACCCGGAGGCCTACGCGAACCGGACGCTCCGCGCGTTGCGGATGCTTGATCTCACCACGGACGATGGCACTCCCACCGATGCATTCGTGGAGTTGCAGCGGGCGTCGGACGAAGAGTTTCCGGCACGGCTCGAACAAGTGATCCGCACGGCCTACGGGGAGGTCTTCGAGGCCGTAGACCCGGCAACCGACTCCGAGGGCGCCATCGATGCCGCCTTCCGCCTCTACACGCCGCATGCGCAGCGCGACAAGATGGTCGCCCTGTTCATGGGCCTGTG
>DASXJG010000028.1:0-4419 GCA_036497525.1 Gaiellaceae bacterium
GACGACCCAGGCGGGCTCGGTGCGCGCGGCGCGCAGGCCGAAGTCGCCGGAGTAGGCGACCTGGAGCCAGATGCCTCCCACGAGCCCGCCCACCAGAGCAAGCGCGCGCGAGTAGCGGCTGACCACCGCGGCTCCCCCCGCAAGGGCGACCGCGAAGGGGATGAAACCCGCCGCCCGACGCGACTGCGACAGCGAGACCGCGTCGGAGAAGTGCGGGAAGATAAGCGGCCACAGCTCGATCCCGAGCACGGCCACGGTGCCGCCCAGTACGAGCGCGCTCCACCGCCGCCGCCGCGCGAGCAGAGCGAGCGGAACGAGCAGCAGCGCCGCGACGGCGACCGATCCGTTCCGGTCGATGCGTCCCGGGGCGAGGGCGTAGCGCGAGAGCGAGTGAACGATCAGGTCGTGGCGGTAGTGGCGGAGGTTGGTCGCGAGCTGCTTTGGCCCCGGCGAGACCGGGATCGTCTGCTGCACGACGGGCTCCAGCCAGAGAAAGGCGAGCGCCATGGGCAGCCCGAAGACCGCGAACCCGAGCACGCCCCGCCTCAGGTCGGCGCCGCGCGTGAGGAGGGCGCGCGCGAGAACGTAGCCGCCCAGCGGAATCGCCAGGAACAGCGCATACGTCGGGTGAACGAGCGCGAGCGAGAGCGACGCCGCGCCGAGCATCACCCCGACCGGCCAGGCGGGCTTGCGGACGAAGCCGAAGAAGAGCGCGACCGCCGCGGGCAGCAGGAGCTGCGTGGCGACCGTGGACGGCTCCCACAGGAACGAGTAGACGCCCGCGTGGCCGGGCGCGAAGCACTTGATCGCGACCTGCCCGAACACGACGGCCGCCGCAACGCCGGCCGAGCGGAAGATCGCCCAGCCCATCTCGAAGAGGAGCACGAGCGCGAGCGGCGCGAGCAGGCTCGACTCGTGCATCCCGACGCTCGTCGGATCCACGCCCGCGAGGCGAGCGATGAGCGCCAGCCACCCGTGCCAGAGCGGGAACGCATAACCGGGATGGAGCCCGCCGTGCGCGAACTCGCCCACGTTGTGCAGTGACAGCGAGTGGAGCGCGTCGAGCTTCCGCACCCTCCCGAGGTGGAAGAAGGCGTCGCCGGTGAAGGCGCCCTGCGCGAACCAGAGGCCGGCGCCGAGACCGAGACCGGCGAGCGCGAGCAGACCGCGCGTGAGTCGTGCCGTCCCGGGCAGGCGCGCGCCCGGCAGCTCCAGACCGTGGAGCGACCAGCCGAGCGCGATCGCACCGGCGGCCAGCACGAAAACGAGGGTCGCGTCGAGCGACGCGCCGAGGGCGAACGTCAGCGCGAGCCCGGCGCCCACGAGCGTGACCGACGCCGCGAACGAGGCTGCCGCGTTCCGCTGGCCGAGGCAGCGGGCGACGAAGACGCCCGGAAGGAGCAGGACGACGGTCGCAGCCGCGAGCCGCAGCCAGAGCCCGAATCCCGTCTCCGGCAGCAGCCGCGAGATGCCGAGAAGCGCAGCGGCGGCGGCGGGGCCGACGAGCCGCCACAGCGAATCCGCGGGCACCTCGGCAGGGCGCCTCGCCTCGGCCGCGGCCGGGAGCGCGAACCAGTTCATCGCGCGGCTCCTGCCCTTCCCGGAACCGGTCGCGTGCGCAACCCCTCCCAGGCGACGATCACCGCGCCGGGCAGGGCGACGGCAACCGTGACGACGAAGAAGAGGAACCCCGCCGAGAAAGCCTGGTCGGCCGAGACACCGAGCGCGCCGAGGAAGCTCACGAAGAACGATTCCCGCACGGCCAGCCCGTTGATCGTGAACGGGACGAGCATCACGAGGAAGAGCAGCGGCCCCATGATGTAGTACGGACGCGGCGAGAGGTCGACGCCGACCGCCTTCCCCGCGCTCCAGATCGCCAGCACGCGAGCCGCCTGCACCACGAGCGTGAGCGCAAAGGCCCAGAAGAGCACTCGCCGCCGCGCCCGGTAGGAGTGGAGCGCGAGATAGACCTCCCGCGCCGGCGCCTCGATCCGGAGCCGGTGGAGCAGCGGGCGAAGCCGGTGCAGCAACGGATGCAGCCTGGTCGAGAACAGCACGAAGAACGCGGCCACCGTCAGGACGACGAACGCGAGCTCGACCCAGACGTAGCCCCCGACCGAGTAGTGACCGAGCGCGAGCGCCAGGCCGACCGCGGCGAGGACGAGCGTCGCAACGCCGCCGAGCGCCCGCTCGAGGAGCACGGTGCCGGCCACCGGCCCACGGACACCGGGATGGCGCCGCGTCGTCTCGTAGATCCGTGAGGCGTCGCCGCCGAGCGAGGTCGGAAGCACCTGCGCGGCGCCGTAGGAGACGAAGGTCGTGCGCACGAGCCACCCCAGGCGCTCGTGCACGCCGCTGGCTGCGAGGAGGTAGCGCCAGCGCCAGGCGAGCGGCCACACGGAGAGGATCCAGATCGCGAACGCCGCGAGCCACCAGCCGACGCTCGCATTCGCGAGCACGTGCGCCGTCTGCCGGATGTCGATCTTCCAGAGGATGTAGGCGGTGGCGAGGCCGGTGACGAGGAGCGTCGCGGCGGCGCGGAGCGTGCGAGGACGTCTCATGCGAGAACCTTCAAAGCCGCATGCGAGTGTAGTGGGGGCACCCGAAGTTACCATCGCCCCCGTGCCCGATCCTCGCACCCAGATCGTCGCCGAGGGCTACGACGCGATCGGTGACGCGTTCGCGGAATGGCGCACGCGGATCGCCGGCGATCCCCGCCAGGAGTGGGAGGAGCAGCTCGTCTCGCGCCTTTCGGAGGGAGCGCGTGTGCTCGAGCTCGGGTGCGGCGCCGGCTCCCCCGAGACCGCGGGGCTGGCGCGCCGTTTCCGGCTGACCGGCGTCGACATCTCGCCGCGCCAGGTGGAACGCGCCTCCGCGGCGATTCCGGCGGCGGAGTTCTTCTGTGCCGACTTCACCGAGCTCGAGCTCCCCGCCGGCTCGTTCGACGCCGTCGTCTCGTTTTACGCCTTCAACCACGTCCCACGCGACCTGCTCGCTCCGCTCCTTAAGCGCATCCACGGCTGGCTCGTACCGGGTGGTTGGCTGCTCACGGCGTTCGGCGTCTCCGACATGGAGGGCTGGACGGGCGAGTGGCTGGGCGCGGAGACGTTCTTCTCGAGCTATCCGCCGGGGACGAACTCGCGCCTCGTTCGGGAGGAGGGCTTCACGATCGACAAGGACGAGGTCGTCACCATCGAAGAGCCGGATGGCCCGGTCCAGTTCCAGTGGGTGCTCGCGTGCGCGTGACGACGATCCTCGTCACAGCCTGCGGCGCGCCCGGCGCGGCCCGGCTGCTGCGAGCTCTGCGGGACAACGGCGAGCGGCCGGTGCGGCTCGTCGGCGTGGACATGTCCGAGCGGGCGATCGGCCGGCACATCTGCGACGAGTTCCACCTCGTCCCGCCCGGCGCGGATCCGTCCTTCCCGGACGCGCTGCTCGAGCTCGTCGAGCAGGAAGGCGTCGACGTCGTCCTGCCCGAGTCCTCGCACGACCTGCACCATCTCTCGCTGCGGCGCGGCGAGTTCCCGGTCCCCGTCATGGTCTGCGGCCCCGACGCCGAGCGCCGCTCGAACGACAAGGCCGAGACCTTCGAAGCGCTGCATCGGATCGGCGTCGGCGCGCCCGACTTCCGCCGCGTGACGGGTGCGGCCGGCGTGGAGGCGGCAGCACGCGAGCTCGGCTACCCGGACAACCCCGTGTGCTTCAAGCCGGCCTTTTCGTCCGGCTCACGGGGCTTCCGTGTGCTCGACCCGAGCGTCGACCGGACGCACCAGCTCCTCTACGAGCGTCCCGGAGCGCTCGCCATGCGCCTCGAGGAGGCGGTCGAGCTGCTGCCGGACGAGGGCCTCGACCTGCTCGTGATGGAGTTCCTGACCGAGTCCGAGCGCACGGTGGACGGGATCGCGGACGGGAGCCGAATCGTCCTTCAGGCGACGCGGACACGCGAGTCGGTGCGATGCGGCCTGGGCATGTACTTCGTCACGCTCGACACACCTGAGCTCGTCGAGGCGTCGGCGCGCGTCGTCGAGGAGTTCGAGCTGGAATGGTTCTTCAGCATCCAGTTCATGGGCGAGAAGGTGATCGAGATCAACCCGCGCATCTCGACGATGATGATCCAGGAGGACTTCAACCTCCCGTGGCTCGCCGTCAAGCGCGCGCTGGGCGAAGCCTCCGACGACGAGCTGCGGGCGCTGCAGGGAAACGTGCGGCCCGGGCATACCGTGCTTCGTTTCTTCGACCAGGTGGAATTCGACCCAGCATGACGGACTGGAAGTCTCTCCACGAGACGCTCGCGGCCGCCTGCGAGGAGCCGAATGACGCGACGGCCGAGCAGGCGGTGTGGGCCGCGGAGCTCGTTGCCTCGACGGCCGGCGAGCCGCCCGACGACCTCTCGCCCGAGGATCGGGAGTGGGCGGAGAC
>DASXJG010000029.1:0-19625 GCA_036497525.1 Gaiellaceae bacterium
AACAGTGGCTGTGCCGCCGGCGCACGCTGCTCGCCCGCTGAGCGGCGTCCTCGGTCGCCCGAACAGCTCCGCTATTCGAGCTCCCTGCGTCCTTGTCAGCGAACGAGCATCGCACGCCGACGACGAGCACCGTTCCGCCAATCCCTCCTAGGAAACGGCGTCGCGGAGCGCCTGCGCCTCGGGGAGGTGCTCGAGCTTCTTGAGCGTGTTGTTCTCGATCTGGCGGATGCGCTCGCGGGTCACGCCGAACGCGCGGCCGACCTCCTCGAGTGTGCGCGGCTCGCCCCCGAGCAGCCCGTAGCGGAGCTCGATCACCTCCCGCTCGCGCCGCGGGAGGGCATTGAGCGCGTTGACGACGTCCTCGCGCCGGAGCAGCAGCTGAGCGGTGTCGAACGGCGACTCCGCCGCCTCGTCCTCGACGAAGTCCCCGAGTGACGAATCCTCTTCCTCGCCGATCGGCTTCTCGAGCGAGACTGGAAGCTGCGACATCCGCAGGATCTCGCGCACCTCCTCGGTCGTGATCTCGAGCTCCTCGGCGATCTCCTCCGGGCTCGGCTCGCGCCCGAGCCGCTGCACGAGCTGGCGCTCGATGTGCACGACCTTGTTCAGCTTCTCGACCATGTGGACCGGGATCCGGATCGTGCGCGCCTTGTCGGCGATGGCACGCGTGACCGCCTGGCGGATCCACCACGTCGCGTAGGTCGAGAACTTGTAGCCCTTGCGGTAGTCGAACTTCTCCACCGCCCGGATCAGGCCCAGCGAGCCCTCCTGGATGAGGTCGAGGAACGAGAGCCCGCGGCCGAGGTAGCCCTTCGCGATCGAGACGACGAGGCGAAGGTTCGCCTCGATCATGGCCGTCTTGGCGCGCATGTCGCCGCGCTCGATCCGCTTGGCGAGCGTCACCTCCTGGTCGGCTGTCAGGAGCTGCACCTTGCCGATCTCGCGGAGATAGAGGCGGAGCGAGTCGAGCGACGGCTCGACGGTGAGGTCGAGCTTCGGGACCGTGGCGGCCTTCTCGTCCTCGGGCGGCGGTTGCTCGTGCGGCGGCGCCTTGTGCTGCTCCCCTTCGACGAGGTCGACGCCGTGCTCGACGAGGTAGGTGTAGAAGTCCTCGACCTGCTCCTTCGTGAGGTCGACTTCCTCGAGCCCGGTGACGATCTCGTCGTAGGAGAGAAAGCCTTTCTCCTTCCCGTCGGCGACGAGCTTGTGCAGCTCCTCGACGTCAGGAAGCGAGATGTCGACGGTCAGCACGTCCCGAACCTCCCCGGCCTAGTGGTTGCACGACGGCACTACTACAACCGACCGCGTCCGGCTCCCCGCCGGTAACGCCCGGTCCTCCTCCCTCAAGCGCGAGGCGGATACTAGTCACCCTCCGGCGATTCGTAAAGAACTTGTCAACGGTCCGTGTCGGTAGTGGGTCAGTCTGAAATCTCGCCGCGCAGCTCAGCCTTGCGTTCGCGGGTCTTGCGATAGGGGCGTTGCCTCGGCTGCGGACAGGAGGCCGATCAGCTCGTCGACCGTCCAGACGTGATCCTCTAGCCCTGCCGCCATGGCCGGCGTCTTGCCGTCGAGGGACTGATGCGGGCGGCAGTAGTCGTAGTAGGCGAAGTGCAGCGAGACGGCTGCGGCCAGGTTCTCGACCTTCTTCGAGAAGGCGTTGGTCAGCCGCGTGAAGCGGCGCATGCCCAGGGGCCGCGCGCTGCTAACTCAACCACGCTCGTTCGGCTAACCGCCCGGCCCGAAGGTTCAGATGGACGCTTGGAGCGCGTCCGAAGCCGCTTGCAGGCGCGCACTGACCTCGGCTAGTTCTCGCGCTGCGAGATCAATGCGTTGTTGTTGTATTTCGGTTCGGTCTCGTTGCTGGTCAGCGCGCTCTTGCTGATTCTCAGCGCGCTCGTAAAGCGTCCGGACCCTCGCCTCAATCTCCGCGACAGTCCGCGTAAGGCTGGCCAGCTGGCCGGCGACAAGGGCTATGTCCTCCTCGGCTGGCACCTTCTCCGAGAAGTTTATGACCGCTGGGGCAAAGTCGCCCCTGCCTTCAAACTGACCCCCGGGGTGTTCGGCTAACCGTCCGGCCCGATACCGTCGGCAGCGTGGCTGAGACGATCAGATGCAGCCGTTGCGGCCGAGAGCGGCTAGCCAGCCTGTTTCGGGGACGCCACAAAGCGCACTTCCCCGGACGGGAGATGATCTGCCGTACCTGTCAGGCGGCGTGGTGGCGCGAGAAGGACAAGCCACCCGCGTCAAACTGACCCACTACCGTCCGTGTCGATCTCGCCAACGCGCTCGCCGCGGGTGTCGAGGACCGGCCGCCGCGCGAGGTCCGGAAGGTCGAGGCCCAGCCGGCCGAGGAAAGCGGCGAGTGCAGGGCCGTGGGCGCGGCTCCCACCGTCCTCGCTCTTGAGGGCGAGGCCGAGACCGTCGGGGCCGGCGGCACACAGCAGGCCCTCGGCGCCTCCCTTCGCCAGCCAGCCGGGCGCCTCGCGCATGAGAAGGTAGTCGGCGCCGTCACGGCCGCCGACGAGATCGGGGCGTGCGCGCATCGCGGCTGCGACCCGCGTGCCTCCTGCGAGCGCCTCGAAGCGCGAGAACGCGTGCGCCATCCGCTCGAGCGTGAGGGCGAAGGTGACGATGCCGCACCCGTCGGTCCCGGTCACGAGCCCGTCGGGCTCCACCTCCGCCGCCTCTGCATGCACCGCGCGGCAAGCTTGCTGGACGGGATGCTCGGGGAGGCGGTAGCCCTCGGTGGGCCAGCCCCGGGCTCGGGAGAGGGCAAGCATCCCGGCGTGGTTCCCGGAGCAGTTGTTGTGGATCCCCTCCGGCGGCCGTCCCTCCTGCGGCCCGAGCTCGAGGTCGTCCTCCGTCGCTTCGGCCCGCGCGAGCAGCGCACGCACCGCAGCGACCTGCTCGGGCGTGTCGTGGTGGGAGGCGCAGGCGATCGCGAGCTCGTCGGCGGGCAGGTCGTCGCGGGCGCGCACGAGGGGCAGCGCCTGAAGCGGCTTGGACGAGGAGCGCATGAAGCACGTCAGCTCAGGGTCGCCGGCCGCCTCGACCACATCACCGCCGCGGACTGCGACGGCGTGAACGCGATGCACCGCCTCGACCAGCCCGTTCCGGCGCACCTCCACGAGCAACGGCTCCGCCACTACCGGAGCCTACGACCGGGTGACGAGGGTGTGCGGTGGCTGCCACCGGTCTCGCGCGGAGTACCGTTCGAAGCGATGCCCGAGCTGCCGGAGATGGAGGCTTGGCGGCGCCAGCTCGATGAGCCCGTCGCTGCGTTTCCCGTGGCGAAGGCCGGCCCTGCTCACATCGCCACGCTGAAGACATTCGACCCGCCGATCGCCGCGCTCGAGGGTCGCCGGCTACGCGGAGCCGAGCGCCGCGGCAAGCGTCTCCTCTTCCCCACCGACGACGGCGAGCTCGTCCTGCTCGTGCACCTGATGACGGCGGGCCGACTCCGTTCCGTCCCCGCCGGAAAGGCGGCGCCCAAGTCCCCCGCCTTCCGCCTCGAATTCGAAGGCGGCGACCAGCTCGTGCTCACCGAGGGCGGCAAGAAGAAGCGCGCAGGCGTCTGGCTGCTGACACCCGAGGCGGCGGAAGCCGAGCTCGCGCACCTCGGGCCGGAGGCGCTCGGGCTCGGGCCGGAACGGCTCGGCGAGATCGTCCACGGCGAGTCGCGACGGCTGCACGCGCTCCTCCGCGACCAGCGCCTGATCGCCGGGATCGGCCGCGCGTGGGCGAACGAGATCCTCCACACCGCGAAGCTGTCGCCGTACGCGCTCTCGGCCGACCTCGACGACGAGGAGATTGCACGTCTCGCGGCGGCAATCGACGACGAGCTCGAGCGAGGCCTCGAGCTGCGCGAGCGCGGCGCATCCGACGCGGAGACGTACCGCGTCCACCGGCGGCTGGGCGAGCCGTGTCACGCCTGCGGAACGCCGCTCGCGCAGGTCGACTTCGAGGAGCACACGATCTTCTACTGCCCCGCTTGTCAGACCGGCGGCCGCATCCTGAAGGACCGTCGACTGTCGCGCCTACTCAGGTAACGCGGCCTCCGCGCGAACGCTGCGCCGCTCGGCGAGCGCAGGCGAGAGGCTCGCCGCTACGACGATGACGGCCGAGCTGAAGGCGATCCAGAAGTAGATCGCCAGCACGACGCCGAGGCCGCCGTAGTCGCGCGCGTACAGGTCGACCCAGAACTGCATGACGAAGCGCGAGGCGATCATCAACACGACCAGCGCGAGCGCGGTGAGCAGAGCACCCGGCAAGAGATCTCGGCGTGCGACCTGCTTGTGCGTCAGCAGCCAGGGCACGAAGACGAAGAAGAGCGCCAGGAACCCGACCCACCCGATGCCGAGCAAGGCCTTGACGACGGTGGACCGCGGGTGGAGGTCGTTCAACTGCAGCAGCAGGAGCATGAGCAGCCCGTAGAGGCCGGCGAGCACGGCGCCGTAGCCGACCTGGTCGAACACGCCGGTCGGCAGCTTCAGCCCCCACGCGCGCGCATGGACGAGCTGGAGGACATGCCCGAAACCGATCCCGAAGACCAGCGAGCTTACGATCGCGAGCAGGGCCGATCCGAGCTCGTGCGAGCGGCCTTCGGCGAGCACGTTGTGGATCAGCTCCGAGGTCGGCGCGTTCAGCCGGTAGTGGTGGACGATCGAGTTCGCGAGCGAGTTCGGATGCGGGTCGAGGTACTCCTCCATGACCAGCAGCGCCGGGAGGACGGCCACGAGGATGTAGAGGGAGAGGAGAGCCGACTGAAGTGGGCCTTCGACCGCCTGGTATCGCCGCCACGCGCCGATCGCGACGCCCGCCGGCGAGTCCGGCTCCTGCCGCTCGACCCAGGCTTGGCGACGGCGTGAAAGGTCCCTCAGCCGGGCGTTCACGCTTTCCAACACTACGTTAGGCTCCGGCCATGGCAACGGTCGCCGAGGTCATGACCACGAACGTCCTCACGGTCGACCCGACGGCCTCCATCGGCGAGGCCGCGGAGAAGATGATGGAGGCGGGCGTCGGCGCCGTCGTCGTGATGGAGGACATGGTGCGGCTCACCGGCATCGTCACCGAGCGCGACATCCTGCGCGCCGTGGCGCAGCGGGCGCGCGCCGCCGAAGCGCGCGTGCGCCAGTGGATGACCGAGAGCGTGATCACCATCGAGCCCGAGACGACCGTCGAGGACGCGGCGAAGATGATGTTCGAGCGCAACTTCCGCCACCTTCCCGTCTGCAAGGACGGCCGGCTGCTCGGGATCGTCAGCCTCCGGCGCCTCTCGCAGTACGAGTTCGAGCACGGGAAGGAGTCCGTCGGACCGGCCCATTAGGGTCGGCCACGTGATCAGGCTCTTCCCGAACCGCGGCGGCTGGCTCGAGGTCGTCTGCGGACCGATGTTCAGCGGCAAGAGCGAGGAGCTGATCCGCCGCCTGCGGCGCGCGGAGATCGCCGGCCAGCGCGTGCTGATCGTCAAGCCGCAGCTCGACAACCGGTACGACATCGCCCACGTCGTCAGCCACGCGGGAGCCCGGATGCGCGCCGTCGCCGTCGACGACCCGGCCGACATCCCCGGCCTCGTCGAGGGCTACGACGTCGTCGGGGTCGACGAGGTGCAGTTCTTCCGGCCGGAGATCGTGCTCGTCCTCGACGGGCTCGTCGAGCACGGGCTGCGCATCGTCGCGTGCGGGCTCGACCAGGACTTCCGCGGCTTCCCGTTCGGCGCGATGCCCGAGCTCCTGTGCCGCGCCGAGCTCGTCGACAAGCTCCAGGCGGTCTGCCACCGCTGCGGTGGCCCGGCGACGATGACGCAGCGCCTCGTCGACGGCTCGCCGGCTACGGCCGACGGAGCGACGATCGTCGTCGGCGCGCTCGAGCAGTACGAGGCGCGCTGCCGTAGCTGCCACGAGCTGCGGGCTCCCGTGCTCGCAGCGGTCTAAGCGAGCCGGATCGCCAGAGTCTCGCCCTCGACCGAGAGCGAGCCGCCCAGGCGCGCGACGAGGCGCGCGGCGACCGCGGCGCCCAGGTCGCGCAGATCCTCGCCCAGAACCACAGGGGCAGACGCCGCCGTGACCCGCGAGAGCCGGACGTCCGTGCCGTCCACCGCCACCTCGACGCCGTCGAGCCCGCCGTGGCGGAGCGCCGACTGGAAGAGCGCCGCGAGCCCGCGCTCGACGGCGTCCCCATCCGTCTCGATCGCCGCCCCGGCGCCCGAGACCTGCACTCGATCCTCGCCGAGCCGGGCCGCCGCCGCCTGCGCAAGCTCGAGCGTGTCCGCTTCGCGCAGCGTCGGCTCGTAACGCCCCGACTCGATCCGGGAGGCGAGCGAAAGCTCGTCGATCAGCTCCGCGAGCTGCGCGGAGGCGGCTTCGATCATCTCGACGTAACGGTCGCCGGGAGGCTCGAGGCCGCCTCGTGCCAGCGTCGTGGCAAAGCCGTGCACGGTGGCGAGCGGCGTGCGCAGGTCGTGGCACGCGAGCGAGACCAGCCGTGCGAACGCGTCGTCGTCGCTCACGGGTCTAACCTAGCCGCATGGAGCGCACCGAGACGCCCGACCTGCAGGCGGCCGCCCCGGAGGTCGCACTCGGCCTCTCGAGCGTCGGCGTGACCGGCGTCCAGAAGGCCGTGCGGATCGGCCACGGCCGCGCCGAGAAGCTCATCGCCGCCACGATCGACTGCACCGTCGACCTCGATCCTCGTCGCAAGGGCGTCCACATGTCCCGCTTCCCCGAGCTGTTCGAGGAGGCCGTGGAGAGTGTCGTCGACGACGATGCGTTCCTCGTCGAGGACCTCGCCGAGCACGTCGCTCGGCGCGTCGTCGACCGCCAGGAGGCGCTGCTCGCCGAGGTGCGGATCGTCGCGCGCTACCCATACGAGCGGCGCACGCCCGTCACGAAGCTCGCGACGCAGGAGATGGTCTCGCTGATCGGGATCGCCGCCGCCTCGCGCGAGCGGGTACGCCGCGTCGTCGGCGTCGAGGCGACAGGGATCAACGCCTGCCCGTGCGCGCAGGGCCTCGTGCGCGGGGCTGCGACGGACCGGCTGCTGGACGCCGGGTTCGACGACGTCGACGTCGAGCGGATCCTCGAGCTCGTCCCGCTCGCCACGCACAACCAGCGCGGCCGCGGCACGCTCTTCGTCGGCACCGCCGAGCGGCTCAACGCGGAGCGGCTCGTCGAGATCGTGGAGGGCTCGATGAGCTCGCCGATCTACGAGCTCCTGAAGCGGCCCGACGAGCTGTTCGTCGTCGAGCACGCCCACCTCCAGCCGCGTTTCGTCGAGGACTCGGTGCGCGTCGCGCTGAAGAGCGTCCTCGACAATCTGCCCCAACTCGACGACGGCGACTTCGTGCTTTCGCGGCAGGTCAACTTCGAGACGATCCACGCCCACGAGGTCGTGGCGGAGCGCCACGGGACGGCGGGCGAGCTGCGGGCGGAGCTCGAGGGCGACGGCGCCGGCCACGGCCCCGCGGCCCACACCCAGCTCAGAGACTGGCTGCGCGCGTAAGCGATCCCGCGCGCGCGCGACAGGTCCCGAAAGGCCACGTCCCGGTGCCAGGCACGCGGCCGTGTCCGGTGCGGCCATGACCGAAACGGAACCGCCTGCACGTCCGGCTCATCTCGCGCCCGACATGACGATTCGGGACACGTCCCGGTGCCTGGCACCGGGACGTGTGGTGCGTGGACCTGTCCCGCAGGTGAGGGACCGGTGGCTTGCTCAGGGGTTGGCTGCGCGGGTGGCGTCGCCCCGGCGCCGCCGCAGCTCGAAGCGGTGCTCCTGCCCCCGGAACAGGCGCGCGATATTCGCGCGGTGGAGGAAGGCGACGCCCACGCCCGCGGCCCCGCCGAACGCGATCACCGGCCACGGGTAGCCGAACAGCCACGCCCATAGCGCGAGCGACGACGCGGCCGTGATCGAGGCGACCGACGCGTAGCGCGTGAGGCCGAAGACGAGAAGCCAGACGCCGGCGGCGGCCGCCCCAACGAGCGGAGCGACGCCGAGGAAGGCGCCGCCGGCAGTCGCCACCATCTTCCCGCCCTTCTGGAAGCCGAGGAAGATCGGGCGCCAGTGCCCGAGCATCGCGGCCGCGCCCGCGAGCACTCCGGTCCCGTGGCCGACGACCATCGTCGCGGCAAACGCCGGCACGAACCCCTTCGCGGTGTCGAGAATGACCGCCGGCAGCCCGAGCCTCGGCCCGTAGACCCGCCACACGTTCGACGCGCCGACGTTGCCGCTGCCCTTCGTCCGGATGTCCTCGCCGCGGAAGATCCGCACGAGCCAGTAACCCCACGTCAGCGAGCCGGACAGATACCCGGCGACCACGAACGCGGCGGTGACCACGAGATCGGCTCCCCGCTACGTCGGGATGCCGTACTGCTCGACCCAGCCGTTCACGACGTCCCAGTCGAGGTTGGCGAAGAACGCCTCGATGTACGAGGCACGGTCGGTCTGGTAGTCGAGGAAGTACGCGTGCTCGTAGACGTCGAGCGCGACGAGCGGCGTCGCGTTCCAGACCGGGAACGTGTTCTGCGCGTCGCCGACGTAGTTGAAGAGCCGGCCCTCGTCCCAGTCGAACCCCGTCCACGCCCAGCCACGCCCGGCCATGCCGGTCGCCTTGAGGTCCGCGCGCCACGCGTCGGCCGAGCCGAAGTGGCGGGCGACGAGGTCGCCGAACGCGCCTTCCGGCGCTCCACCGCCGCCGCCGAGATGGCCGAAGTAGAGCTCGTGGTTCTTGATCCCGCCGACGGCGAAGGAGAGGTCCACCTTCAACGACCGGAGCTCCGAAAACACCTGATTAGCAGCGGAAAGATCGACTTCGGCCAGCTTCCCGAGAATCTCGTTCCGTTTCCCGACGTATCCCTCGTACAGCTTGTAATGGGCCTCCACCGAGGCGCGGGAGATCCCGTCCAGCTCCAGCACTTCCGCACGTAGCGGCCGTGGCGCGATCTCTTCGAACCTGTACACGAGCGTGGACACGACCGCGGAGCATATCCTCCGTCACGGAAACGGGAGGAGCTGAAAGGAGCCGAGGAGATGGCCTTCGTACTGCCTGACCTGCCCTATGCGTACGACGCGCTCGAGCCGCATATCGACGCGGAGACGATGCGCATCCACCACGACCTGCACCACGCCGCCTACGTCACGAACGCGAACGCCGCGCTCGAGGGGACCGAGTGGGCGGACGCCTCGATCGAGACAGTGCTGTCGAGCGTCGACGCGATGCCCGAGGACAAGCGGACAGCGGTGCGCAACAACGCCGGCGGCCACGCCAACCATTCGATGTTCTGGCAGATCATGGGACCGGACGGCGGCGGCGAGCCCGGCGGCGTGCTTCGGTCCGCGATCGAGGACACGTTCGGCTCCTTCGAGGAGCTGAAGACCGCCGTCAACGACGGGGGCGTGAAGCGGTTCGGCAGCGGCTGGACGTGGCTCGTCTGGGACGGCACCGGCCTCTCCCTCTACTCCACGGCGAACCAGGACTCGCCGATCATGCAGAGCGACTTTCCGGTACTGGGAATAGACGTCTGGGAGCACGCGTACTACCTCAAGTACCAGAACAAGCGGCCCGCGTACCTCGAGGCGTGGTGGAACGTGGTCAACTGGCCCGAGGTGGAGCGGCGGTTCGCCGAGGCGCAGAACTAGGAGGAAGTTGCGCAGCGCCGGGCACAGTGCTGCAATCCGAGACGGGACACGATGCGTAAGAACGGTCCTGAAGTGGAGATTGCCCTTGACGTGCCTCGCCTGCGCGCTGTTCCCGCGGATCCCGCGCCTCCGGCGCCTGCGCCCGACCCCTCCGACGCGGAGTTGCTCGCGCGCGTGGCCGAGCGCGACCAGGCGGCGTTCGAGATCCTCTATGGGCGCTACGTGCGACCGGTCTTCGGCCTCGCCCTGCGGCGCCTGGGCGACCGCGGCAATGCGGAGGACGCCGTCCAGGAGGCCTTTGCCGCCGTCTGGCGGTCGGCCTCGACGTACCGGCCGGAGCGCGGCGCGGCCGGCGGCTGGCTGTACACGGTCGCTCGCAACGCGATCGTCGACCGGCTGCGCCGCAGCGGGCCTGCGGCGGGCGCCGAGCTTCCGGATCTCGCTTCCGCCGAGCCGGGACCGGCCCAGCAGGCGGAGGAGTCGGACACGTCCTGGCGCGTCCACCGCGCCCTCGAGGAGCTCCAGCCTCGGGAGCGCGAGGTGATCGAGCTCGCCTACTGGAGCGGGTTGTCACAGAGCGAGGTGGCCGAGTATCTGGGCCTCCCGCTCGGGACCGTGAAGACACGGACGCGTAGCGGCCTGGCCAAGCTGGCGTCGGTCCTGGAAGGAGAGTTGCCGTGAGCCGCGAGCCGAGCTTCGACGAGCTGGTGGGCGCCGAGACGAGCGGCGAGGAGCGCGAGCGGCTGCGTCACGTGCACGAGTTGCTGCTCGAGGCGGGCCCGCCGCCGGAGCTGACGCCGAAGCTGCGGAAGGCGCCGGGCTCCGGAGTGGCGCGCATGCAGCGGCGACGGGTCGTGAAGCGGCGCGGGTTGCTCCTGCTCGCGGCCGCGCTCTCGATCGTGGTCGTCTTCGCGGCAGGCTACGCCGTCTCCAACAGCCGGCAGAGCGGCGGAAACAGCAGTGCCCCCGGAGTCGCCAAGACCCTCGAGCTCACGGGGACGCGGCAGGCGCCGAACGCGCAGGCGACGCTCGAGGTCTGGAAGCCGCAGGCCGGGAACTGGCCCATGACGCTGAACGTGACCGGCCTGCCGAAGCTGCCGCCGCACGCCTACTACTACGTCTACCTCGTGCGCGACGGCAAGCCGTGGGCCCCGTGCGGAGCGTTCCGCGTCGCGAGCCCCTCGCAGGCCCTGACCCTGACGCTCAATGCGCCGTACAAGCTCCGCAAGGGCGACACCTGGGTCGTGACTCGGCCGACGCAACTCGGCGAGCCCGGCACCACGGTGATGCGGCCCGTTTCCGCCTAGGCCGAGAGCTCCTCTACGATCCATCCGGCGCGAGGCTTAGCCTCACCACCCCTTGGCTGCAGTGACCGAACAATCGGCGATCCCGGGCGACCACCGCCCCGTCCTCGACCACGGGTTCGTCCGGCTGGACGCGGTCATGGCCGACGACCTCTCCGTCGTGAACGCGGCGCGCGTCTCGTTCGCGCGCCACAAGGAGGCGATGGACGCCTCGGACGAGGGCCTGATCCGCTTCCTCATGCGCGAGCGGCACGGCTGTTACGACGACAAGACCGAGGTCCTCACGCACGACGGCTGGAAAGCATGGCCGCAGGTGACGGGCGACGAGCTGTTCGCTACGCGTGCCCGCGGAGGCACGCTCGAGTACCAGCCGGCTCTCCGCCTCGTCCGCAGGGAGCACCGCGGGCACATGATCGGCTTCAACGGAATGAGTCTCGATCTGCTCGTGACCCCGGACCACCGGATGCTCGTTAGCGAGATGACGACCCGCGAGGGCCGGCAGACGCCGACGTTCAGATTGCAGCCCGCGCATTCCGTGTTGTGGAAGTCGCACCGCCACATCGCTACCGCCGACTGGCATGCGCCCGCGCCTGCGTGGCTGACGTTCGACGACTGCCCGGTCCCGGCCCGTCCATTCCTCCAGCTCTTCGGCCTGTTCATCGGCGATGGCAACCTCGGGAACTCGAACCACATCGTCTTCAACATCCGCAAGGACCGCGAGATCGCCTTCCTGCGTGAAGCGACGGGCGAGGCGAAGCTCGAGCTCAAGCAATGGAGGAATGCGTTCGCCGTTCCGGTTTCGACGGAGATGCGCGCATTGTTCGCGCGGTGCTACTTCAGAGGCGAGAAGGTGATCCCGCGTTCGCTTCTCGGCCTGGGCACGCCATTGCTCGAGGCCCTCCTCGACGGTCTGTTGAACTCCGACGGGTCGACGACCGTTCGCCCCGGCCACGAGGACAGGCATACGTACTCAACGACGAGTGCGACACTCGCCGGCCAGGTTCAGGAGTTGGCGTTGAAGCTCGGGCGCAGTGCGAGCGTCCGGCCACATCGCGCGACGCACGGCGATGGCCACTTCGGCAATAAGCCGCGTTGGCGCGTGTCCGTTTACAGCGGACGGAACGCCCGCCCGGCGCTTTGCCGGACGAAGGCCGATGCGCATGAGCAGATGGGGGTAGAGCAGTACGACGGCTTGATCCACTGTGTCGAGGTCCCCAACCGGACCCTCTACGTGAGACGCAACGGCTATGCGGCATGGTGCGGGAACACGCCGTTCGAGCACAACAGCTTCCGCTTCCACGTCCGCTGCCCGATCTTCGTCGCGCGCGAGTGGTTCCGCCATCGCATCGGCTCGTTCAACGAGTTCTCGATGCGCTATGCGAAGGCGACGGACGACTTTTACGTCCCGGCGCCGGAGGACGTGCGCACGCAGGTCGGCAAGCCCGGGGCATACACGTTCGAGACTGTCGAGCCGGAGCTCGCCCAGTCGACCCGCGAGACGTTCGAGTCCGTCTACCGGACGGCGTACGCGGCATACGAGGAGCTCGTCGAGGCCGGCGTCGCACGGGAGGTCGCGCGCTGCGTGCTGCCGGTCGGCGCCTACACGGAGTTCTTCTGGACGGTGAACGCGCGGGCGCTGATGAACTTCGTCTCGCTGCGTGCAGCCGGAACCGCGCAGCGCGAGATCCGCCGCTACGCCGAGGCGGTCGAGTCGTTCCTGGCGGAGAAGATGCCCGTGACCCACGAGGCCTTCGTCGGGAACGACCGCACGGCGCCGTAGACGTCCACGTCGGCACCTCGGGCTGGTCGTACCCGACCTGGCGGCCGGGCTTCTATCCTCCCGGCCTCGATCCGTCCGGCTTCCTCGCCTTCTACGCCGAGCGCTTCTCGACGGTCGAGCTGAACACGACCGGCTACCGGCTGCCCTCGGAGGAGCAGTTCGAGCGCTGGGCCGAGCAGGTGCCGGACGGGTTTGGGTTCGCGCCGAAGCTCCCCGGCGACCGGCGCGGCGGGTACGACGAGTTCGAGTCGCGCGTGCGCCGGCTCGGAGACCGGCTGGGGCCGATCCGGATCTCGCTCAAGAAGGCACGAGACGAGGGGGCGCTCGAGCTCCTGCTCGGCTCGCTCGATCCGTCGCTGCGGCTCGCCTTCGACCTGGAGCATCCGTCGTGGGACGGCATCGAGCCGCGGCTCGCCGAGGCGGGAGCCGTCCGCGTAGACGATGTCGACCATCCGGCGCCGTTCCGCTACCTGCGCCGCCGCGAGCCGCCGGACGCCGAGCTCGCCGCGAAGGTCGCCGCGCTATGCGAGCCCGCGTACGTGTACTTCCGCCACGAGGACGAGCCGACCGCGCCGGCATACGCAGCGCACCTGCTCGGGCTGCTCGAGAGCGGCTAGCTCGCAGCTGCGTGCAACGCCGCGGCCCGCATCTGCGCGACCTTCGCCGGCGTTGTCGCGTCGTGCGACCACGTCGGCCACGAGTAGGGCGTCGACGTCTTGATCGGGCAGCCGATCGTGCAACCGAGCTTTGCACCCGCTGACGTCGTGGAGAAGAGACCGGCGAGCAGGCGCCGCACCGAGGCGTCGCCATGCTTCTTGCGCACGATGTTCATGATCTCCCAGTCCTCGATCCCCTCGCGCAGCACCTGGAGCCTCGCGCTCGGGATCGGCTCGTTCTTGCCCGGGTAGACGAGGGCGTAGGAGCCCTTCTCCTTGTCGTTCGACACGAGCGGGTTGCCCTTGGTCGGGTACGTCGTCGTGCCCTGGCCGTAGAGGAGACCGGATAGCCCCTCCAGGGCCTCCCAGTCGACGAAGAGCCGCGGATCGGAGAGAGCCTCCGTCGCGGTGAAGCCGGGCGTCGAGTGCGAGGCGGCGTCGTACGTGTAGCCCCAGACGTGCTTGCCACGACGCCGCGCCGCGTTGATCAGGCGCAGGTTCTGGGTCGCGTGCGAGACCCCGCGCCGCGACTGGGACGGGTTTGTGTACTGGCCGTAGTAGCGGCTGGCAAGCACGACCCAGTCGTCCACGTCGTCCTTGCCGCCGTTCCAGAGGAACCGGTTCTCGGCAGTCGGCCGCCCCGTGACGATCACGTGGCCGCCGCCGAAGCACGAGTGCACCGCCTTGGCCTGCTGGGCAACGATCCTGTAGCGCGTCAGTCCCGGCTCGTCCATCCCCCACAGATACGGATACGAGCCGAGCCAGCCGTGCTTCTGCCAGAAGCCGTGCACCGAGCGGAGATAGCTGCACCACCGTTGCGGCTTGAACGGCGACATGTTGCCGACATACGTGCTCGGGCTCCAGCGGTTGTTCGAGACCGGGATCCACATCGAGGCGAACTGCCCCGGCTCGCCCGCGGCGGAGACCATCTGCGACGACTTGTCCAGCCACCACTGATGGGCACTCGTGTAACCGGCGGACACGCGAGGATTGCCGTAGCCCCAGTTGTTCGGGGACAGCCGGTAGGCGGCGAAGAAGCTGAACAGCTCGGACAGGGAATCCTGCGGCGGGACGCCGTAGAGCTGGCTCACCTTGGCGCCGTACGACTGGGGAGAGAAGTTGAACGCCGTGAGCAGGCTCCCCGACACCTGGTTCTGCCGTGGGAGTGTCACCGGCGCAACGACGACCGCGACGGGGACGGTGGTCGCATTGCCGTCGGCGGCGATCTCGATAGAGCCGGTGTACGTCCCGGCAGCTGTTCCGTAGGGCACCGTCACCTGGAGCCAGACCGGCTGGTTCGTGTGCTCGGTCGAACGTGCCGAGCCGTCCCAGGGCATGAGAGCGTCGGGCACCGCCTTGCCGCCGACGGAGACGAAGTGGGCGAAGAGGAGCTTCAGCTGGAGCGGCGCGGCGATCGTCGACGCCCGGATCGCAACCCGCTGCGCTCCGCGGACGAGAATCGTTGCGTCGTCCACGCCGCCGATCGGCATGTTCAGGAACGCGGACGAGGTCGCATGGGCCGGAGCAGCCGACGAAGCGTCAAAGGTCGTGCCGGACGCGTAGACGCCCACAGTCGCCTGCGTCGTGCGGGCGCCGCCCGACGCCGCGCTGAGCGCGCTGACGCCGATGACCACGATCACCGCAAAGACAAGCCGCACAACACCCTGCATCGGCTCGCGATTGGTAGCAGATATCCCTTAGAAGGGTGTGGCCGCGCCGAGGTGCCGCTCGTAGGCGCCGCTCGTGACGGTGTCCGCCAGCTCGGAGAGCGCGTGCCGCATCTCGTTTTCCGTGTTGAAGAAGTGCGGACCGAGCCGCACGCCGCCCGCGGGATCGGGACGGAAATCGCAGACGATCCCGCGCTCACCGAGCTCGCGGTGGCAGGCGGCGTGGTCGGGGGTCGAGACAGTGACGGTGCCCCCGCGACGGCCCGGCTCGCGGGGCGAGACGACCTCGAGCCCGGCCTCGTCGCAGAGGTCCATCAGCAGCTGCGTGAGCGCAAGCGAGCGCTCGCGGATCCGCTCGACGCCGACCTCCTCGATCACGTCGTAGCCCGCGGTCGCCGCGTAGAGCGCGGGAACGTTCGGCGTTCCTGTGAGGAACCGGCGCCCCCCGCCGGCGTACTCCAGCTCCGGCTCGAATGCGAAGGGCCTGGCATGCGCCTGCCAGCCGACGAGAGTCGGCTCGAGCCGGTCCGACAGGTCCGGCCGCACGTAGAGCCAGCCTGCGCCCGGCCCACCGCAGAGCCACTTGACGCTGCCGCCGACGGCGAAGTCGACCTCGAGCTCGGTCAGGTCGAACGGGACGACGCCCGCCGACTGGTAGCAGTCGAGCACGACGTGCGCGCCGACCTCGTGCGCGCGGCGGACGATCGGCTCGACGTCCTGGATCTCGCCGTTCTTGAACAGGACGTGGCTGATCGGGACGAGCAGCGTCCGCTCGTCGAGCGCGTCGACGATCGCGGCGCCGTCCTCGACCGCGACGACCTCGAGCCCCGGCTGCGCCTGGTAGAGGTAGCGCACCGAGGGAAAGTTCGCCTCCTCGTAGACGATGCGGTTGCGATCGCCCGGCTGCGGGAAGCACGAGAGGACGACCGCCTCCGCGACCGTCACGTTCTGGTGCATGACGATGGCGCCGGGCGGCGCGCCGAGGATCCGGCCGAGCTGGTCGCCGACCGTGACCGGCATCTCCCACCAGCCCTCCGCCCAGGCCCGAATTCCTCGCTCGCGCCACGTCTTGGCGTAGTCGAGCAGGTTGTCCTCGGCCGCGGCGGGCATCGCAGCAAGCGAGTGGTTGATCAGGTACGTGCAGGTATCGAGGATCGGGAAGCGGTCGCGGTACTCGGCGGGGTCGATCATTCGCGCGAGGCGAGAGCTTCGTCCTCGGCCGCGTAGTCGACCATCCCCTCGAGATATGTCCCGTCCCAGCTGCGGCCGCCTTCAAGCTCGGCGACGAGCCAGGCGCACGTGTCCCGCACCGCCTCGGGATACGTCGTCACGGGCCGGTAGGCGAGCTCCTCCTCCGCGACCGTCATGGAGACGACGAACGGCCTCGGCACTGCCCACGGGTTGTCGAGCCCGGGCCGCTCTTCGGAGTCCTCCGGGAAGAGCACCGGCTCGAACTCGTGGTCGAGCGCGTCTCCGATCGCTCGACAGATCTCGAGGGTCGTCGGCGGGTCCGGGTCGCCGGCGTTGAGCGGCCGGTTCCCGGGCTGTGCGGCGGCGAGCCGGATCAGCTCCGCGAGGTTCGCGACCGAGGTGGTGTGAAAGCGGCTCTCGCCGTTCAAGGCGAGCGCGACGCGGCGGCGACCGTCGACCGCGCGCTTGACGAAGAAGAGCTCCCGCGGCAGCTTCGCGCCGGGCCCGTGGATCGCGCACGCTCGGACGAGGGTCGAGGGCAGCGGGCCTTCGAGCAGCGTCATCTCGAGCTCGGCCTTCTGGGTGGAGTACGTCGCGTCCCCGGGCTCGGCTGTCCGCTGGGTCTCCGGGATCGGAACCGGGAGCTGCGGCATCTCGCCCTCCCCGTCCAGCGCGCGGCCCTCGTCATCGGCGTACACCGACGCGCTCGAGATGACGACGAGCGAGCCGACGAGCCCGGCGAGGCCATTGAGCTGCTCGCCGTGCTCGCGATTGAACGCGACGGTGTCGAGGACGACGTCCGCGCCGTCGCCGAGTACCGCCCGAAGCTGCGCGTCGTCTGCGCGGTCGGCGACGGCCGCCTCGACGCCGCGCTCGGCGAGGCCGTCGGGCAACGTGCCGGAACGCGAGACGGCCACGACCTCCCAGCCGTCCTCCGCAAGAGCACGCGCCGCGGCGCGGCCGATCTGGCCTGTGCCGCCGATGAGAACCGCGCGTGCCACTAATGGGCAACCCTATGCCGCGCGGCAACGGCCGCGACGACGGCTGCGGCAAAGACGATCCCGGCGGCGATCTGCAACGCGAGGTGGACTCCGTGGCCGGCCGAGTTCTCGGCGGCTACGAGCACCCTGGCCACGATCTTCCCGTGTCCGCGCACCGCGGGGCTGTTCTCGACGTCGCCGATGTTGCCGCCGGTGGTCACGAACTTGATCACGATCTCCCGGAACTGGACCGGGATCCCGAGCCGCTGGAGCTTCTCCGTCAGGCCCGTCGTGAGCTGCGCGTTGACGACGGCGCCGAGGACGGCGACGCCGAAGACGCCGCCGAGCTCGCGACTCGTGTTCACGGTCGAGGCGGCCATGCCCGACTGCTCGGGCGGGACGAGCGTGAGCACCGACTGGGTCATCGTGACGAGGGCGATCCCGAACCCGAGCCCCGCGATCGCAAGCGGCCAGGTGAGAGCGGACACGCTCGTCGTCGCGGTGAGCTGACGGTCGACGAGCAGGAGGCCGACGCCGGCGAGCAGGCAGCCGAGCACCATCGGCAGTCGCGGGCCGACGCGCGCCGTCCAGTAGCCGGCAATCGGCCCGGACACGATCATCGTCACGGCGAGCGACGTGAACACGAGCGCGATCTGGTAGCCGGAGAAGTTCGTGATCAGCTGCAGGTAGAGCGCGGTGAAGAAAAAGACGGAGAAAACCGCGAGGTTGGTGGCGAAGGCGACGATGTTCGCCGCGGCGAAGGTCGGGTTGCGGAGGAACTCGATCTTCAGCACCGGGTCGGGCGACCTCCGCTCGATCTCCACGAATGCCACGGTGAGGATGGCGGCGAGCACGAAGAGACCGTCGATCCACCATGTCCCGTAGCCTCGGTTCTCGCCGCCGATGACGGCGAAGGTCGCGGCAACGATCGCCGCGGCGCCCGTGGCCAGGCCCGGCACGTCGAGCCGCCGGCCTATCGGATTACTGCTCTCGGTGAGCGTCACCGCGGCCACGCCGAGCACGAGCGCGCCGAAGCCGAGGCTGAACCAGAAGATGCTCTGCCAGCCGGCGCTCGCGACGAGCACGCCGCCGATCACCGGGCCGAGCGAGAGCGCGAGCCCCGAGACGGCAGCCCAGACACCGAGTGCGAGCGCCCGTTCCCGCCGCTCCGGATAGATGTGGCGGATCAGCGAGAGTGTGCCCGGCTCCGAGCCCGCTGCGCCGACTCCCATCACGATCCGGCCGGCGATGAGGACGCCCGATGTGGTGGCGAGCGCCGCCACGATCGAGCCGGCACAGAAGATCGCGACGCCCGCGAGCATCACCTTCTTCCGCCCGAACAGGTCGCCGAGCGTCCCGCCCGTGAGCATGAGCGCGGCGAACGCGAGCAGGTAGCCGTCGATGATCCACTGCAGGCCGCTGACGCTGACGCTGAGCGACGACTGGATGTCGGCGAGCGCAACGCTGACGATCGTGTTGTCGAGGAAGGTGATGAAGAGGATCCCGCAGACGGCCGCGAGAGCCACCCCGCGGGAGTGACGCTGCCGGGCGAGCGCGAGCGTGCTCACGCGGAGGACGTTACGCCCTGCAGACGCTGGGAAGGCCGCCGTTGAGCGCGAGCAGCGCGCACAGGCTCGCGTCGGCGACCTTCCACTTGCCGCCCTCGCGAACGGCGGAGCCGGTCTGCTTCCCGGGGGGAACGACGCCGCCGGAGATCATGACCTCGTAGACGACCTTCGCGCTCTTCGCCCCCTGAGGGGCGACGGAGAAGACCTTGGCGCTCGTGTTGCTCGCGAGCGGATTGCTCGCGAAGCTCTTCATCACCGCCCGGAACCGCGAGCCGTTCTGGAGCAGAGCGACTCGCTCGGAGAGCGGCGTCTTGCTCGAGAAGAACGTCTCGTAGGCGCTCTTGACCTGGTCGGTGTCCGAGCTCTTGCTGCTCCCGCCGCCGCACGCAGCAAGCGCGAGCACCGCGACGAGCGCGACGGCGAGGCGTCTCACGACGTGCACGCCTAGACCTCCTGCAGCGAGCGCGCTCCCGGGCCGACGTACCGCGCCGAAGGCCGGAACAGCCGGCCGGTGCGCTTCTGCTCGAGGATGTGCGCCGACCAGCCGGCGGTGCGCGCACAGCCGAACATTGCCGGCGTGAGATCGGCGGGGATCTGTGCGTAGTCGAGCACGACCGCCGCCCAGTACTCGACGTTCGTAGCCAGCACCCGGTCGGGCCGCCGGGCGTGGAGCTCGGTGAGGGCGGCCTCCTCGAGGGCTCTGGCGACCTCGTACCGCGGGGCGCCGAGCCGCTCGGCCGTGGCCCGCAGCACCCGGGCGCGCGGGTCCTCCGCCCGGTACACCCGGTGGCCGAAGCCCATGACCCGCTCGCCCCGATCCAGCAGTCCCTTGACGTAGCCGAG
>DASXJG010000030.1:0-24720 GCA_036497525.1 Gaiellaceae bacterium
ATCTCGTACGGGACGATCGTGAAGTCGGTGTGGAGGAAGCGGGCGGCCTGCTCCTGGACGGCCGCCGTGACCCGCGGATGCGCGTGGCCGACGTTGAGGCAGCCGACTCCGCCGGCGAAGTCGACGAAGCTGTTGCCGTCGACGTCGGTCACGGTCGCGCCGCGGCCGTCCGCGATCACGATCGGCAGGTAGAGGCCGAGCGGATCTGCGACGACGCGCTCCTTCCGTTCCGTGATCTCGCGGGAACGGGGGCCTGGAACCTCTGTGCGGAGCTCGATCGCGAGTGTGACAGCCACGCGGCCACGATAACCGAAGGGTCTGCCGCGCCCGCCCTCCTTAGGAGGGCTTGGCGAACAGTGGCTGTGCCGGCGGCGCACGCTGCTCGCCCGCTGAGCGGCGTCCTCGGTCGCCCGAATAGCTCCGCTATTCGAGCTCCATGCGTCCTTGTCAGCGAACGACCATCGCACGCCGACGACGAGCACCGTTCCGCCAAGCCCTCCTAGAATCGCCACGATGGTCCTCTCCGACGCGACGATCGCCCGCCTGCTCGCCGAGGGGAGGATCGAGATCGACCCGTACGACGACGCGCTTCTGCAGCCGTCGAGCGTCGACGTCCGCGTCGACCGGCTCTTCCGGGTCTTCCACAACAACCGCTACCCGTTCATCGACGTCAAGGTCGAGCAGGCCGAGCTGACCGAGCTCGTCGAGATCGACGACGAGCACCCGTTCATCCTCCACCCCGGCGAGTTCGTGCTCGGCTCCACGCTCGAGCGCATCCGGTTGCCCGACGACCTCGTCGCGAGATTGGAAGGGAAGTCCAGCCTGGGACGGCTCGGCCTGCTCATCCACTCCACGGCGGGCTTCATCGACCCCGGCTGGAACGGACATGTGACGCTCGAGCTGTCGAACGTCGCCAACCTGCCGATCACGATCTATCCCGGGATGAAGATCGGGCAGATCTCCTTCATGCAGATGACGGAGCCGGCCGCGACGCCGTACGGGTCCGAGGCGATCGGATCGAAGTACAAGGGTCAGCGCGGCCCGACGGCGAGCCGCTACTGGCAGAACTTCGAGAAGTCGCAGTGACGGTTCTCCTCACTGGCGGCACCGGCTTCGTCGGGCCGCACGTCACGCACGCGCTTCGCGCAGCGGACGTGCCCGTGCGCGCCCTGGTGCGCAAGCCCTCGCGCGCGACGAGGCTCACGGCCTGGGGAGTCGAGCTCGCGACGGGCGACGTAACCGACCCGGCGTCGCTCCGCGCAGCCTGCGAAGGCGTGGACGTCGTCGTCCACCTCGTGGCGATCATCCGCGGCGGCACAGACGACTTCGAGCGCGTAATGGCGCAGGGCACGCGCAACGTCGTCGCCTCGGCTCAGGACGCGGGCGTGCGGCGCTTCGTCCTCGCGAGCGCCCTCGGCCTCGACGAGCGGTCGAAGGACGCGGTGCCGTACTTCGCCGCGAAGTGGGCGATGGAGCGCGCCGTGAGGGACTCCGGCCTCGAGCACGTGATCTTCCGGCCGAGCTTCGTCTTCGGCCGCGACGGCGGCGTGCTGCCGACCTTCGTGCGGCTCGCCCGCTATTCGCCGGTGACGCCGATCATCGGGCCGGGGACACAGCGACTGCAGCCGATCTGGGTCGAGGACGTCGCCCAGTACTACGTGCATGCCGTCTCCGAGCCGGCCGCGGTGAATCGCACATTCGAGCTCGGCGGCCCGGACGCGGTCTCGTGGAACGAGTTCTGGGAGCTCCTGAAACGCGTGCTCGGCGTCCGGCGGCCGTCCGTGCACGTCCCGTTCGGCGCGATGCGCGTCCAGGCAGCGGTGACGGAACGCCTGCCCGGCGCGCCGGTGACCCGCGATCAGCTCACCATGCTCGAGCTCGGCGACAACGTGGTCAGCGACCCGAGCGCTGTCGAGACCTTCCAGCTGCCGCTCGTGCCGCTCGACGAGCAGCTGAGGCGCGGGACGTGACGCGCGGCGTCGTCTATGCGTCGCCCGAGGAGGCCCCCGCTGTCGAGGAGCTGACCGTCGACCCGCCGGGACCGCGCGAGGTGCTCGTCCGCATCCTCGCGTGCGGGCTCTGCCACTCCGATCTCCATGTCGTCGAGACGAAGGGGTGGGGGACGCGGTTCCCGATCCTGCTCGGGCACGAGGGCGCCGGTGTGGTGGAGGAGGTCGGAAGCGATGTGACGTCGGTCAAGCCGGGCGACCGCGTCGTCGCCGCGTGGCGCGCGCCATGCGGCGAGTGTCCGCAGTGCCGTCGCGGCGACCCACGCCGATGCTCCTCGCAGCTCCGGGCCAAGCGGCGGCTGCATCGCGCCGCAGACGGCGCGCTCCTCACCCCGGTGCTCCGGTGCGGCACGTTTGCCGAGCACGCGGTCATTCACGAGGCGTGCGCCGTCAAGGTGCCCGAGGAGCTGCCGGTCGAGCAGGCGGCGCTGCTGGCGTGCGGCTTCTCGACGGGCGCCGGAGCGGCCCTGTGGTCGACACCCGTGCGCGAAGGCTCGGAGGTCGCCGTGATCGGCTGCGGGGGCGTGGGCCTAGCGGTTATCCAGGGCGCGCTGCTGGCCGGCGCGGAACGGATCGTCGCCGTGGACGTCGCGCCGGACAAGCTCGAGCACGCTCGCGCGCTCGGGGCGACCGACGTGGTCGACGCCTCGACCGACGATCCGGTCGAGGCGGTGCGGGAGCTGACGGGTGGAGGCGTCGAGTTCGCGTTCTCCGCGATCGGCGCCCCCGTCGGCCTCGCGCAGGCGATCAGGATGTGCGCATACGCCGGCACGGCGACGCTCGTGGGGATGCCGAAGCCGGGCACAAAGCTCGATGTCGACCTCGACGCGGACATCTTCGGCCCGAGGCCCACGATCGCAGTGACGCACGGCGGCGACACGATCCCACAGGAGGACTTTCCCTTCCTCGCGCAGGCGGCGCTCGACGGCCGGATCGACCTCGCCCGTTTCGTGACGAGCACGATCTCGCTCGACGAGGTGCCCCAGCGCCTGCCCCGCATCGGCGAGGGGGGCGAGATCCGGACCGTCGCGCTGCTCTAGGCCGAGCTCTTGCCGAAGCCGGCGCGGCGGGCGATGTCGGCCTCGTCGACCATGTGCCCGTCGCGCTCGACGTAGCCGTCCTTGCCGCCGATGGCGAGCAGCACCGCGTCCTCGTCGAACGGATTCGAGACCTTGCGCGGAGTCGTCGACGAGACGTGGAAGAGGCCGCCCTCGCCGAGTACGCGCGTCTCGCCCTCCACCTCGACCTCGATTCGGCCGCGGTGGACGAAGTAGAGCTCGTCCTGCGTGTCGTGGAAATGAAGGAAGCCGTCGTGCCCGGGCGGCATGACGATCCCGTTGATCCCGAACGCCGTTACACCGAGCTCGCCGCGGATCTTGCGGAAGCCGGGCCCGCTGCCGAGGTCGTCGAGGGACGAGAACGCGTAGCTCACGCGCTGCAGGCCTCGGCCGTGTGCGAGAGCGGCAGACGGCCGAGCAGCTCGGCGAGCTGCTCGCGCTCCTCGGGGGCGAAGCGCGACCCGAAGAGCTCCTCGATGTCGGCGTTGTGCGACTCCCGAGCCTCCTCGCACTTCTTCACGCCGGCCTTGGTGAGCACCGCGTACGTGACGCGGGCGTCGCTCGCGCAGCGCTCCTTCGCAACGAGGCCGCACGACTCCAGTCCGTCGAGCAGGCGCGTGATCCCGGACGCCGTGAGCAGCACCGAGCGAGCGAGGTCGATCCGCCGCATCCGCCGGCCTTCGGCGTAGTAGAGCTGGATGAGCACGTCGAAATCGCTCAGCGTCAGCTCGTGCACCGCCTCGAGGCGCGACGAGAGCTCGCGGGTGAGGGCCGCGTGCGCGCGCAGGAAGCGGAGCCACGCGGTTTCCGTGCCGGGCCGGACGGGCATATCTTCTTGTGTGGTCAATACTTGACTAGACAATCTCTTCTCGCTATGATTGCTTGCGTAATCAAGTATAGCTCAACTTCCATAGGAGGAAATGTCTCAGATGAGCACCCTGGATTCCACCACCACGCTGGCGCCCGCGGGCACGGCATGGGCCGCAGACCCGGTTCACTCGAACGTCTCGTTCGAGGTCGAGTACGCCGGTGTCAGCATCTTCCGCGGCAGCTTCCGCGATTTCGACGCCACCCTCGAGGGCTCGACCCTCGCCGGCTCGGCGCGCGTCGCGAGCGTCGACGTGAAGGACGAGCAGCTCGCCGGCCACCTCCAGTCGCCGGACTTCTTCGACGCCGAGCGGTATCCCGAGATCTCGTTCCGCGCCGACCAGCTGACGCTGGCCGAGGACGGCACCGTCACCGGCACCGCGCAGCTGACCATCAAGGGCGTCACGAAGCCGGTCGAGCTGAAGGGCCGCCTCGCTTCCGCGCCGAGCGTCGACCCGTTCGGCCGCGAGCGGCTCGGGCTCACCCTCGAGACCGCGATCGACCGCACCGAGTTCGGCGTCGCGTGGAACGCCCCGAACCAGAGCGGCGGCAACTACCTCGGCGACGACGTCACCCTGACGGCCGACCTGACCTTCGCGAGGCAGGACAGCTGAAGATGAGGATCCTCGCCGTATCCGGCAGCCTGCGGGAGGGCTCGTTCAACACGAGCCTCCTGCGGGCTGCGCTCGAGGCCGCGCCGGAAGGCGTCGAGCTCGAGCTCTGGGAGGGCCTCGCCGAGCTCCCGCTCTACGACGAGGACCTCGACACCGAAGACGTGCCCGATTCGGTCCGCCGGCTGCGCGACGACTGGGACGCGGCAGACGCGATCCTCTTTTCGACGCCGGAGTACAACGGCTCCGTTCCCGGCGGCCTGAAGAACGCGATCGACTGGGCCTCGCGGCCGCGGCTCGAGGCCGTGCTGCGCAACAAGCCGGTCGCCGTCGTCGGCGCGAGCACGGGACAGTTCGGCGCCCTCTGGGCGCAGCAGGATCTGAAGCGGATCCTCGGCATGGCCGGCGCCCGAGTCGTCGGCACGGAGATCCCGGTTGCGCGTGCACACGAGCGCGTCGACTCCGCCGGCCGTCTCCTCGACGGCGAGGTCTTCGAGCAGCTCCGGCTGCACGTGACGACGCTCGCCGCGGAAGCCGTCGCGGCTCCCGAGCGCGTAGCTGTCTGACCTTTTGAAAAGACGAGGGGCCGCTTTCGCGGCCCCTCGAGACGGTTACCAGCGCGTAGTGGCAGAGGCGCCTTCCTGCTCCGGCCTCGGTAGTCAGACCGGGCGGCGCGGCGTCGCGATGTCCCCCACGCTGGCTAGGCGGTTCCCCGTAGGTCCGGGGACGGCACCCCTACCCGCTGGTACCTCCACTGCCCGTACTGTCTGAAATCACTGCCGGACCACCTCCTTTCCGCGGTACACGCACGATAGCGGAGCGGGCAGCTAGCGCAAGACGATGCTGAGCTCGAGCCCACGGTCGAGGGGGACGGTCACGCTCTCCAGCGTCGGGTCGGCCTGCCGCGCAGCCGAGTACTGCGCCAGCGGGTCGGCGTGGGAGAGGACGTTGTCGGCGACGAAGAGCGCGCCCGGCTCGACCTTGTCCCGCGCCAGCTCGAACAGCCGCTCGTAGTCCTCCTTCTCGGCGTCGACGAAGACGACGTCGAACACGTCGTCGATCACCGGCAGCAGCTCGAACGCATCGCCCTCGAGCAGCTCTGCCCACTCGTCCAGGCCCGCCTCCTCCACGTTCGTGCGCCACGCCTCCGCCTTGGCCGGGTCGTGCTCGAGCGAGAGCACGCGGCCGCCGAGGTAGCGGACGCCCGCGGCGAGCCAGATCGTCGAGTAGCCGCGGGAGCCGCCGAGCTCGAGCACCTCGCAGTCGGTCTGCGGGGCGACGAGCGAGAAGAGGAACCGGCCGGTCGTCGGCTCTACCTGCCGCGCCCGCTGCTCGCGCGGCACGTCTCGTGCGCGCTCGTCGGCGTCCTCACGCTCGAGGCGCTCCAGGACGGCGCGTACTCGGTCGTCGAGCATGCCCGCGAGCCTATCCTGGGCTCTATGCGTGCAGAGCTGACGATCGAGATCGAGCGCCCGCCGCAGGACGTCTTCTCGTACCTCACCGATGTCTCGAACCTGCCGTCCTGGCAGTCGGGGGTGAAGAGCGCCACGCGGCGTAATGGACGAATCGAGGAGTCGCGTTCGCTCCTCGGGCGCGAGGTCCACACTACGCTCGAGATCGTCGACGAGGACGACCCGCGTCTCTTCACGCTGCGCGCGCTCGACAGCCCCGTGCCGTTCACCGTGCGCCACGAGCTCGAGCCGGCGGACGAAGGCACGCGGCTCACGGTCACCGCGGAGGGAGACGTCCCCGGCTTCGCGGCGAAGCTCTTCGCACGGCGCGCGGAGGGACAGTTCCGCAAGGACTTCGCGCGGCTGAAGAAGAACCTCGAGGCCTAGAGACCGACCGCGACGACCTCGTCGACCAGGTCGAGGCCTTCCTGCCGGTGCGTGATCAGAAGGACGCTCCGGTCCCCGGCGGCGGCGAAGGCTTCGTCGACGACCGCCTGAGCCGTTTCCGGATCGAGGTGCGCACTCGGCTCGTCGAGGACGAGCACCTCGGCGTCGGAGAGCAGCGCGCGTGCGAGCGTCAGCCGCTGCCGCTGGCCGCCGGAGAGCCGGCTTCCGTCCTCGCCCACGAGCGTGTCGAGCCCGTCCGGCAGCGAGTCGACCCACTCCTCGAGCTGCGCGCGGCGCAACGCGAGCCGAAGGTCCTCCTCGGTTGCGTCCGGCCGGGCCAGCAGAAGGTTGGCGCGAATGCTCGAGTCGAACACGTGCGCCTCCTGGCCGGCGAGGGCAAACGTCGCGCGGACGTCCTCCTGCCGGTACTCGCGCAGGTCGCGACCGTCCAGCGACACCCGTCCATGCACGGGGTCGAGGAAGCGGAGCAGGAGGTTCGTCACCGTGGTCTTGCCCGAGCCGCTCGGCCCGACGAGGGCCACCCGCCTGCCGGGCTCGAGCCGCAGGTCGAAGTCGGAGAGAACAGGCGGCGCTTCGGGCCCGTAGCGCGCCCTCACCCCGTCGAGCGCGACCGCCCATCCGGCCGGAGCATTCCGCGGAGTCACGGGATCATGAACCAGCGGCGTCCGGTCGACGAGCTCGAGCACCCGCCTGCCGGATGCGAGCGTGCTCGACAACTCGCGCGCCGCCCCCGGCAACGCCGACACGGCTTCGAACGACGCGAGGGCGAAGAGCGCGAGCATCGCCACGAGCACGCGGTCGAGCGAACCGGCGTGGTGCGCGTGAACGGAGACGGCGAGAACTCCGACCACGGTCAGCCCGGCGACGAGGATCGCGATGCTGTCACCGATGCCGCCCGCCACGGCGTCGCGCCTCGCGAGCCGGTCGAGCTCCCGATCCGCCGACCGGACTCGCTCCAGCACGCGCTCCTCGGCGCCGTAGACGACCAGCTCGGGCGCCGAGCGCAGAAGATCGACGATCTCGGACGTCAGCTCGCCTCGCGCCGCGGCCTGACGCCTGCCGGCCGTCGTGTTGAGCCGGCCGGCCACGACGGGCGCCGCCACTCCACCGAGGATGAGCCCTGCCGCGAGCACCGCGCCTGCGGCGGGCAGGAAGGCCGCGGCCGTCCCCACGCAGACCGCGCCTGCCGCGAGAGCGACGAGCGGCGGGCCGAGCCCGCGGAGGTAGAGGCCCTGCAACGCGTCGACGTCGCCGATCATCCGGGTCATGAGATCGCCGCCGCGAAACGCCTGCAACCCCGCCGGCGCGAGCGGCTCGATGGCCCCGTAGAAGCGGGCGCGCACGTGCCCGAGGGCGCGAAGGGCAAGGTCGTGTGACCAGAGCCGGTCTGCGTACCGGGCGAGGGGGCGCGCGAGCCCGAAGAACCGCACCGCGACGATCGCCGTGGTCAGGGAGAGAATGGCGGGACGTTCGGCGGCGCGTGAGATCAGGTACCCGGCGGTCGCCATCAGACCCACGCCGAACAGGACCGTCAGGGCTCCCAGCAGAACGGAGACGGCCACGCGGGAGACGCGCAGGCCCGACAGGGCGAGCAGCCGCTGGAGGAGGCTCGTCACGCGACAGCCTCGACGAGCGGCGCGGCCGCCTTGCCATCCTCGATCCGCACGATGCGGTCGCAGTGGGCGGCGAGCTCAGGATGATGGGTGATCAGCAGCAGTGTGCAGCGACCCCGGTAGCCGTCGATCGCAGCCGCGATGCGCTCCGCGCTCTCGAGGTCGAGGTGCGCGGTCGGCTCGTCGAGGATCACGAGCGGGGCGTCGCGGAGGAAGGCCCGAGCCAGTGCGAGCCTGCGCGCCTGCCCGGCCGAGAGCGGCCGGCCACCGTCGCCGACGAGGGTCGCGTAGCCGTCCGGCAGAGCCTCGACGAAGCGATCCGCGCCGGCCTGCGCGGCAGCCGCCCGCAGTCGTTCGAATCCGGCGGCCGGATCTGCGAGGCGGATGTTCTCGGCCACCGTTCCCCGCAGCAGCGACGCCCGCTGCGGCAGCCACGCGAGCTGCCGCCTCCACTCCTCCGGCTCGAAGTCCGCGACGTCGACCCCGTCTGCAAGAACGCGGCCCGCCGTCGGCTCGGCGAGCCGGAGGAGGAGCGAGGCGATCGTGCTCTTCCCGGCTCCGCTCGGCCCGACGAGGGCGACCGACCCGCCCGGCTCCAGCTCGAGGTCGATCTCGTCGAGCGCCGGACGCCCACGACCCGGATAGCCGAACGAGACCTGCTCGAGCCGCACGGTCGCAGTCCGGAGATCCGGAACCTCCCGGCGGCGGCGCGGGACCGCGACGGCCGGCGGAGCCTCGACGAGATCGAGCAGCCGGCCCGCCACCGCGGCACCATCCGCGCTCGCATGGAACTGCGCGGCGACGTTGCGGATCGGAAGGTAGAGCTCGGGCGCGAGGACGAGAACCGTCAAGCCCGCCCGAAAGCCGATCCCACCGTCGACGAGTCTGACCCCCACCGTCACGGCGACGAGCGCGACGCCGATCGTCGCCGCCAGCTCGAGCACGGTGCCGGAGAGAAAGGCGACGCGCAGCGAGCTCATAGTGGCCACCCGGTACCGGTCGCTCACGAGCTCGATCTGCTCCGCCTGAGCGTGCGATCGATTGAAGGCGCGGAGGGTCGGGAGGCCGCGGACGACGTCGGCGAAGTGGTGGGCGAGCAGCGCAAGGGCCTCCCAGCGCTCGCGTGCCCGATTCTCGGTGTACCGCCCGATGAGCCACATGAACACCGGTACGAGCGGCAGCGTGAGCAGCATGATCCCGGCCGACGTGAGGTCGATCGAGGCGACGAGCGCGAGGACCGCGACCGGAACGACGATCGCCAGCACGACCTGCGGGAGGTAGCGGGCGAAGGTCGCTTCGAGCGCGTCGATCCCGGTCACCGCGAGGCTCGAGAGCTCGGAGCTCTCGGCGCCGTCGAGGGCTGCAGGATGGCCGCGGAGCCTGCGCTCGACGAGACTCAGGCGGAGCCTCGACAGGATGCGGCCGGCGGCGCGGCGACCGACGACCTCGAAGCCCCAGGCGGCCGCCGCCCGGGCGCAGACGACCGCGCTCAGGAGTGCGAGTGGCAGGAAGACGTCGTGCAACGACGCGCCGTCGAACGATCGGGCGGCGACGTCGGCGAGGAGCACCGCCTGGGCAAGGATCAGGAGCGCGGCGACAAGGCCGAGCGCGGCGTCGGCGGCGAGCGCGATCCGCGCTTCCCGCGCGCGTTGCAGGAGCCGTCGGTCGAACGCGGCCATGCCTTCAGGCGGCGGGCGTCTCGGCCGAGCCCGTCAGCTCCTCGCCGCCGACCCGGGCCCGGAACACGTGGTACGTCCAGCCCTGGTAGAGCAGGACGAGCGGCACGCAGATGGCGGCGACGACGGACATGACCGCCAGCGTGTAGTGCGCCGACGAGGCGTTCTGGACGGTGAGGCTGTTGGCGAAGTCGGGGCTCGAGACCATCACCCGCGGATACAGCGAGGTGAACAGCGTCGCGACAAGGCTCAGCGTCCCGACGGCGCTGAACGTGAAGGCGATCCGGCTCCGTCGGACGTAGACGCAGGCCGCCGCGAGCACGAACGCCACGATCGCGATCGCGGCCGGCAGCACCGGCGGGAAGAGGCTCTTGTCGTTGTGGTCGATCGCGACGGCGACCGTCCAGATCAGATAGCCGGCGCCGACGGCAACGGCCGGAGTCGCCAGCAGGCGCGCCGCGCGGCGCGACCGTTCGCAGAGATCGCCGACGGTCCGCATTGTCAGGTAGATCGCGCCGTGGAAGGCGAATACGAGCACGAAGGCGATTCCGCCCAGAATCGGATAGCCGGTGAACAGGTTCCAGAAGCCGCCGGTGTAGTCGCCGCTCGAGTCGAGGGGGACGCCTTGCAGGAGGTTCGAGAGCCCGATTCCCCAGACGAGCGCGATCCCCGCGCTGCCGCCGGCGTTCGCCCACATCCAGGCACGGCGCCAGGCGGGGTTCGTGCTCTTCCCGCGCCACTCGAACGAGACGACCCGGATGATCAGGAAGAAGAGGAGGAGCAGCAGGGCGAGGTAGAAGCCCGAGAACATCGCCCCGTACCAGGCAGGGAAGGCCGCGAAAGTCGCGGCGCCGGCTACGACGAGCCAGACCTCGTTCCCGTCCCAGACCGGACCGATCGACTCGAACATCGCGCTCCGCTCGCGCTCGTCGCGCGGAAGGAACGGGAGCAGCATGCCGACGCCGAAGTCGAAGCCCTCGAGCACGAAATAGCCGCCCCACAGAAACGCGATCAGGACGAACCAGAAATTCACGAGGTTCATCAGTAGGTCACCGCCGGAGCCGCCAGCTCCTCGCGCGGCTTCGCGTCCTCCGGGCGCGCGTATCGCCGCATCAGAACGAAGTCGACAATGCCGAGGATGACGTAGAGCGTGACGAAGACGCCGAGGCTGATCCCCAACCAGGTCGTGCTCACATTGGGCGAGGTCGCCTTGCTCGTCAGGAGCAGGCCCTGCACGATCCAGGGCTGGCGGCCCATCTCGGTGAGGATCCAGCCGGCGGTCGCGGCGATGTACGGGAGCGCGATCGCGGCGATCGCCGTCCGGTGGAACCATCGCGCCCGCTCGAGCGTCTTCCTGCGGTAGAGCCACGCCCCGACTGCAGCGACGAGAAACATCAGCACGCCCGCGAAGGCCATCACCCGCATCGACCAGTAGATGACCTCGACTTCGGGGATGTAGTTGCCGCGGCCGAACTTCCTCTGCTCCTTCGCCTGCAGCTGGTTCAGGCCCTGGACCTGGCCGTTGAACGAGCCCGTGGCCATGTAGGAGAGCAGGCGGGGGATCGTGATCGAGAAGCTCGGCGTCTCATCGCTCTCGGTGAAGCCTCCGATCTGGAACAGCGAGAAGCCGCACGGGTCGCAGGTGTTCCACTGCGCCTCGGAAGCGGCGATCTTCATGCCCTGCGCGCTCGTGACCGCCTCGCCGAAGCGGTTGCCGACGATGAGCTGGAGGAACGTGATCGGCACCGCGACGATCAGCGCCAGCAGCGCCGCCTTGCGGAACAGCTCGACCTGGCGGCCGCGCAGGAAGTGCCAGCAGCAGACGCCGAGCATGATGATCGAGCCGAAGATCACGCCGGCGAGGATCGTGTGCACGAAGGCGCGGAGCGCGAACCCGTTCGACAGGAGCGCCCAGACGCTGGTCAGCTGGGCCTCGCCGTTCACGATCTTGTACCCGACAGGGTGCTGCATCCACGAGTTCGCGACGAGGATGAAGTAGGCGGACAGCCAGGTGCCGAGCACGGCGGTCCAGAGCGTCGCCAGATGGAGCCGCGGAGAGAGCCGGTTCCAGCCGAAGATCCAGAGCCCGAGGAAGGTCGACTCGAGCATGAACGCGGCGAGGCCCTCGATCGCCAGCGGCGCACCGAAGACGTTGCCGACGAACCTCGCATAGACGGACCAGTTCATCCCGAACTCGAACTCCTGCACGAGCCCGGTCGCGACCCCGATCGCGAAGTTGATCAGGAAGAGCGTCCCGAAGAACCGCGTCAGCCGGAGCCATTGCTCGTCCTTCGTGCGCAGCCAGAGCGTCTGCATGATCGCCACGAGAGGCCCGAGCCCGAGCGTCAGCGGAACGAACAGAAAGTGGTAGATCGAGGTTGTCGCGAATTGCGTCCGCGCCAGGTCGACGGTGGTGGACGCGAGCACGCCCACGCGGGCTACTCGGCCTCCACGGTGATGCGTCCGACCCGCTGGTGTGTGGTTGCGGCACCAGCCCAGTCGACGACCGCCTTCGCCCGGTCCTCGTTCGTCGGCAGGAGCGCCAGATGGACGACTCCCCAGGCAGCCTGCGCCTTCAGGCCGGTCATCGTCCGCCCGCCGAGCATCTGCACGACGGCGGCTCCGCGGCCGATGGTGGCCATCGTCCCCTTGTCCTTGTACTTGAACGGCTCCGGCTCCTTGCCCGCGAGCCTGGCGGAGATGACCTTGCCGGCGTGCTCTCCCGACTGAAGCGCGACCGAACCGAGCTGAGGCAGCACCTGCTCGGTCTTCGCGTCCGTGATCGCCGCGACGTCGCCGACGACGTAGACCTCGGGATGCCCTGGGAGCGCAAGGTCGGGACCGACGGCGATCCGGTTCCCCCGTTGCAGCTCGATGCCGAGCGACTGGACGAGCGCGTTCCCCTGCAGGCCGGCGCCCCAGACGAGCGTGTGCGCCTTGAGCTGCTCGCCCGACTTGAGCGCGACGCGCCCGGGCTCTACCGACGCGACCTGGTGGCCGGTCATCACTTCCACGTCTCGCTTGGTGAGCGCCTTCTCGGCGTACTCGCGGAGCTTCGGCTTGAACATGCCGAAGAGCTCGGGCCCGGCCTCGACGAGGACCACCCGCGCGCCCTCCTTGTCCACCTGCGGGTAGTCCCTCGCGAAGTTCCCGCGATAGAGCTCGGCCACGGCGCCGGCAGTCTCGACGCCCGTCGGCCCCCCACCGACGACGACGATGTTCAGGGCGCCGTCCTCGATCAGGGTCGGATCGCGGTCCGCCGCCTCCCAGCGCTCGAGGATGTGGTTCTTAAGCCTCGTCGCGTGGGGCAGCGTGTACATCGGGAACGCGTGCTCGGGAGCGCCCGCCGTGCCGAAGTAGTTGACCTCGGCGCCGATGCCGAGCACGAGGTAGTCGTAGGAGATCGGAGCGATCTCCTCGAACTCGACCGCCCGCGCATCGAGGTCGATCTTGCTCACGCTCGCCTTGTGGATGACCGTGTTGTCGTGCCGCGCGAGCAGGTCCCGCAGCGAGTGCCCGACCGCGGTCTGCTCGATCAGCCCCGTCGCGAACTGGTAGAGGAGCGGCTGGAACGTGTGGTAGTCGTGCCGGTCGACGAGCACGACGTCGGCGCCGGCCTTCTTCAGCTCTTGCGCAGCGCCGACCCCGGCGAACCCGCCGCCGAGGATCAGCACCCGAGGGCGTCCGTTACTGGACATCGAGACCTCCTGGTGCGAGACGCGGCTCGATTCCCCACGTGCTCGCGGTCGATTCGCCCGGCTCGAGCCGGATCAGCGACGCTCCGGTGCGGAAGGCGTTCGGCGGGCAGGTCATCGGCTCGACCGCGATGCTCCGCCTGGCCACGTCCGGGAGCGGGTCTCCCGTGAACACCATGAGCCAGGCGTAGCTCTCGTCCACCCACAGCGTGAGACCGGCATCGCTGTCCGGGTCGTCGAGCAGGACGCGCGCGCGCCCGTCGGGGCCGCGGTCGAGCTCGGTGTAGGCGTTGTCGAGCACCGTCCCGCCGATCGCGCGGCCGGAGCGGAAGTCGTAGTCGCTGCCGTCGACGGGCTCGGACCGCAGGGGGAGGCCGCGCTGGTCGGAGAAGACGACGACCCGGCCGGGCACCTGTAGACGCAGCGTGTCGACGGCCGGCGTCCCGAGGGTGAGATACGGGTGCTGCCCGCTGCCGTACGGGCACGGCCCCTTGCCGATGTTCCGGGCCGTTGTCGTCACCGTGAGGCCGGAATCCCCGAGCTCGTACTCGATCGTGAGCGCAAGGGTGAACGGGTAGCCCGGCTGCGGCTCGAGGAGGTACTCCATCACGACCCTGTCCGGCGCCGCGTCGACAACGCCCCAGGTCGCCTGGCGGACGAGCCCGTGGATCGCGTTTCCGTGCTCCTGCTCCGTGAGCGGCAGCTGCATCGGCTTGCCGTCGAACTCGTAGCTCCCGTCCTGGATCCGGTTCGGCCAGGGAGCGAGCACCTGCCCGCGCCCGGAGGTCGGGCGCTCGCCGGGAGGAAACCCGTCGAGCAGTGCCCGTCCCGCGACTTCGTACGAGCGGAGCCCGCCGCCGAGGGCGACGACGCCCACCCGCTGCTCGCCGCGCGCGAGCTCGATCTGTCCAGTCGGCTCGGCGATCGCGGCCCCCCGTTCGCTCACGCCTTGACCGCCGCCGCGACGGTGGCTTCCGCCCCCAGACGCTCGAGCAGATGGTCGCCCACACGGAGCGAGTTCGCCATCGCCGTGAGCGCCGGGTTGACCGCCCCGATACTCGGAAAGACGCTCGTGTCGACGACGTAGAGGTTGTCGAGCTCGTGCGCCTTGCAGTCGACGTCGAGGGCCGACGTGGCCGGATCCGTTCCGAAGCGGCAGGTACCGGCCTGGTGTGCACAGCCCGCTACCGGGATGTCGTTCTTCATGTAGGCGAAGCGCCCGAACAAGTGGTCGCCCTCCATGCGAAGCTCTCCGATGATCGACTTCAGCTTCTTGTAGAGCTCCGCCTTGGGAACGTCGTTCGAGGCTTTGTACGCGAGAGTGATCCTGCCCTCGCCGTCGACCGTCACGCGGTTCTCGGGCAGCGGCAGGTCTTCGGTCGAGAGCCAGAAGTCGATCGCGTGCTTCGCGATCTTCTCGAGCGTCCACCCGGGCGCGAGCTTCGTCTCCAGCGGCTTCTCGCCGTGGAACATCGGCGCCTGCGACTTCCCGACCATCTGGATGTTCCCGAGCGGATAGTCGTGCTCGTCGGTGCCGAAGTAGAAGTCGTTGAGCCCCAGCGTCTTCTGGAAGACGGTCGGGTTCTCCTCGCGCGAGAGCGCCAGCACGGCCTCGCTCGCGTGAAACATGTAGTTGCGGCCGACCTGGTCGGAGCCGTTGGCGAGGCCGTTCGGATGCTTGTCATTCGCAGAGGAAAGGAGCAAGGCCGCGGTGTTCGCGGCGCCGCAGGCGAGCACGACGATGTCGCCCGCGAACTGCTCGGTCTTGCCCTCCCGCTCGACGGTGACGCCGGTGACTTCGGTTCCTGCGTCGTTCGTCTCCAGGCGGACTGCCCTCGCGTTCGTCAGCAGCTTGACGTTCGGGTGTTCCAGCGCCGGCCGAACCCCGAGCACCTCGGCGTCCGACTTCCCGTGGACCGCGCAGGGGAAGCCGTCACAGTTCTGGCAGCGGACGCAGGCGCTGTACGGCATGTTCGGCTCGTTGAGCCGGATCCCGCACGGTGCGTGGAACGGGCGATAGCCGGCAGCCTCGAGATCGTCGGCCAACTGCTGGATCCGGGGCTCGTGGGAGACGGCCGGGAACGGGTACGGCGCGCTCGCCGGGCCCTCGGTCGGATCCTCGCCGCGCGCACCGTGCACCTCGTACGCCTGCTCGGCGCGCGTGTAGTAGGGCTCGAGCTCGTCGTAGCCGATCGGCCAGGCGGGCGAGATCCCGTCGTGATGGCGAAGCTCGCCGAAGTCCTGCGGTCGCAGCCGGTACAGCGCGGCGCCGTACAGCTTGGTCGCGCCGCCGACGAAGTAGTGCACCTGCGGCTGGAACGGCGTCCCCTTCTCGTCGTACCACGTGTCGGGCGACACGTATCTGTTGTCGACGAACACGTCCTGCGCAAGCCAGTTCGAGGGCTCACGCGGCAGCCAGTCGCCGCGCTCGAGCAGGAGGATCCGCTTGCCCGATGGGGCGAGGTGCCGGGCGAGGGTTCCGCCGCCCGCGCCCGTCCCGACGATGACCACGTCGTATCTATCCATCAATACTCCTCGAGCATCTCGGGGACGATGATTCGCGCGGCGGCCTCGATGAGGGCCAGGTGCGAGAACGCCTGCGGGAAGTTGCCGAGGTGACGGCCGGTGGGCGCGTCGAACTCCTCGGCGTAGAGACCGAGCGGTGACGAGATTCTGAGCAGGCGCTCCATCAGGTCGCGCGCCGCCTGCCCCTCGCCGACGATCGCGAGCGCCGAAACGAGCCAGAACGAGCAGATCAGGAACGTGCCTTCCTTGCCGGAGAGGCCGTCGTCGGTCTCGGTGGTGCGATAGCGGAGGACGTACCCGTCCTCCGTGAGATCGTCGGCGATCGCCAGCACTGACTTGCGCAGCACGTCGTCGTCGGCCGGGAGGAACCCGAAGAGGGCAGCGAGCAGCGTGGACGCATCGAGCGAGTCCGTGTCGTAGTGCTGGCGGAGCACACCGTCACGGACCCCGTGCTCGAGGATGTCTGCGTGGATCTCGTCGGCTGTGGCCCGCCATTCGTCTCGCAGGGCCGGGTCGCCGCGGATCTCGGCGAGCTTCGAGGCGCGGTCGAGCGCCACCCAGCACATCAGCTTCGACGAGACGTAGTGCTGGGGCTTCCCGCGGGCCTCCCAGATCCCCTGGTCCGGGTTGCGCCAGACCTGCGTCGCGCACGCCGTCTGAGCCTGCACGATCGGCCACAGCCGGCGCGGCAACCGCTCGCTGTGACGCGAATGGAGGAGGATCGAGTCGAGGACGGCGCCGAAGACGTCGTTCTGGCGCTGATCGAACGCGCCGTTGCCGATCCGCACGGGCCGCGCCCCGGAGTACCCGGTCAGATCGTCGCGCGTCGACTCGCGGAGGTCGCGCCGCCCATCAATGCCGTACATGATCTGGAGCGAGCCGTCTTCCGTCGGCTCGAGGTCGGCGACGAACGCCATGAACTCGCTGGCCTCCCAGTCGAGGTTCAGGAAGTGCAGCGCCTGAAGCGTGAACGTCGTGTCCCGGATCCACGTGTACCGGTAGTCCCAGTTCCTCTCTCCGCCCGGGGTCTCCGGGAGCGAGGTCGTGAGTGCGGCGACGGTCGCGCCGGTCGGCATGTAGGTCAGCCCCTTGATCGTCAGCGCTGATCGCTGCACCGGGTCGCGCAACTGGTGATCCGGAATCCGCGCATTGCTCAGCCACCGGCGCCAGAAGCGCGTCGTCGCGTCGAGGCGGGCCGCCGCCTCGTCGTAATTCTGCGGCGCGGCGAGCTCTTCCGCCCACGACAGGACGCAGTAGGCCCGTTCGCCGGCCTGCAACGTGTGGCGTCCGCGAACCGAATCGCCCTCGACGTCGATCGCAATATCCGACACGAGCCTGAACGACAGCCCGGCTCCGGACGCGTCGAGTGCTTGAGGTGCCCCCTCGACCCGGGTCCACTCCGCCGGCGTCCGGCCGTAGTCGAAGGCGGGCTCGCAGACGAGCTCGATCTCGATGTTGCCGTGGAGACACTCGACCGTGCGGACGAGCATGTGGTCCGCGTCGTCGTCGGCCGGAGGCCGCGTGTGCGGCGTCACCGTGTCGTCGTGCTGGCGGGGCCCAATCGTGAGGGCATCTCGCACGATGGCCCAGCCGGAGGGGCTCTTCCACGTGGTCTCGAAGACGTTCGTCCCCGGCTGGTAGGCGCGGGCCGTCGGGTGAGAGATCCCGAACGGGCCGACGCGGAAGAAGCCCGCTTCGCGGTCGAGAAGGCTGCCGAAGACGCTGGGGGCGTCGAAGCAGGGGATGCACAGCCAGTCGATCGCGCCGTCGGGAGCGACGAGGGCTCCGGTGTGGCAGTCGGACAGGAACGCGTAGTCGGCGATCGGCGGGAACGGTGAGGGCGCCGCCGCGCTCTGCGGCGCCTGGTCGGGTTGTTGCTCCTTGACGGCGGTCATGGGCCGCTCCTTTCCGGGGTCAGGGGAGGCCCTCTAGCTCTCGATCCAGGGCTCGTGCCAGCGGCCGTGGCCCGCGACGAGGCTGTCGGCCTCTTCGGGCCCCCACGAGCCGGGGGCATACGGGTGAACAGGCGGAGGCGAGTCGAGCAGCGGCTGCATGACCCGCCACGTCTCCTCGACAGCGTCCTGTCTCGTGAAGCGCGTGCTGTCGCCCGTGAGCGCGGCGCGCAGGAGGACCTCGTAGGGAGTCGGGCCTTCCCCTCCCTCGTCCGCGAAATCCATGTCGAGCGTGATAGGCGCCGGACCGCCGACGTCGGCGCGGTGAGCGTCGAGGACGACGCGGAGCCCGGTCGAGGGGTCGAGCTTGACGACGATCTGGTTCGCCTCCGACTCGCGACCGCGCGCGAAGCCGAGACGCGGCGGGCGCTTGAAGATGAGGCGGAGCTCTGTCTGGGTGACCGGGAGCCGCTTGCCGGTGCGGATGAAGAACGGCACTCCCGACCAGCGCCAGTTCTCGATGTCGAGGCGAAGCGCGGCGTACGTCTCCGTCGTGGAGTCGGCAGCGACGCCGTCGATCGAGCGGTAGCCGTCGTACTGGCCGCGCACGTAGTGATCGGGATCCGCCGGCTCGACCGAGTGGAAGAGCGCCTCCACGGAGTTCTTGATCGTGTCCGCGTCGGGGCGCGAGGGCACCTCCATCGCGGACGCCGCGACCACCTGCATGAGGTGGTTGACCACGACGTCGCGCAGCGCTCCGACCGGGTCGTAGAAGTGTCCGCGGTCCTCGACACCGAACGACTCGGCCATGGTGATCTGGACAGCCTCGATGTAGTTGCGGCTCCACAGCGGCTCGAGGACCGAGTTCTGGAACCGGAGATGGAGGATCTCCTCGACGCCCATCTTCCCGAGGTAGTGGTCGATCCGGTACAGCTGCGACTCGTCGATGTACTGATGCAACTCGGCCGCGAGGGCGGTCGCCGACTCGAGGTCGTGTCCGAAGGGCTTCTCGACGACGACGCGCGCGTTTTCCGTCAGGCCGGCGTCGCTGAGCTGCTTGACGACCTGGCCGAACAGGAATGGCGGGATCTCGAGGTAGAAGACGGGCGTGATCGCGCCCGCGATCGCCGCGCCGACGCGCTCGTAGGTGGCCGGATCGGTGAAGTCCCCGGACACGTACGAGAGGCGCTCGGCGAAGCGGTCGAAGATCGTCTGGTCGAGCTTCTCGCCAGTGCCCTCGATCGACGTGCGGGCGCGCTCTTTGAGGTCCTCGACCGACCAGTCGTCGACGGCGACGCCGACGACGGGGCAGTCGAGCAGTCCCCGCGACTCGAGCCGGTACAGCGACCGGAAGGTCATCACCTTCGCCAGATCGCCGGTGATCCCGAACACGACGAGCACGTCGCCGTTCGCCTGGCCCGGCGCGGTCCGTGCAGGAGCGCCGGCGGTTGCTGTCGACATGATCGACTCCTCCTTAACCTCTGGGCAGGTGCCGGAGACGCTATGCCTGGAGGCAACGCTTCACTTCATCCTTGAGGGATGAAGTAGACGCGGGCGTTTACCGCTTCGACACCAGAGTCGCGCGCTCCCGCTCGACCGCGTCGTGCACCCAGCAGTCGAGGTGGTGCCCGTTGACAATCCCGCACGCCTCCATGGCCGAGTGGACCGTCGTCGGGCCGACGAAGCGGAAGCCAGCGGACTTGAGTCGCTTCGAGAGCTCCTTCCCGTCCGCGGCGTCGCGGTACTCCCACATGAGCTCGTCGAGCGGCGTCCCGGCTTCACGCAGCGCGAGCGTGGCGCGCGCGTTCGCGATCGCCGCCTCGATCTTGCCGCGGTGCCGGACGATGCCGGCGTCCGCGAGCAGCCGCTCGACGTCGCGCTCGCCGAAGCGTGCGACGCGCTCGGGGTCGAAGCCGGCGAAGCCCTTCCGGAACGCCTCGCGCTTGCGCAGGATCGTGATCCAGGCGAGCCCGGCCTGGAAGCCCTCGAGGCAGAGGCGCTCGTAAAGCCCGTGCTCGTCGCAAACCGGACGCCCCCACTCCTCGTCGTGGTACGCGATGTAGAGCGGGTCGTCGGTCGGCCAGCAGCGGATCAGTTCTGTCACGACCAGCAAAGATACGTCGATGAAGTTCTCGACCGGAGCGCAGCTGCTGGCCGTTGCCGCCGCCGCGCTGGTCCTGACCGCCGGAGCCCAGGCCGAGAGACAGGTGATTCGCACGACCTTCTTGACCCAACCCGCCTGGTCTCCGGACGGCAAGCACGTAGCGTGGGTGGCCGGCCCGACGAACGGCTACGGGACGGTCTGGGTGGCCGACGCCTCGGGCCGGCGCGCGAGGGCGCTGCATCAGTTCGGCCACAGCCCGCTGGACGGCGTGGACGAAGTCGGGCAGATCATGTGGCAGACGTCCAGCTCACTTCTCGTCGACGCTCAGCTCGGCGGCGTCGTCCAGCTGTTCCGGCTGACCCTCCGCGGACAGGCCACTGTGCTCAATCAGCTCTCCGACCTGAACTTCTCGACCGACGCGTCGCGCCGGCTCGTCGCGACCACCGGCTACACCAGCACCTGCGGTCACCCGAACTGCCCCGCCCCGATCCACATCCTCGACACGGCCACCCGGAACGTGACGGCGGTCGGCCGGCCGGGGGAGCTGGATCTGTTTCCCGCACTCGCCCCCGACGGAAGGCACGTGGCGTACGGCCGGGCGGCCTGCCCGGCGACGAACTGCGGGAACGCGCAGGGCGTCTGGCTCGCTGCTTGGCGGAATGGCACACGGCGCCAGATCGTGCGGAGCGGCGAGTCCCCCGTCTGGTCTCCGAACGGAGAGCTGATCGCCTACGTCAAGCAGGGGCGGCACGGCAGCCTTCTCCGGGTCCTGAGGCTGGGCGGGAGGACACGCTCCGTCGGTTCGCGGTTCGGCGGCGAGCCGCCGGTGTTCTCCCCGGATTCCCGTTCGCTCGCCTACGTCGCGGGCTACGGCCGGCCAAGCTCGACGCATGCGGGTGTCGCGGTGGTCGACCTCCACACCCATCGCAACGTCCGTCGCGCAGGAACGTTCGCGTTGGTCGACGGCCGGCCGACGTGGTCGCCCGACGGGACGACGCTGGTCGTCGCCGCGCGGACCTCCAGGGCGAACTGCACGTCGCTCTGGATCGCCCCTGTCCGGTCGGGAGCCTGGCGGCGCTTCCGTTCCTGCGGCTAGGTCAGCAAGGCCGCGGCAGGTCGTTCACAATTCCACGGAAACTCCGGCACTCTGTCCTGAAGGGGTGTTGTACTGCACAGGGCTTTCTTGTATCTCTCGCTGAGGCCGAGGAAGGTGAAGTCGGAAGGGGGATTGCTCATCCCGGCGCTGCGGCTGCCGGAAAAGTGACTATGGGACTGCTCGCTCGCATTGCTCGTCGCGCGGCACTGGTGGCGATCCCGCTGCTCCTCGGAGCGGGGGCGATGGCCCTGTTCCTCGACTCCGGCACCTTGCAGCTCCCCTCGACCGGAGGAATCTCGAGCGCGCCGCCGGCCGAGAGCGTCGTGGTGTCGGCGCCGGCCCGCCATCCACGGACTCACGCACCTCGCACCTCGGTCGCTCCGACGCCGGCTCCGACCGCGCCGGTCGCGCCAATAACCGCGCCCAGCTCCTCGACGGCCACGGGTAGCCAGGCAGCGGTGGGACATGCGAAGCCGGTTGCCAAGCCGGCGCCGAGCCGCTCTTCGAGCCGGTCCCCGACTGCGCCACAGGCAGGCGGCGCCGTCTCGCTCTCCCCTGCGACCGCGTCGCCAACCCCGTCGCCGGCAGCTCACGAGGAGCCGAAGCCCTCCCTCGCGGTCGGTCATCACGGCCATCTCCCGCCGGGTTTGGCGAAGAAGGCTGCGAATTCCGGCAAAGCGGCCAAGCCCGCGAGAACACCGAAGCTCGCGAAGCAAGCCAAGCCGCCGAAGCCCGGCGAGTCCCCGGGGCATCCCGAACAACCGGAGCACCCCGCACATCCGGACCGCCCGGTGCATCCGTCCCACCCCGCACATCCAGAGCACCCTGCGCATCCGGACCACCCCGCACATCCTGAGCACCGCGCATCTCCGAAGGCGCCGTCGCCGCCTCACGAGCATCCCCACCACGGACAGCCCTCACAAATCCCCAACGGGCACGGCCACCGCGCTCCGAAGCCGCCGAAGCACGCCTTCGGCGGCCCTTCCCACAAAGAGGGCGACCACGACGGTCCACCTGGCCACGGCTCGCACGGCCATGGGCATGGCGACGATTCGCACGGCCACGGCCACGGTCACTGAGCGCGCACAGCTGAGACGCTCCCCACTCGGTTGGGGGCTCCGGTTCCGCCTGATGCTCACGCTCGCGGTCGTCGCGATCTTCCCGCTCGCGTGCGTCTCGTACGTCATCGTCCGCGACGAGGTCGGCAACGTCACCCGCGCTATCGACTTCGAGACACGCGACGCGGCCGTTACGGCCAAGGCGCGGTTCACCCGGCTCCTCGACAGGCGGGAGCTGCACGCCATTGCAGTCGCCTCGTCGCCCGAGTTCCAGGCGGCGATCAGCGGGCGGGAGACGACGAGGCTCGAGCGGCTGGCCCGCAGCAACGGGCTGCTGCTCGTGGTCCGCGGCCGCAGCTACGGACGGCGGATCGCGCGCGCCGTCACGGCTCGTGTCCCGCTCGTCAGCGGCGGTCACACGATCGGCGCAGTGATCGCGCAGCTGCCCGTCGACGCGGCGACTCTCGCGCGGCTCTCGGCGCCGGACGCGCACGGAGTCCGGCTCGCCTCCGTCCGCCTCGGCGGCGCCGCTCCCGCCGGCAGCAAGCACGGGTTGACGCTACCCCTCGCAAGCGGCGTCGGCGTCCGTGCCTACCTCCCCGGCGCGATCGTCGCCGACCGGAAGGACGCCGCCTACACCCGGGTCGCCGAAGCCGTGCTGCTCGCGCTGTTGGCGCTGATGCTCTTCACGTTCGTCCTCGCCCGCCCGCTGCTGCGCGCGTTCCGCTGGACGGAGGAGCAGGCGAGCGAGGCCCGCATCGACGCGCTCACGGGCCTGGCAAACCGTCGCGCGCTCGAGGAAATCCTCGCCGCCGAGATCTCCCGTGCCCACCGGTTCAAGCACGAGCTCGCGATCGTCCTGCTCGATCTCGACCGGTTCAAGGAGATCAACGACTCGTTCGGCCACGCCGCGGGCGACATGATGCTGCGCGCGGTCAGCCGCCTCCTCACCTCGCTTGCCCGCCAGGGGGACACGGTCGCCCGCTGGGGCGGCGAAGAGTTCGTGTTCGTCCTACCCGAGACCGACCTACCGGGAGCCCGCCGCTTCGCGGAGCGGCTCCGGCGCACGATCGAGGCGCATCCGGTGGGCGAGATGCGGACGAGCGCGAGCTGTGGCGTCGCGACGATGCTGCCGGAGGACGACGTGGAAGCGCTGCTCGGCGCCGCCGACCAGGGCCTCTACCGGGCAAAGACGAACGGCCGGAACCGGACCGAGAGCGTGGTCCGCAGCTCGTCCCCGAAGGTCGCCTAGGGCAGCTCGACAACGATCGAGCCGTCGACGACGCGCACGGGGTACGTCGCGACCGGCTCCGTCGCCGGCAGGCTGCGCGGTGTTCCAGTAGCGAGGTCGAAGGCCGAGCCGTGGCGCGGGCAGATGACGCGGCACATCTCCTCGTCCCAGTCGCCCTCGCAGAGCGGCCCGTCGTCGTGCGAGCAGCGGTCCTCGATCGCGAAGAGCTCGCCGCCGCAGTTGTAGACGCCGACGAAGAGAGTGCCGTGGCGGACGATCTTCGTCGAGCCGGGCGGGAACGCGTCGGCCGCGGCGACCTCGAGCTCCGTCACGCTCAGCTGAGGTCGAGCTCGTCGAAGCCGGCGAGGCCGTCGGGCAGCGGCGTCCCCTTGGCCTTGTGCAACGCGACCTTCAACGTCGTCAGGCCGAGCATCGCGCACTTGAGGCGGATGGGACTGAGCGGGACGCCGATCTCCGCGAGCAGCTCGTCCTTGTCGAGCGCCGCTACCTGCTCGGCGGTGCGGCCCTTCGTCATCTCCATCAGCATCGACGTCGCGGCCTGCGAGATCGCGCAGCCGCGGCCCGAGAACTTCACGTCGTCGATCGTCTCCCCATCCTCGCCGAACTCGACGTAGATCGAGACCTCGTCGCCGCAGAGCGGGTTCTGGCCCTCGGCCTCGGCGTCGGCGTGCTCGATCACCCCGTGCCCGCGCGGGTTCTTGTAGTGGTCGAGGATTACCTCGCGGTACAGGTTCTCGAGTGCGAAGTCGCTCATACGAACACCTTACGGACGGCGTAGAGCCCTTCGACGAGCTGGTCGATCTCCTCCGGGAGCGTGTAGAGGTAGAAGCTCGCGCGGTTCGTCGCTGCGACGCCGAGCTTCTGCATCAGCGGCTGGCAGCAGTGATGGCCGGCGCGGATCGCGACGCCCTGGAGGTCGAGGATCTGTGCGACGTCGTGCGGGTGGATCCCGTCGAGGTTGAACGAGACGATGCCCGCGCGCCGGTCCGCCGGCGGGCCGTAGAGCGTGATTCCGGGAATCTCCTCCAACCGGCCGAGCGCGTAGGCGGCGAGCTCGTGCTCGTGCGCCTCGATCGCGTCGAGCCCGATCGCCTCGAGGTAGTCGATCGCGGCGCCCAGGCCGACGGCCTCGGCCATCGGCGCGGTGCCGGCTTCGAACTTGTGCGGCAGCTCGCCCCAGGTCGTCTTGTCGACGCGGACGGAGTTGATCATGTGGCCGCCGGTGAGGAACGGCTCCATCGTCTGGAGCAGCTCGGTGCGCCCCCAGAGCGCGCCTGCGCCGCTCGGCCCGCACATCTTGTGGCCCGAGACAGCGACGAAGTCGGCGCCGAGCGCCTGCACGTCGAGCTTCATGTGCGGCGCCGCCTGGGCCGCGTCACAGACGAAGATCGCGCCCTGCTCGTG
>DASXJG010000031.1:0-5898 GCA_036497525.1 Gaiellaceae bacterium
CCGCCGAGCCAGCGGTGGTTGACGTACGGCATGTCGATCCGCTTCGCCTCGTTCTCGACGGCGTCCTGTGCCTGCTTCTTCGTGCCGACGAAGAGGACGGTCCCGCCGCGCTCCGCCACGTTGCGCAGGAACTGCTGCGCCTCGTCGAGCCGCTCGGAGGTCTGCGTGAGGTCGATGATGTAGATGCCGCCGCGCTCGGCGAAGATGAAGCGGCGCATCTTGGGGTTCCAGCGCCGCGTCTGGTGGCCGAAGTGGACTCCGGCCTCCAGCAACTCGCGCATCGAGACCGCGGCGCCAGTCGAGGCCGGCTCAGTCGAAACTGACATGGAAGCTCCTTCCAGATTGGTTTTTGGTGCTCGTACGCCGGTCGGAGTCGAGGCGCACCTCCCGCGAGGAGAGGCACGCGCGCCACGGCTGTTCCGCCGGGGAGTAGGGACAGGAACCCGGGAAGGTTAGCTGGCTTGCGCCGCTGCCAGCGCCGCGGTGAGATCCGGCGGCAGAGGAGACGACACGTCCACTTCGGCGCCCGTGACCGGGTGTGTGAACGCGAGCCGCGCCGCGTGGAGAAACTGCCGCTCGAGACCGAGGTCTCCTGCGATTCCATAGACCGGGTCACCGGCGACCGGGAGCTCGATCGCCTCGAGGTGGACGCGTATCTGGTGCGTCCGCCCGGTCTCGAGCCGGACGCGGAGCAGCGCGTGCTTCGGCAGCAGCTCCTCGAGCTCGAAATGCGTCACGGCTGCGCGCGGCGTGGCGGTGTCGAGCGACTGACGGAGCCGGTTGTGCCGGTCGCGGCCGACCGGCGCCTCGATCGTGCCGTGCCGCGACCTTGGCGTGCCGGCGACGAGGGCGAGGTACTCGCGCGTCAGCTCCCTCCGCCGCACGATCCGCTGTAGCCGCTCGTACGTCTCCTGCGTACGAGCGACGACGAGCAGGCCGGACGTGTTCCGGTCGAGACGGTGGACGATGCCCGGCCGGTCCTCCTCCCCGCCCGCTGCGCCCGCGGCCGCGAGTGCGTGTGCGAGCGTCCCGCCCGCGTGGCCCGGAGCGGGATGGACGACGACGCCCGCCGGCTTGTCCACGACGAGAAGGTGCTCGTCGGTGTAGGTCACCGTGAGCTCGGGCGGCGCGACCAACGGCTCCGCGGCGGCCGGCGCCGGCGGCTCGATCTCGATCTCCTCCCCACCCTCGAGCTTGTGGCTCTTCCCCAGCGCCCGCCCGTCGACGAGCACGGCTCCTGCGGCGAGCAGCCGCCCGGCCTCGCCGCGCGACTCGACCTCCGGCAGTGTGGCGAGGTAGCGGTCGAGCCGCTCTCCCGCGGCCTCCGGCGGAACGACGTGCCGCTTCAGCGCTTCGACGCCGCGCCCTGGCGGGGGCTCCTGTCCGCCAGGGCCAGCGCGCCGACGAGGATCGCGACCCCGATCACGATGAAGCTGTCAGCGAGGTTGAACGCGGGCCAGTACCGGAAGTCGAGGAAATCGGTCACGAAGCCGAGCCGCACGCGGTCGGCGAGGTTCGAGATGCTGCCGCCGATCACGAGCCCGAGCGCGATGGGCAGCACCGGATGGCGCGCACCGGAGCGGGCGAAGTAGGCCAGCATCCAGGCGATCGCGACCGCGGTGAGCGCGATCACGCCCGCCGTCGCGTGGGCGAAGAGGCCGAACGCGATGCCGGAGTTCCGGACGTGCCTGATCGCGAACGGGCCGACGACGTGGAGCCGGTCGCCGAGCGCGAGGTTGGCGGTCACGATGTGCTTCGTCACCTGGTCGGCGACGATTGCCGCGAGCGCGATCGCGGTGAGCGACACCCATTGCACCGGCGTCGCCGCGAACGAGCGGGTGGCGCGCGAGAGGGGTGTCAACGCATCGGTCGCAGAGCCGACCCGAACCTCGAGCTGCCGCAGAGGCTCGCTCATCCTCCCTCGGCTTGCCGCTTGCAGTCGATGCAGAGGGATGCGGCGGGGTGCGCCTCCAACCGTCCCAGCGGGATCTCGTTGCCGCAGCTGACGCAGGTGCCGTATGTGCCGTCGTCGATGCGCTTGAGCGCGGAGTCGATGTCGACGAGCACGTGGCCGGAGTTCTCGCCGAGGGTGTAGTCGATCTCGCGCCCGAGGGTCGCGGTTGCGGTCTCCGCGAGGTGGTTGTCGCTCGTCGCGGGCAACTCCTCCACCTCTTCGTCGAGCGAGCCGGGACGCTGGTCGCGGAGCGTCGCGAGGGCGTGCTCGACCCGCTTGCGCTCCTCGAGGAGTGCCTCGCGGAACCGATCGGTATCGATGCTCGTCACCGCCTCTCCCTCCTGCCCCGGTCCGTGGAGGCGGCCGAGGCGAGGCGCCGCTCGATCAGCGCCGGCCCGATCCCCGTGAGCTCGACGATCTTCTCCCGGCCGCCGTGGCCCGAAACGAGTGTCAGGGCCGTGCGCGGCAGCGCGAGGGTCTCGGCGAGGAGGCGGAGGACGGCCTCGTTCGCTCGACCGCGCTCGGGCGCCTCGGTGACGCGGACCTTCCACGCGTCGCCGTGCCGTCCCACGAGAGCCGTCCGGCCGGAGCCGGGGCTGACGCGCACGCGCAATCGCGTCGATTCCGCCGTCATGCGCTCAGTTTACGTCGGGGCACCCACCCCTATGCAGCGTCCGCGTCGGGCAGCGTCTTGCCGCTCGGGAAGCCGTACCAGCTGCGCTCTTCGGCGGTGTCCTCGCCCTGCTCGGCGTCGGGAGTCTGCGTCGGCTCCGGTTCCGCGGTCTTCGCCGGCTCGTCGAGTGCGGAGAGCGCGTCGATCAGCTGCGCCCGCACCCGGCGCGCCTCCAGCGAGAGCCGGTCGTTCTCGGCCACGGCGCGCCGCTGGATCTCGCGTGCCTCTGCGTGCGCCTCGCTGAGGATGAGCTTCGCCTCTCGCCGCGCCTGGTCGCGCATCTGGGCGGACGCCTGCTCCGCGGAGACGAGCGTCGTGCGCAGAAGGCTCTCGAGCTCACGGAAACGGACGAGGTCTGTCTCGAGCTGCTCGACCTTGTCCGCCAGGTCGGCGCGCTCGCGCCAGACGTCCTCGAAGCTCGCCGCGATGTCCTCCAGCAGCTTCTCGGTCGGCCCGGTGCGGTAGCCGCCGAACGTGGTACGCGGCGGTGTCAGATGTCTGATCTCGACGGGTGTGAGTGCCATGGGTTCCTCCTCTAGTGGAAGTGGTCGAGGATCCAGATCAGGAGGCGGTCGATCACGCCGAGCGCGATGAACGCGAGGATCGGCGAGAAGTCGATTGCTCCCGTGGCGGGCAGCAGGCGGCGGAACAGGCGCAGATACGGCTCGCAGACGTCGTAGAGAAAGCGCTGGATCCGGTTGAGCGTCGGCGAATAGGGCAGCCGCAACCAGCCAGTGAGGATGTACGCGAGGATCACGAGCCCGTAGAGCGTGGTGAAGACGTTGACGAACGTCTCGACGCTCGAAATGGCGTCGGCAAGCAGCCCGAACGTGGCCGAAAAGCCCATCCCGGCTCGTTCGCCTTGCACCGGGGTATTCCTATGCCTGGTTGAAGAAGCCGCGCTCGAGCATCCGCGCCCGGTCCTCGGCCGAGAGCTCGACGTCGGGCGGCGTGAGGAGGAACACCTTGTCGGCGATTCGCTGCATCCCGCCATCGAGCGCGTACGTGAGCCCGCTGGCGAAGTCGATCAGCCGCTTCGAGAGCTCCGAGTCGGCCGACTGGAGGTTGAGGATGACGGGGACGCCGTCCTTGAACCGGTCGGCAAGCTGCTGCGCGTCGTTGAAGCTGCGCGGAAGGATGAGGTGGACGCGCGACGTGGCCGGCCCGCGCACGGGCTCGAGGTTGCGGACGCGCCGCGACGAGGCCTGCGGTCGCAAGATGCTCGTCCGCCGGGCGCCTGTCTCGGGCTCCGGATCGGTCCAGTCGTCGTCGTAGTCGCGCCGCGACCGGCGCGCCGGGAGCTGCCGCACGTTCTGCCGCTCGTACGGGTCGGCGAGCTCGTCCTCGGTGAGGTAGCCGTCCTCGTCCCAGTCCTCCTCCTCGGCGATGCCGAAGTAGACGAGGGTGCGGGCCCAGACGTCTGAGAGACCCATCGCGCCGCCGATGTTAGCGCTGCCACAGGACTGCGCCGACGCGGACGTAGGTCGCTCCCTCCTCGGCGGCGACCCGGTAGTCCTGGCTCGTCCCCATCGAGAGCTCGCGCAGGCCGTGGCTCTCCGCGAGCTCGCGCAGCCGCCGGAAGTACGGCCGCGAAGCCTCCGGATCGCCGGTCGCGGGCGGCATGGTCATCAGCCCGCGGACGTCGTCGTAGGCCTCGAGCAACGTGGGCAGCTCGCCGGGGGACACGCCGGACTTCGTCGGCTCACCCGAGAGGTTGACCTCGACGAGCGCGGGGATCGTGAGCTTGCGCGCCGCCGACTCGGACGCGAGCGAGTGGCAGAGCTCGCAGAGCTCGCTGACCTGCGGTGCCTTGCGACTCTGGAGGTGGCCGATGAAGTGCCAGCGGAAGGCGTCGCCGTAGGCGTCGTGCTTGGCGCTCAGGTCCTGGGCGCGGTTCTCTCCCACCACCTCGACGCCGGCCTCGGCGAGGGCGGCCATGTCGGCGAGCGGGACGTACTTCGTCGCCGTCACGACGGTGACCGCCGGGCCGACCTCCTCGCGGATTCGCTCGTAGCGCTCACGGATCTCAGCCGGTGACGTAGGCGATCACCCCCTGCCTGCCCGTGACGCCGCGGTCGCGCCGGTGGGAGAAGAACGTCTCCGGCTCGCAGGCCGTGCAGCGGTCGAGCCGCTCGACGTGCCCGACGCCCGCTGCGCGGAGGGCCCGCTCCGCGCTCGTCCAGAGGTCGAGGCGCCCGTCGCGGACGACGTCCTCGCCGAAGCGCTCGCGAAACGGAGCCGCCACCTCCTCCCCCACCTCGTAGCAACACGGCCCGATGCCCGGCCCGACCATGGCCGCGAGGGTCTCTCCCCCGAGCGCCTCCGCTCCGGCTTCGACGATGCCCCCGAGTAGCCCTCGCCAGCCGGCGTGAAGAACCGCCACGGCATGGTCATCCGCGAGGACCCGCGCCACCGCGATGGGTAGGCAGTCCGCGGACATGGCAAGGATCGGCTGCCCGGGCTCGTCCGTCCACAGCCCGTCCGCGTGCTCGCCGCGCACCCCCGGGGCCGCCCGAATGACGCGGTCCGAGTGCACCTGGTAGTTGAGTGCGAGCTTCGCCAGGTCGGCGCCGAGCGCATCGCACGCGATGCGACGGTTCTCGTCGACGCGCTCCACCTCGTCGCCGCTCTTGCGTCCGAGGTTGAGGGAGGAGTACGGCCCTTCGCTCACGCCGCCGACGCGTGTCGTGAACGCGACCTCGTAGCCGTAGACCCACCAGCGGATCACAGGCGCTCCTTCGCCCGCGCGAGAAGCGCGTCCCGTGCGTTGAGCGCGGGCTCGTCGACCACTGCGTCGAGCAGCTCGTTGAGGATGCGCCCAAGCTGCGGCCCCGGCTCGAAGCCGAGCTCGATCAGGTCGTTTCCGTCCACCGCGAGGTCGCTCAGGCGGTGCGGGCTCGACCGCTCCTCTGCCACCACCTCACGGAAGCGCGTCAGCGCGTCGATCTCGTCTTGCGGCGGGGGCTCGCCGCCACTCCCGCGCTTGCCGAGCAGGTCGGCGTGCTTGTGGTCGAGCAGATCGAAGGCGAGCTCGTCACCGTTGCGGCGGAGGAACCGCCGAGCGCGCAGGGCGTCGCCCTTCCCGGGGCTGAACATGTGGCGGCGGACGATCCGGACGACGCGCTGCCGAAGCGCGTTCGGATACCGGAGCCGCGCGAGCGCCCCGGCCGCGAGGTCGGCGCCGACCTGGTCGTGTCCTCGCTCGGCGAAGCCGGGCTTCGCGTAGTAGTGAAGCCGGCCGTCGTTGCCCCGCCAGGCGGTGAGCGGCTTC